>NZ_CP021416.1:0-319615 GCF_002162315.1 Sulfurospirillum diekertiae | reverse complement strand
AAGTTTCAAAAAAACCGCATGATCGCATGAAAAACCGCACTCGAAGTAGAGCGCGTTTTCATCTTGGAGAATGTAGTTCATTCTTATGCTTTTGCGACTTGTTGTTGTGCTGCTTGTGCTTTACGAAGAGCGTCAAGTTCACCAAGCATTTGCATCATTGAGATCATCGCAAGGTGGTAACCAAAAGGACCAAAACCACTGATTTGTCCTGTACAAACAGCTGCGGTCATACTTTTTTGACGGAACTCTTCACGTCGGTAAATGTTGCTAATATGCACTTCAATCGCTGGCAAAGAGACCGCGCTAATGGCATCACGAATCGCAATAGAGGTATGGGTATACGCTGCTGGGTTGATGATAATACCATCGGCATCGCCAAGGCACTCTTGGATACGGTCAACGATTTCACCCTCTAAGTTTGATTGAAAAAATTCGATTTCAAAACCATTTTGTTTGGCGACTGTCTCCATTTGAGAGTGAATCTCTTCGAGTTTCATACCACCGTAAATAGTTTGCTCTCTGTGACTGAGCATATTGAGATTTGGACCTTGAACCACGACAATTTTCATGAGTTACCTTTTGTTTAAAATTTACTCTTATTATATCAGTGGTTAGTTTAGGATACAATTACGCCACAATTTATCTTTTTTTAGACTCAATAAAAGAAGTTTTTTTTAAGAGATACTTTGAACAAAAAGCGCTATAGGTACGTGGCATTCTGCCAAGAAAAACCTAGTGCTACTGTTGTTTTTGAAGCTTCGCTTTAAAAATATATACAAAGTTCTGCAAGAACGCCATAAGTAAATTAAAGGAAAAAAAGTGACTCTCATAACTGCCGATTTTGTACTAACATGCAACGAGTCGTTTGAGATCATTGAAGAGGGTGCTGTTTTGTTTGACACACACATCCTCGAAGTGGGAACAAGTGTGGAACTTAAAGCCAAACACCCCACAGTAACCGTGATCGAAACACCTCAAAATAGTGTGATTTTACCTGGTCTCATCAACAGCCATGTGCATTTAGAATTTAGTGCTAACCAAAGTATGCTTCGCTATGGCGATTTTATTGCATGGCTTCGCTCTGTCATCAAACACCGTGAAGAGCTCAGTGCACTTGCAACAACAGAACTCATTACATGTAAACTCCAAGAGATGCTCAAAAGTGGCACTACAACTTTAGGTGCCATCAGCAGTTTTGGAGCCGACTTGGAAGCGTGTGTTGAGGCACCTCAACGTGTCGTTTATTTCAATGAGGTTTTAGGTTCAGTCCCCAGTGCGGTGGATGCTATGTATGGAGATTTCAGAGGACGACTTGAAGCCTCACAAGAGTTTACATGTAAACGTTTTATACCTGCCGTTTCAGTGCATTCGCCCTATTCAACACACCCGATTTTGGCTAAAAAAGCGCTTCAAATTGCTCGTGAAGAGGGATGTGTGGTCTCGACGCATTTTATGGAAAGCCCTGCGGAGCGTGCATGGATTGATACAGGGAGTGGCGATTTTCAAAGCTTCTTTAGTGCGTTTAATCCACACGCCAAACCGATGTGTGAAGCGGTCGAATACCTAGAGCTCTTTTCGCAAAATCCAACGCTTTTCACCCACGCCGTACAAGCAACAAAACACGAGTTAGATACGATTGCCGAACAACAAGCAACTCTAACCCATTGCCCTGTTTCCAACCGACTTTTAGGTGTAGGAAAACTTGATCTTGAAGCAGTGCAAAAAGAGAACATTAACCTCACCCTAGGAACCGATGGTCTTAGCTCCAACATTTCACTCAGCCTCTGGGATGAGATGCGAAGTGCTCTGATGTTACACCCCAAATTAGAGCTTTCAAGCCTTGCACAAACGCTTTTACAAAGCGTTACATGTAACGCTGCCAAAGCGTTGCAACTACCATGTGGCGTCCTTGAAAAAGAGCGCTATAGCGACTTTATCGTGGTAACCTTACCCCAAGCGTGCGAGAAAGAAGATGTGGCTTTACAACTCATCTTACACACACACCAAACCCATTTAACTTTTATTGACGGAGAAACACAACCATGCTAGAACTGATTAAAAAACCTTTTATCTGGATCGGCGCTATTTTGAGCTACATCCAAAACCACTTTAAAGCAATGCTTTTTATACTGCTTTTAGTGTTCATTTATGGTTCTCAAGAAGAGCTTAAAAACCCAAACCTTGCAATTGTTAAAATCGAAGGTGAAATCTTAAATGTCCAAGATATTTTAGAAGAGATTGACAAAGCAGACAAAGATGACAAAATCAAAGGGGTGCTTTTACAAGTAGACTCTCCTGGTGGTGCATTAGCCCCTTCCATCGAGCTTTCAATGGCGGTAAAACGTTTGAGCGAACACAAACCTGTGGTTGCCTATGCTGCTGGCAGTATGACCAGTGGAAGTTATTATGCTTCGATTTGGTCCAATTACATCATCGCTAATCCTGGCGCATTTATTGGCTCTATTGGGGTACTTTTCCAAGCGCCCAATGTGGCGGAGTTGGCTAAAAAACTGGGGATTTCGGAGCAAATCATTACCGCAGGCGATTACAAGCAGATGGGAACGTTCACCCGTGAATGGACCCCCAAAGAGCGCGGTGCGCTTAAAGAGCTGATTGATGATGCGTACACACTTTTTATCACCGATGTCGCCACCGCACGCGGACTCAATCTGGCTAAACCCAATGAATTTGCCAATGCACAAGTTTTTATCGCCAGTAAAGCCCTTGGGATTCACCTTATTGATGAAGTAGGCTCCATTCAAACCGCTAAAACCAAAGTTGAAGAGCTTTCCAATGTAAGCCATGCTGTTTGGGAAAAACCAGATGCTGTGGATAAATGGATGAAAAAACTGGAAAGTAGTAGCAAGTTGCCCATTTTTAATTTGATGGGGTATTTGAAATAATGAAATTGCCTTCGCGCTCCTTAGCGCTGTTTCAATACACCTATGTCCTTTTGGGCACAATGTCGATGGCTTTTGCCGTTGTCTGTTTTTTATCACCGAACAATATGGTCACCGGTGGAGGCATTGGTATCGCACTGATACTCCACTATATCATTACCTCGCTCACACTAGGAACACTCATCATGCTTGTGAGTGTTCCCTTCATCATTTTAGGGTTTATCTATTTTGGGAAACAATACACCTTTAAAACCTTGCTTGCGATGTTTGCAACCTCTTTTTTCACCGATCTTTTTCGAGAATTCCTGCACCTCAAACCACTCACCGATGATATTCTCTTAGCCGCTATTTTTGGTGGTATTTTCATAGGTCTAGGTGTTGGTTTAGTCATCAAAGGACGCTCTTCGACAGGAAGTACCTCTGTGGTGGGTGAAATCGTGGCAATGAAAAGTAAATTTAAAGCTTCCGAAGTGCTTTTAAGCATCGATGTTACTATCATGTTTGCATATATCTTCGTTTATGGTGACCTCAAAAAAGCACTCTATAGTATGATTGGCGTGTATGTGACAGCCAAAGTCATTGACGTTATTCTGACTGGTCGTCCATCGAAAAAAGTGGTGAAGATTGTCTCCAACAACGTAGAAGCCTTAACCGAACAGATCAGAGAGCGCATAGAAGAGCATGGTACAATTTTTACAGGCATTGGATTGCATCATCAAAAGCAAACAAAGACGATGATTTTAGTGACCGTTGAAATGTCAAAAATTCAACTTTTAAAAGACATTATCCGCGAGTACGACCCCGAAGCATTTTTGATCATCTCCGAAGCTTCTGAATTTTTGGGACGAGACTAGCGCATAACTTTGCTATAATTTTCTACCTTTCATGTTTTGTAAAAACAAGGAGTTTTCATGAGTATTTATGATTTTGAAGTCAAAACGATTAGCGGCGAAACGATCTCAATGAGTACGTTTAAAAATAAAGTTTTACTCATTGTCAATGTTGCGAGTAAATGCGGTTTTACAAGTCAATATGAAGGGCTAGAAATTTTATACGAAAAGTACAAAGATAAGGGATTTGTCATCTTAGGTTTTCCGTGCAATCAATTTATGAACCAAGAACCTTTGAATGAAGATGAGATCAAGAGTTTTTGTTCGTTGACCTATGGCGTAACCTTCCCTCTGTTTGCCAAAATCGATGTCAATGGTGAACATACCCATCCGCTCTACGCCTACCTAAAAGAGGCGCAAAAGGGGCTTTTGGGTATTGAAGCGATCAAATGGAATTTCACCAAATTTTTAGTCGATAAAAGTGGGATTGTTGTCAACCGTTTTGCGCCCGCCACCAAACCAGAATCGCTAGAGCTTGATATTCTTCTTTACCTATAAACTCAAAGAGAATTTGACAATAAAGAAGCCGCCCACCATCAGCCATGCAAATAAAATAGTCGCTAAATAGATAGGCTTCATCCCCACATTTTTAAATTTATCCACACTCGTTTCCATTCCTAGCGCTGTCATCGCCATAGTCAACAGAAACGTATCCGCCGCATTAATGTCAACAACCAGACTTTGTGGTAAAAAGTTAAAAGAGTTAAATCCTGCAACAACGATAAAAAAGACGGCAAACCAAGGAATGGTAATCTTGCTTTTTTGTTTTTGAGCAACGTGTTGTGTTGTGCGTACCAACCAAAACCCTAAAATGACTAAAAAAGGGGCAAGAAGCATGACACGTATCATTTTCACGATGACTGCAGTTTTTGCAGCTTCAACACCCACAGCATTACCAGCAGCCACCGCGTGCGCTACTTCATGACTCGTGCCACCAATGTAAATGCCCATCGCCTCAGGAGAGAGCGGAATGACACCCAATTTGTATAAAAATGGATACAAAAACATGGCAATACTTCCAAATACCACAACCGTAGAGACCGCAATAGCACTTTTATAAGGCTCCGCGTTAATGACCGGTTCGGTCGCTAAAACAGCCGCCGCACCACAAATGGAACTGCCCGCGCTGGTAAGAATCGTTGTCTCTTTGTCGAGCTTTAACACTTTTGTTCCAATAAAATAGCCGATGATAAAGGTCGAAGCAACGATCACAACACTGGTAAATATGCCTGCCGTTCCCACCGCTTCAATGTTTTGAAACGTAATGCGAAAGCCATAAAGGACAATTCCCGTTCGCAAAATGGTTTTGGTTGAAAAGAGAATGCCTGGAACCCACTCTTTGGGGAGTCTGTTGCGCAAGGTATTGGCGTAGATCATACCCAGTACAATACCCACAATCAAAGGACTAATACCAAGATGTTTCAAAACAGCAAAATCAGCCATATACGTTGCACTCATCGAAAAGAGCGCTACAAATAAAATACCACTTAAGGTGTTATTTCGATTTTCTTTTTGAAACATAGGTATCCTTGAAAGTTTTGTGTCATTATAAAATCATTTTTTTGATAAGTAAAATAAATTATATTTGATATAATCATAAATATATTATATTAAAGAGGGGCTATGACATTTCAAGAGTTGAGATTTTTTTATTCTCTCTGTGAAGATTCACATATCTCAAACTTGGCACAAAAACTGGGTATCAGCCAGTCTGCTATTTCTCTTGCCATCAAGTCGTTAGAAGCGCAAATAGGAGAACAACTCTTTGATCGCATCGGAAAAAAATTGGTGCTGAATGAAATCGGCAGGCTTTTTAAAGAGAAAACCTATTCGCATTTTAGAGCGTTGAATGATGCTGAAGATTTTTTTAAGAACAGTAAAATATCGGGAATTTTAAAGATCGCTTCGAGTAAAACGATTGGGGATTTTATCACTCCACAAATTGTTTTTGATTTTTTGGCACAGCATGAAGAGGTAACGATTCAAAAAGACATTCAAAACTCTTCTCAGATTATCCAAATGGTAAAAGATTCGACCATTGACATAGGATTTATCGAATCCTCGTGCGAGGATGCAGACATTCTCAAAGAAGCTATTGGCGATGACCAACTTATTGTTGTCTCTGGGGATTCTTGTCTTGGGGATGGAGTATTTTTTATTGATGAGTTATTTCATAAAAAGTGGATTTTAAGAGAAAAAGGCTCTGGGACGAGGGAAGTTTTTTTAGATGCTTTGGGTGAAATTGCCAAAGATTTGACAATCGTAATGGAGTTCTCCGAATTTGAAGAGGCAAAAACCATTTTGCTCAATAATCCACAAACCATCACCTGTCTTTCCAAAGTTGCCGTTACCAATGAACTAAAACGTGGAGAACTCTTTGAAGTGAGCTTGGTTAACTTAAAAATTGATCGATCGTTTTACCTCATTTACCATAAAAGCAAATACCAAAGCAGACTTTTTAGTGAGTTTAAACAGTTTGTTCATGCCCAAATGAGTGCCCGTTATAAGCTCAAAAGCCTATAACGGGCACATCTTAAAGCGTATGCTTTTTTCGATAATCAATAATCTCATCAATGCTAACAATCGGAAACCCCTGTTTAGAAGCAAAGTCATAAATCGCATCGCCTACACTCATCGTACCATCAGGATTGGTCAGCTCACACAAAACTGCATACGGTGAAAGTCCTGAAAGACGCATCAAATCCACAGAAGCTTCGGTGTGACCATCACGCTCTAACACACCGCCCTCTTTAGCACGAAGGGGAAAAACATGCCCTGGTGAGACGATCTTCGTTTTACCCTCTGAATGAATCGCCGCTTGTATGGTTGTGAGGCGATCGCGTGCGCTAACACCCGTGGTCACACCCTCTTTGGCTTCAATCGAAATGGTAAAACCCGTTTGAAATTTTGACTTATTGTGCGAGACCATCATGGGAAGTTCAAGTTCATCGACTTTTTGCGGTGGTAAACAAAGGCAAACAATGCCACTGCATTCACGAATCAACAGTGCCGTTTGTTCTGTGGTGAGGGAGCCTGCATGGAAGATAATATCCGCCTCGTTTTCACGACCCGGATTGTCCATAACGATCACGCCGTTTTGGTTTTGAAGCGAAGCAATGGCTTGCTTAACAGAAGAGTGAAGGGACGAGTCCCTACAAATTTGATTCATGGTCTACTCCTAGAAGGTGAGTAAACTTACCAGAATCAGGGCATCTTTAAATATAGACACACGATTTTGTCATCAACAATGGCAATAATGCACTACATTCTCTCTCATCCGGACTTTAACCGTTGGTTTTGGAATCACACCAAATCTGCTTGACCTTTTACTTTTACATGTAAAAGCGCTCGCGGACTCTCTTATCATGTAAGATTACCGCCAGTAGGGAGTTACACCCTGCCCTGAGAAATAAGTTTCGTCAAAAGTATAACTCCACTCTTCTTAAAAAATGTCACACACTTTTTATCTCTCGTTTAAACTGCATCAAGTCTTTTTGAGGCGAAAGACCAAAAAATCGCGTATACTCTCTGCTAAACTGAGAAGGACTTTCGTAACCCACATTATATGCAACTTCCCCTACTTCATTCATCTTGGTCACTAATAGTTCACGGGCTTTTTGCAAACGTAACTGTTTTTGGTATTGAAGAGGGCTCATCGCTGTCACGTATTTAAAATGTTTGTGAAAAGCCGAGACGCTCATCCCGACTTTTTGCGACAAAAGTCCAACGTGCAGAGGCTCTGAAATATCCGAAGTTATCAGCTCAATCGATTGAGCAATACGGTTTGCATTTGAGCCATGCAACGCAAACTGTCGCAAAACAACACCATACTCTCCTTGCAATAGTCGGTAAAGAATCTCTTTGATAATAAGTGGTGCTAGAATAGAACTATCCTCTGCTTTTTGAAAGAGTTTTGCCAATCTGAGTATTGCGTCAATCAACTCTTCGCTCACGCGATGCACGCTCATCGCCAAAGGCGTTTGGATTGTTCCTTTTTTCACAGAATCCATTTGCGACGCAAGATCAAAAATATATTCAGGTGTAAAACAAAGTTGCATCGACAAAAATGGCTTTTCCAACGATGCCTCGATGATTTGCCCTGATATTGGCAAATTCATCGAAGAGACTAAATACGAAGAGGCATCATAACAATAAGTATTGGATCCTAACATCACCCTCTTTGCACCTTGAGCAATGATGAAAAGAGAAGGCTCATACACGGTATGCAACGCTTCAGTAACACTTGAGGCTTTAAAAACCTTGATGTTAGCGATACCTGTCTCATTAAGCCCATCTTTGCGAGCTTCTTCTTGAAGTAAGACGGCGAGCTCATATAGCTTTTCTTCCACACCATACCCTTTGACTCTTTTTGAGTGTTATTGTACTACAAACGCATTCCGCCAGAAACTTCGATACGTTCGCCATTGATCCAATGAGCATCATCAGAAACAAGTAATGAAACGGCTGCACCGATATCATCGGCAAGCCCTACTCGTCCGAGCGCTGTTTGGGACGCAATAAACGCATTAGCATTTTCGTTGTCTCTCACCACACCCCCACCAAAATCTGTTGCGATTGCACCGGGAGCTAAAACATTCACGGAGATGTTGCGTTTTCCTAATTCAAGGGCTAAATACCGTGTCAAAACTTCAATGCCACCTTTCATCATGGCATACGCTGCAAACCCTGGTAAACTAAAGCGAGCCAATCCTGATGAGATATTGAGGATTTTACCCCCATCGTTGAGGATTGGTAACAAGGTTTGAATAAAAAAGAAAGTTCCTTTGAGATGAATGTTCATCAAAGTATCAAATTGCTCTTCCGTTGTCTCTATAAAAGGAGTGTTAATCCCAATACCTGCGTTGTTAATGAGAATATCAAAACGATTGGTGTTCCACTGTGAAGCAAGGAGCGCTTTAAACGTTTCTAAAAACAGAGGAAATGTTTTTGTTTGAGCAATATCTAGCTGTAACAAAGCTGCTTTTTGACCTAGCTTTTGTATCGCATCTACTACATTTTGCGCTTCTGTTTTTGAATTTTGATAGGTAATAATGACATCATGTCCTTTTTGCGCCAAATGTAATGCCATACTTTTGCCTAAACCTCTACTGCCGCCTGTGATAAGTGCTATTTTCATGGTAACTCCTAAGAAGATATTTTATAGCTTAATTCTAGCAAAAGCTCTACAATAACGTTAGCATAGAACGCTTTGAAATTTGCCTATTTCTATTCAATATGCTAATTTTGCTATAATTTTCAAAAAGAGAATTCATGAAAGAGCTTATCCAAAAACTTCCCAAAGCTGAATTGCATCTTCACATTGAAGGCACACTCGAGCCTGAACTTATGTTTACACTCGCTCAAAAAAACAATATTGCACTGCCTTATCAAAACATTGAAGAGATCAAAAGTGCCTACAACTTCACCTCGTTGCAATCTTTTTTAGATATCTACTATGCGGGCGCTAATGTGCTGATCAACGAGTCTGATTTTTTTGATCTAACATGGGCATACCTTCTTACATGTAAAGCTCAAAACGTTGTCCATGTAGAGATCTTTTTCGATCCTCAAACACATACTAAGCGGGGAATTGCATTTAAAACCGTTGTGGATGGCATTACAAAAGCACTTACAAAAGCTGAAGAGGAACTGGGTATTAGCTCTTTTCTGATTATGAGTTTTTTGCGCCATCTTAGCGAAGCAGATGCATTTGAAACGTTGGAACAATCTCTGCCCTTTAAAGATAAAATTATTGGTGTTGGACTAGATTCCAGTGAAGTGGGGCATCCGCCATCCAAATTTGAACGTGTTTTTGAGGCAAGTGCCAAAAAAGGCTATAAAATCGTGGCACATGCGGGTGAAGAAGCAGATAGCTCCTATATTTGGGAAGCGATTAACCTTTTACATGTAAACCGAATCGACCATGGCATTCGCTGCGAGGAGGATGTAAAATTGGTGGATTTTCTCATTGAGAAACAAATTCCTTTGACGATTTGTCCGCTCTCCAATGTCAAACTAAAAGCCGTGAAACGGATGCAAGAGCATAATATTGTGAAGCTTTTGCGCCAAGGTGTTTTAGTAACCATCAATTCTGATGATCCTGCTTATTTTGGTGGATATATCAATGAAAACTATGAAGCAGTAGTGAAAAGTTTACATGTAAACAAGGAGGAGATTAAAACCTTAGCCAAAAACAGTTTCAAAGCCTCCTTTTTAAGTGAAGTTAAGAAGCAATTTTTTATAGAGACTATCTCCACTTATTAACTATTTAAAAGGGAGCTTCATAAAAAGAAATTTTATTTTTCCCAGCCTCTTTAGCTTTGTACATCGCAGCATCCGCTTGTTTTAAAAGGTCGTCAGGTGTTTTCTCAGCACTCTTAAATACCAATACCCCGATACTTGCCGTACATTTATGTTCGACCAATTTCTCTTGACTCTTGTCATGGGATACATTCAGCACGTAAAGAGCAGACAAGCTCTGAAGAATTTTTTCGGCAATGCGATGAGCTTGTTCAACGGACACCTGATTGTCTTCATGAAGTGTATTTAAAATCACCACAAATTCATCTCCTCCAAAGCGTGCTACTGTATCCATTTCTCGGACACACTTTTGAAGCCTCTGTGCAACTTGGCACAGTAATAAATCCCCAATGCTATGACCATAGGTATCATTGAGCGATTTAAAATTATCTAAATCAAGAAAGAACAGTGCACTGTACTTTTGAATCCGTTTCATTTCAGCTAACATATAACTTAGTCGCTCACTTAACAGTATGCGATTGGGTAACTTTGTAAGAGAATCATAAAATGCTAATTGTTGCACACGATCTTGCATTGCTTTTCGCTCTGTAATTTCCCTCGTAATACCGTGAAAGCCAATAATCTCACCACTTGCATTATATTCTGGCTTTGAAATAATTTCACCCCAAATCAATTTACCATCTTTGCATCTGTGTTGTATTTCATAGGTGACAAACTCTTCCGTACGCATTCCTTTTTGTTGCGCTTCGAACCTCTGCTTTATTTTTTCAGAAATAATTTTAATACTCTCAGGTGCAAACATTTCAAAAACGTGATGACCGATCACTTCATCAGCTCTATAGCCTCTAAATTTCTCATCCGCTGGACTTATATAGGTAATTTTTAAGTCACGATCTACTTTCCAAATCACATCGGTTACTTCCTCAGTCAAGCGTCTATAAAGTTCTTCGCTCTCTTTTAGTTTGATGGCTGATATACTCTTTTCAATTGCAATACTCGCAAGATTAGCCGATTGCTCTATGATGGCAATATCTGTTGTGATAGGAGTTTGTGGGCATGTGTGATAAATAGCAAATGTTCCTAAAATATCCCCACTTGATGAAAGAATTGGTTCTGACCAGCACGATTGAAGCCCCGCACGAAGAGCTATCTCTTTATACGGTTGCCAATAAACATGTGTATCGATGTTTTCAGCTATAACGCGCTTTTTCAAATACGCGGCACTCCCACATGAACCAACACCTAAACCTATAGAAACACCCTGAATGGCTTCATTATAAAATGTAGGCAAGCGTGGCGCAATCACCTGTGAAAAAAACTTACCCTCAGAATCAAGTAAAAGGATACTGCAAAGCATTTTTGGATTTTGCTCTTCCACATTTTGAACAATGGACTCAAGAATTTTAGATAGTGGGAGCATTTTTGCAATCATTTCTAAAACAGTATTGCGGTGATGTTCCCGCATTTCCGCTGCTTGGCGGTGTTTTATTTCGCAATGCAATCTATAATACCAATAACCGAACAATATGAACAAACAAGCAAGTCCTACACTGTACTTTAGAAGTGTTTTAGCTTGAATACCTTGTTCTATCCGCATACCAATCCAACGATTAAAGATTGCGTCGGATTCTTCAGCTGAAATAGAAGCCATGGCCTTTGTCATAATGGTAGCAAGCATAGGATTATTTTTTGAAAAGGCAAAACGGTGTTGGCTTGAAAATTCTGTTTGTCCTGATATACGTAGCTTCGCAAGCCCATTATTTTTAATCGCATAGTTAATAGCACTCATGTCACCGACATAAGCATCTGCTTTCCTCTCCATCACAGAGGTTAAAGCTTCTAAAATAGTATTGGCTAATACTATTTTTATGTTGGGATATTTTGTTTTGAGTAACTCTTGCGTAAAGTAACCTTTTTCAACAGCAACACTTCTACCCGATAAATGCTCCAAATTGCCTATAAATTTACCTTCACCATTGTCAACAATCATTGTCTGTGTGTCACGATAAGGTTCAGAAAAAAGAAAATATTGTAAACGCTCAGGTGTTTGAACAATGCTAGTTAAAACATCTATTTCCCCTTTTTTAGCCAGTTCCACAACCTCGCTCCACGATTTTCCTTTAGCAATTTTAAAATGAATCCCTAGTTTTTTCTCCAAAAGATGCAAGTAATCCACTGCCATACCAACATAATCTCCATTTTTATTGACCCACTCATAGGGAGCATATTCAGAGTCCATTCCAACATTAAGCGTTGGATGTGCTAAAAGCCATGCTTTTTCATCATTGGTAAGCAATGAAGCCATTGTTGGAGAAAGAGAAGTAGTTTCTGAAAAAAGCAATACAGGGGTAATTAAAAAAATAAAAAGGTAAAGAAGATAAAACTTGATAGCTTTTTGAGTCTTAATAAAAGGCTCCTTATTAAAAATAAATATACCTATTTTTCGTTCATTTTGCCTTAATTGTACTTAGCAAATAATTCAATAAACCTGAATTTTAATACGTTATCTTTGATAATCTTAACTCTTGTTAAATTTTACTTCAATAGATACTTGCTCCACAAGGAATACTCCTTGCAACTGTAACAAAAATATCACACAAGGAGAGAGAACTTATGGATGAAAAAGAGCTCAAAAAAGAGTTAGCAAGATTGAAACGTTTAGCAGTTGAAATTGCAGGTGAAATTCACGATATTGTTGAAGATACTCTCTGGGTTAAATACAACGAGCTTCCTGTTCTTTCAGATAAAATCGTCAAGGCGATTCATGAAGCAGAAGCATTCAAAGAGCAACATCATCTTTAATGGGCTATAACCCAATTGACAATTTGAGTCACCACCTCTTGCTCAACACCATTAAAACCATGATGTCCAAAGGCATTACAAGGATCACCTTTGGTTTGTCCGCCTTCGATGGCAATCAGCTCTTTTGCGGAAGAAGCACTGAGTTTATTCATTAAAGAAGGGATCAGGTCAAACGAACAGTGTGAACAGCCGTCTTTTGATGATGTATCACCAAAACAGGCATCGTGAGTTTTTCTAACTTCATTTCTGTCACAGCATCACTTTTTGCATCATAAAGAATGGAAGAAGTCAACACAATACCATGAATGCCATTTGAATTTTCCGTTACGATGTATGCAACCGATTGTGTACCTCGACTCGTCCCCACAAGCCAAATGGGTGCAGTCGTCTGCGTTTGAATCCATGCAACAACAGAGCTTATATCTTGCACATGCTCTTTGGTTTGGCGAAAGCCATTCAGATAAGGTTCTCTTTGTCGATCGCTTGGCGCATCGACAATCACTACCATCAATCCCGCTTGAGTAAAAAGCTCACGCGTACGCATTAAAAAGTTACCCTCACCCCAACCAAACTTTCCCTCAGTGGAGAGTTGAAGTCCACCATGTCCGCCTGCAAAGAGAACAACAACCGCTTTAGGAGTCTTCGGCGTTAAGACTAAAAGACGCTCACTCACATTTGTGCGGGTTGGAACATCCATAACACGTGATGAAACATCCGCAAACAACGAAAATAAGATGGCAAAAAAACGCATCTATGACTCCTTGATAAGGACTTTTTTCTCTAAGGCTTTGGCTTTTAAAATGGTATGCAGTGTTTGGAGCTCAAAAATTTCACCCTCAGCTATCTTTTCAAGGGCAATTTTTTTACCCCCTTTGACAATCTGAGCATAACACTCTTTTTGTTCGCGTGTTGGCTCTTTAGAGTTTAGCGCAATCGTGTAAGAAGAGAGCAATTGCTCTTTTTTAGCCAGATTTTGTCTGGTTTGAAAGATAATCTGCTCTTTAAGAAGATTCACTTGGCGTGATTTTTCTCGGTATAGAAGTGCTATTTTATCGTTGTATTGACTCTGTAAAATGCCAATCTCATTTTTCCACAAAGAGAGTTTTTCATCGATGGAGCGTTTGGCAAAAAGACGCGTCAGATGTGTCAAACTCTCTTCTTTAGAGCGTAAAATGCGACCAAAAACAAGGTTGTAGCGCTCCATTAAACCATCAATGCGTTGCAACATCTCGACACTATCAGGAAGAATCATCTCCATCGCCGCAGAAGGGGTTGGCGCTCTTAAGTCGGCTACAAAATCACTGATCACATAGTCGATCTCGTGCCCTACTGCGGAAACAATCGGTGTTTTACATGTAAAGATAGCGTCGGCTACAATTTCTTCGTTAAATGCCCACAAATCCTCCACGCTTCCGCCACCGCGCCCAACAATAATCACATCTGCACCAAGCGCATCTGCCCGTGCAATATTGGAAGCAATGGCAAATTTCGCACCCTCACCTTGAACCAGAGTATCGAGCAGAGTGATTTTTACTAATGGCCAACGCTTCGTTGCCACGCGGAGCATATCTTGAAGCGCTGCACCAGTGCCTGAAGTCACCAAAGCAATATGGTTAACGAAACGAGGCAAGGACTTTTTATGCTCTGCTTCAAAATAGCCTTTAGCACCAAGTTTAACTTTAAGCTGTTCATAGGCTTTTGCGAGTGCTCCACTGCCGGAAGGTTCCATCATCGTACAGTTGATCTGATAGGTTCCACGCGGTGAAAAAACCGAAATGGAGCCATGAACGACCACTGCCATGCCCTCTTCCACTTGAAATTTCAACGTTCTTGTATTGCCTTTAAACATCACACAGGAGATGGAAGAGTCAGCATCTTTGAGAGTAAAATAGAGATGCCCTGAGCTGTGATAGGTGGGTCTAGAAACCTCACCTTCCACGCTTACATGTAAAAAGGTTGTCTCAAGGAGAGACTTAATTTGGTTGTTTAAACTCGAGACGCTAAGGGTTTGGCTCATTAGCGTTTTTTAGCAATGACCAACGTCGAAATATCCATCGAAAAACTTTTGATAAATTCCGTTTCAAACCCTGCGATATCGAGCTCTTTTTGAAGCATAGTCGGGGTTAAAAAGCCTTCAATGGAGTTTGGAAGATACTCATAGGCTGCTTTATTTTTAGAGATCAGTCCACCTAAAATGGGGAGCACTTTGTTGAGATAGAAATCTTTAAGAGCAAAGAAAATGCCTTTTTTCTCATCTTTGGTAAATTCTAAGATGACCACATAGCCATCTTTTTTGACAACACGTGCAAACTCACTAAAAGCTTCTTGGCGACGTACGACATTGCGAATACCATAGCTGATACTTAAGATGTCGGCACTTTCATTTGGAAGTGGAATTTCAGTCGCTTCGGAGATGACAAATTCAAACTCGGGGAATTTTTGCTTGCCCACATCCGTCATACCAGTGGAAGGATCAACGCCTAAAATCTTGCCGATGCTTCGTCCTGCTTTTTTGGCTTGTTTTGCCCAATAGCCCATCATATCGCCTGTACCACACGCGACATCCACGATAAGCTCGATTGGCTTAGTGTAGCGTGCAAAAGTTTCATCGCACGCTGTTTTACGCCACTGAATATCAATGCCCATACTTAAAACGCGGTTGGCAGTATCATAAGTCCCTGCAATCTCATTAAACATCTGAACAATTTTCTGTTGTTTGTTGTCGTTATTCTCCAAAACAATTCCTACATGTAAAATATATTGCCAAATCACTGGCGAGCTTGAATATCCATAGTATCAGCACCAAAAGAGTCTATTTCTGCCTCGAAAGAGGCAAGCTTCAGTACCTAGTATAACGTAGCTTCTCAAGCTTTGCTTGAGAAGCGTGTCAAAGTATTAAAATAGTCCTGCGACTTGTTGTGCAATTTTATCTTCCAAGATTGGGGTTGCTTCATACAGTGTCAAATTCATTTTAGTGGCTTCTGCAAACATCATTGTTTTATGCTCTATATAGTCACTCTCATACGATTGTGAACTTGAAGAGTAGGTGTTGCTGTACATTTTACCACTTGCATCGGCATCACGGATTGGTCCACCAAAGCTGTTCATTGTACCTGATTTTTGACCATCACGAATGCCAGCTTGTCCACCTACAGTACCCGTATTTGCCATAACCTTACCTTTGGCTTTTTCACGAATGACGATGTCCACTTGCATTTGGAAGATCGTATCTTCCGTTGCTTTGCCAATGAGTCCACCAACAAGCGCTCCACCAAGTCCAGCAGCTGCCATACTTCGACCATTACTACCAGAGTTGGCAATCGCACCTGCTGCGCCACCCATTACTGCGCCACCTACAACATTATTTTCACTCTTTTTATTACAAAACAAGATATTCGTCATCAACACATATGTTGCCATTTCAGGATCATCTACGATGGTGTATCCTTTAGCATACAATGCCTGAATAATACGGTTCTCTAAGTTAATCGGAGCACCACTGGTATTTTTAGTTGAAATAAAAATGGTTCGTTTATCTTTAGCCACAGGGTTAATGAAAACACTCTGTGTCATTCGTGCACTTGTCTGAAGCTCGGATGTTGCACACCCACTCATTAAAATTAATGCTGCGCTAAGAGCGAGACCTACATGTAATGTCGTTTTTTTTCATTGTTTATCCTTTGTAGAAAAATGGGTGTGCTATTGTACCGCAATATCCCAAATTATTATTAAAATAGTACCTCTTCAATTCAAACGAAATGTTAATAAAGTGCCCTTTTAAGCCTTTTTGCAATACGAAATTCTTCTTTTTTGAGATACTTTTTCACAAAGAAAAGAAGAGGCATTTCACTTTTAGGAAGCAAATAAAAACCGCTTTGCTCGTGTAAGAAAAAGCGTATATCTAATAGCAACGTCCTATAGTGTGAACTTTGCACAAATTGAAGTAACTTTTCTCTATCATGATTTAAAAATACTTCAAAAGCTTTTTGTAAACACTGAATCAGAGCACTATCAAAAGTAACACTACCAATCCCTAGAATATAGCGTATGTTTTCTGCAATTTTAGAAAGATTTTTAAGTGCTTTTGCATCATCTTCTAATAGCAACGTTACTTCATATTCTAAAAACTGTACTTCCCTATACAAAAGAACTTTCAGCACTTTTTGGCTGCTCATGCCATGAGAAAAAGAAAAATCAAGCTCCCTTAAACCGATCATCTCACACTTTTTAAACACTTCATGAAGAGAGAAATCGTAGTTCAGAGGTAATCCAAACAGTGAAAGGTAACGATTTTTATAGCGTTTATCGTCACTCACATTCTTGATAATATGCAACTTTACATCTGCTTCAAAAGCATTTATCTGATCTAAAGTATTAAACTGAAAAGTTAAAACACCAAAACGATCAGTGTGGCGAGAGTGATTTTCAAGGTAGAGTTGATGTATTGCTTTTTTATAAAAAGAAGTGGTTGCAAGATATGCAATCACTTCTTTAGGATTTTGAATGAGATAACGTCTTTTAAGGGTGCCTTTTTTCACACAACAGCTTTTAGAACTGCTTTTCCATGACAGGAATAACCTGTTTTTTACGACTCAATACACCATCAACCCACATTTCGTGATTGATAAGTTTTGTCTTCATCGCTTTTTCAACGATGCTTTCATCATCACTTACCACTAAAAATTGAGAACCTTCGACCATAATGTCTGTTAAAAGAAGCATCACCGTATGGCGACCACCCTCTTCTTTGTAGGCTTTCATATCAGCAAACAGTGCTTCTTTCATGCCATCAAACACTTTGAGATCAACCACTTCTAGTTGACCAATACCGATTTTGTTGCCACCCATTTCAAAGTCTTTGTAATCGCGCAATAAAAGGGCACGTGGGCTTGCTCCAATGACTGCTGATTTGACCAAAAACATCTCCATACCAAGCGCTTTAAAGTCTTCTATTCCTGCTATTTTGGCTAGCTCTTTGACAGCTTTGGTATCGACTTTGGTACACGTTGGAGATTTAAATAAAACGGTGTCACTTAAAATGGCCATCATCATTGCGCCTGCAATGTTTTTAGGAATTTCAATTTTATAGTGATCATACATCTCTTTGACAATCGTATTGGTACAACCCACAGGGCGAATCCAACACTCAAGGGGTGTCGTTGTGGTGATATCTCCTAGTTTATGGTGATCGACAATACCTAAAATATTCGTCTCTTTGAGATTGTGCGGCGCTTGTGCAAGATCAGAATAATCCGTAATATAAAGATTATCGCCTGAAAAATCATTTTTTAAAAGAGGTTTTTCAAGTCCAAAAGTTTTTAAAATAAACTCTGTTTCAGGACTAATTTCACCTTGACGCGCAGGTGTACAAGGCTCGCCGAGCTGTGTTTTGAGATATGAAAGAGAGATAGCTGATACGACAGAATCAGAATCCGGATTAATGTGTCCGCATGCATAAGTTTGCATCAAAATTTCCTTTAGTATTTTTACATGTAATTATAGCCGATTGTCCCCATATTTTGAAATAATCCCTCTTAAAACTTTGTTTCAATTTTCATTTAACACTAATTTCACACTTCCTTATAATAATTTTATTTCAAAATTTTATAAGGATCATTTATGATAGACAAGAAACGCCTCTACCAGACCCTTGCACTTTTGCCTCTATTCGCCAGCGCCGAAACCATTCAGCTGGACAATATCAGTGTTACTGCAACCAAAGTTGAAACGGGAACCAAAGAAGTTTCACAATCAATCGCTGTTGTCAATGCGCAAACGATTGAAGACAAAAATGTTCTTGATGTGAGCAGTGCGCTTGAGAATATTCCTGGCGTTAATGTCGAAAGTTCTAGCAATTCACCAAGCCCAAGGCTTATTATTCGCGGTGCTGGGTTAAAAGCTAGTTATGGCGTGAGAGAAATTATGGTTATTAAAGATGGCGTTCCAATGACTGATCCTGATTCGTTTACGCGTTTTGATTATATTGATATGCAAGATGTACAAAGCATTGAGGTGCAAAAAGGGCCTGGCTCCATCAACGCGGTCAATACCACAGGTGGTGTTATTCAGCTCATCACAAAATCTGTTTTTGAAGAAGATAGCAACAGCATCAAATTAGGTGTTGGAAATGATGGGCAACGCAACCTCAACTTGAAATTAAGAGAAAAACTTGACGATAACGACTTTGTTTCCATGAACTATTCTCAACGCAAAATCGATAATGGCTGGCGAGACAACAATGCCTTTGATTCTAAACAGATAAGCTTCAAATACGGTCATATTTTTGATGATGATGCAACGCTTGAAAGTGAGTTCGCTTACACCGAGTCCAATTTAGAGTTACCTGCATCTATGACAAGAGCAGAGTTTGAAGAATTTAAAAAAATAGGAGAGCAACACAACACCTCTAGCCCTTGGCAATACACCGCAAGGGATTCTAAAATTCTCTCTTTAAACACCAAATATTCAAAAGAAATAGGAGATTGGACCTATAAACCACGCTTTTACGTCAATAAGTGGGAACACTTTCACCCAGTTACAGGCATTATCAACGATGCGGATGAAAACTATGTCTATGGAACCGATTTAGAGGCTGACTATGCGCACAAACTCTTTGATCGCAATGCCATGTTAGTCTTTGGCGTCACTGCTAAACAAGACCGTAGTGATGATGCTAAAAAATACCAATACGCAGATGTTGTTGTAGGGGGTGGAGGTAGAATTACAAAAACGCTCTCTAACAGAGAAGGTGCTTTAGCGAATGTTGAAGACTCTCTTGCTTCCTTATATGGCGTGTATGCGATGGAAACATTTTCACCATTTGATAAAACGACCATTGACATCAGTGCACGTGCTGATAAACTCGCTTTTGATGTAACGGGTACAGAATACAGCTATTTTAACTATAGCACCAGCAAGTACGCACAGGTGCTGGTGCTTATGCGATTGATAAAAGCTTTACACTCCTCTCAACAAAACTTGGTATCACCTATGCACTCACAGATGCAACCAATATTTACAGCTCCGTCGCTTTTGCCAATCAAGCACCCACAACCAGTGAACTCACAGACAATGAAGCACTCGATAAAACCAAAAGTATCAACTATGAGATTGGTCTGAAAACACGAACAGGCGATTTCTCTTATGATATGGCAATTTATCAAAACGATGTCACAGACGAGATCATTCAAATTAAAGACGCTGGCGGCAATACGATCTATGATAATGCTGGAGAAACTCAAAAACGCGGATTTGAATTTTTAGGAACATACCATGTCACCCCAGCTTTAAATTTTGGACTCTCGTATGCATACAGTGACTTTAAATACAAAAGTTTTCAAGAGAAAGTGGGCTCAGCCTTTGTGAGCCGCGATGGAAACTATCTACCGTATATTCCAAAAACACAATACGGTCTTGAAGCCAACTACAAAATGGCAAATGGCTTTAAAACACGCATTCAAACCAAGACGTGGGGAAACTACTATCTTGATAATGCCAACTCCGATAAATACACCGGATACGATTTTGTCACAGACTTGATGCTAGGGTATGAGCATAAAGAGCATCTTATTCAGCTCAACATCTACAATATTTTCGACAAACACTATGCAATGCAAGCGGATAAAAGCGTTTACGGTGTCGAGAGTTACAAAGCAGCAGCGCCACGAAGTGGTATGGTTAGCTACCGCTACAAATTTTAAAGGATGAAAAATGGTTGATCACCAAAAACGAGACGCAAACGACCTCTTTGCCAATCCATTGAGTGCATTTTTCTTTAAAAACAGAACGTTTTTACTGCTTTTAAGAGTGAGTGTTTTAGCCCTATTTGTCTATGCCATTATATTGGGTTTTATGGCTCCTACCAAAGAGCAAAACAGCTTTACAACCGTTCTTTTTTGGTCACTCTTTTGGCCACTTTTTATGGTGGTAACCCTTTCTACTTTTGGACGTCTGTTTTGCGGCATTTGCCCCCATGCTTTTGTGGGTAAATACCTGACACGATTTGGGCTTCAAAAAACAGTGCCAACATGGCTCAAACAGCCGCTTATCGGTGTTTTATTACTCTTTTTTGGCTGGTGGACGGTCTATTATATCTATTCAAGTGCCTATAAAACGCCTCTGAGCAGTGCAATCTTTTTTAGTGTTATGAGCAGTGTTGCCTTTGGTTTTTTCTTTATATTTAAAGAGATGAGCTACTGCAAATATATCTGCCCCATTGGCACACTCACACGCACTTTTTCAAAAGTTTCATTTACATGGCTTGGAACGTATGCGCAAAGCTGCCAAGCCTGTAAAACGTTTGAATGCACAAAAGCTTGTTCATACAACCTCAAACCTTTTAGTTTTGACACCAAAGCCTCTATGGGAGATTGTACTTTGTGTATGAGTTGTGCGCAAAGTTGTGAGTCCGTGAGCTTTAAACTGACTAAGCCCTCTTCTTCACTTTTTCAGAAGTTTCAAACTTCAACGGCTGAAGTCTGGGCGATTTTGCTTATTACGGCTGCTATTACTATCACGATGAGTTTTCACCATGCCCTCAGTCGTGTCGCCATTAGTGATAGCTACTTTTGGGTTCAATTAGGTCAATGGATCCAAACAAACATTGCCATTAAAGGGATTGATTATGTGGGTATAAGTGCGCTTTTTTTCGCGACTCTCATAACAATAGGCTTTGCAATGGGAGGCACGTTCATTGCTTCAAAACTTTTACATATAAACTTCAAGTCGGCATTTTATACACTCTCTTATGCCTTCATCCCCATTTTTATCATCGGTGGCTTGTCGCATACATACGAGTTTTTCTTTGTCCACCATTACAGCACCATCGTCAATGGTTTTATTGATGGATTTCATCTTCCTTTTTCACCCGTTGAACCTTTGGCATCTAAAAAAGATGCGTGGCTTAAAATCTTTGGGGTTATGAATTATATTGCGGTATTTTGGGCACTTTTGATTATGGCAAAACGCATAACATTCTTTCAAGCATCTACAACAAAAAGAGTCATAGCCTTTTTCTTTGCTTCCCTTTTAATTTTTCTTTATTTGGGACTCAACCTTTATCGAAGCTACGCTTTTGCAACGTATGGCATGAAACAAGAGGGGCACGCGCACCATGGAAGCGCTAAAACTTTGCAAGAGACTCCCAAGGAGATGAAATGATCTCCATTACGCTATTGCAAGACATTGTGGACTATGGTGTCATTGGATTACTAGGTTTTATGAGTTTTATCACACTCTTTTTTTGGGTCGAGCGACTTTTGTTTTACCGAGCTTTAAAAATCTCACACTATACCTGTAAAGAAAAATTAGAGATGGATGTGACCAATCACGTCCATATTCTCTCAACCTTTGGCTCAAATGCCCCCTACATCGGTCTCTTGGGTACGGTGTGTGGCATTATTATCACCTTTTACACCATGGGACAAAGCGGACAAATTGATGTTAAGACCATTATGTCATCCTTAGCATTGGCGCTTAAAGCAACCGCTATGGGTCTTGTGGTTGCCATTCCAGCCATCTTTTTTTACAACCATCTGGTACGTAAAATTGAGAAAATTTTAATGTGCTGGGATATTGCAAAGCAGAGTGGAACTGATGAAAATACGTCGCTTTGAAACGATTAATGTCGTACCCTTTATCGACATTATGCTTGTACTTCTTGTTATAGTCCTAACCACGGCAACGTTTGTGGCAAAAGGTATTATACCTGTGGATTTAACACAAGCAACTTCTGCCAAGCCTTTGAGCGAGCAAAAAGAGCTTATCGTTACCATCACACAAGAAGAGAAATTCTTTTTCAATGACAAAGCCGTTGAGGAAGGCTCTCTTGAGAGTGAGCTTTTACAGTTTAATGAGCAAACTCCCATTATGATTAATTGTGACAAGCACGCTTCTTTTGAGCCTTTTGTCAAACTCATGGATCTTTTAAAGCAACATCATTACACACAAATTGGGATTTTAACGAAACAATGAAACGCTACATTCACGCTTTTACAGTGAGCTTAATTGTGTACCTTATCGGTGGATTTGCATTGATGTATCACACTTCGTTTATACACAAACCCGCTTTGGCTGATTTATCTAAAGACGTGATGGCAATTACTTTGTATGAACCCAAAAAAGAGGAACCTGAACTTCATCCAACAACACCACCTCCTCCCTCACCGCCAACCTTGACGCACACGCCTCAAAAAAATGTTGCTAAGAAAGAGTCTAAAACCTTGCCAAACGCACTTGTCAAAAAAGAGGCTATGGTGGTTTCACAAGAGAGTAAACATTCTGATTTGGAAGAGCAAACGGTCACGAAAGAGGTAAAAGCTGAAGCGATGAGTTCAGAAGCCAGTAGCAAAGAAGCTTTACATGTAAAACAAAAAGAGTATTTAGAAAACCTAAAAAGGCGTATCAATGAGCATAAGACCTATCCAAAGATCGCTCAAAATAGCCATATAGAGGGAAAAGTCATGATAGAATTTACGATCTCTCCCAGAGGAGAGCTACTTTCATTGGTCATTTTAGAGGGTAAAAAGATCTTCCATAAAGCGACGGAAGATGCGGTTCAAAAAAGCTTTCCGTTTCCTTTAAACGATGATCTCTTTACCTCTGTTATGACATTTCAAATCGAACTAAGCTATTCATTGCTTTAACGCATTAAACGTTAATGCCCTTTTTTCCCGTGCTCTTTATTACCATTTCCATGATCTTGGTCACCACGGTCACGATCATCATGTCTATCATCAAAATCACGCATATCGTGACCTGCTTTGAGTGCCTTAAACTCGCTTGAACCGGGTTTTATACCAAGATCTTTTGCCATAACGCCCCAGCCTTTGTGTTTGTTAGCTTGATAATATCGAAGCACCTCTTCATGGGATCGTCCCGATAATTCGGAGAGACGAAGCACCATATACGCATCGGCAGGAGCACCAACACTTTTTATAATGAGGCTTAATTGTGATTCTGGCATACCAAAACGTGAAGCAAGCCCTGCTTGATAGCCATAAGGATCTGCATGAGAACGCATATTTAAACTTGCCATCCAATCAAAATCAGCGGAGAACAATGTTGAGCTACTTACGAGTACAAAACTAACCGTTGCTAATACAATACTTTTAAATTTCATAAATACTCCTTTGAATTATTTTAACGTCTATCGCGTCCGTCATCTCTTCGATCATCATCTCTGTCATGATGCGGATTGTGATCTCGTCTCTCATCTCTATCTGAATCTCTACGTTCTGGCTGGTGTTCATAATGCCTTGGCTCTACATAGACTTTGCGAACAGGCATGTCACGACGATCTTCATAGTGCCCTCTAGGGTGGTAAATATAACGCGTGTCATATCGCTCACGAAGCTCTATAAATTCACCAAAATCTGGTCTAATACCTACATGACGCCCTATATCATCCCAGCCATAATGTCTTCGCTCACGATATACTCTTAAAATATACTCTGGTGGTCGTCCCGTTAACTCGGCAAGGCGAAAGATCATATAGGCATCCGCAGGATCATAAACACTTGTTAAAATCACCATAACATCAGGCTCTCGAACGCCAAAGCGATCTACCAAACTATATCGATAGCCATAAGGATCTTCATGAGAACGCATATTAAGACTTACCATCCAATCAAAATCTGCTGCAAAAAGGGAAGATGTGCTTATCAAAACACCTAATCCCATCAAAAAAAGCTTTTGTAATTTCATTGTCAACCTCCATCCATAGAAAATAAAGCGTATTATAGTCTAAATAGTGAATTTATCGTGAAACGATCCCCCTGATTTTCTCCTCTTTTATCAGTAATATTTTGACTTAGTCTTGAGTATTGTTATTTTGTGTAACCATTTGTTTACATAAAAATTACGCTCATAAGCCTATAATGTCTTCATTAATTTAATAAGGAGTAGCATGATGAAAATCTATCATCAAAAAATTGCTGTAGATGAAAAAGCCATCTGTTGTGCAACACTGTACACAAATCACATGCTCAATGTCACGAAGAACCACTATAATTTTTTATATGCTTTAGTAAGAAAAAATAAATAAGGATTATGATGCAATCCCGTCAATCGAAAATTATCACCAATGCAACAAGCTATTTTATGAGCCAATATACTAAACACTATTTACATGTCGAAAAACCCTCTTTAGGATTGCCACCTCCTCCTGAAAACAAAAAGTATCTACTTTACATTCATGTCCCCTTTTGTACAATGTTTTGCCCGTACTGCTCTTTTAATAAATTCACCTATACCAAAGAAGCTGCTCTCATATACTACCGCCATTTACGTGAAGAGATTTTACATGTAAAAGAGTTGGGATATGATTTTAACTATTTAGTCATAGGTGGAGGTACACCATTGATTGATGAAGAAGAGTTGATTACAACGATTGAGTTGGTTCGAAAACTCTTCTCCATTGAACATGTCTCGTGTGAGAGCGATCCTAACCATATCAACCCAAAAACCGTACTCCAATTGGATGGCTTAGTCGATCGTCTCTCTATAGGTGTTCAAACCTTTGATGATACCCTTTTAAAGAAATTAGGGCGTTATGAGAAGTTTGGTTCAGGAGAAGAGGTGTACGCGAAAATTGCATCCATGCTGGGGATTTTGCCCATCACCAGCGTGGATCTCATTTTTAATTTCCCTACACAAACAGAAGAAGGGCTCATTCACGACCTAGAGACACTTAAAAAACTCTCTCCAGAGCAAACCAGCGTCTATCCACTCATGACCTCCTCATTGGTGAAAAATAGCGTGAAAAAAACACTGGGAGAATTCAGTCTTGAGAATGAATTTACCTTTTTTAGCACTATTAAAAAATCACTTAAAGAGCTCTATCCTGCACGACATGGTTGGTCGTTTTCCAAAGAGAGCGATTTGATTATTGATGAATATATTATTGACAATGAAGAGTATGTCGGTGTCGGCTCAGGCTCTTTTAGTTTTTTAAAAGACACCCTTTACCTCAATGAATTTGCTTTAGATAAATATGCGACGCTTATTCAAGAAAAATCTTCGGCTATTACAAAAGAGAGAACTTTCCCAGCCAACTCACAGATGTATTATCGTTTAATGGTTGATCTTTTCAATGGTACTCTCTCTAAGAAAAAATTTACAGCTATGTTTGGTCAATCGATCAATGATACACTGGGTAAAGAGCTTATGCTCCTTAAATTTGCCAAAGCAATCAAAGAAAATAAAGAGAACATCACCACTACAGACTATGGTGACTACCTCTTTTTAGTCATGATGAAAGAGTTTTACATGGGCATGGATCGTATTCGCAATGAAGCGCGTAAGAACCTTATCCTTTAAAGGATGCCAAAGATAAGCTCTCACTCCATGTCAGTACAAAAAAGCCTATATGTTCACCATTAATATCGACAATAGGTGTATAAAGAACATAATTATCACCTTTTTTGAGATAACCTGTACCTTGAAAATTAATCTCTTTGATAAAATTTAGTCCATTGGCTTCTTGATTGACAATCGTATAGTTATCGAGTATAAGCTTTTCACCGTAAGATGCCGCATTTGCAATCGATAAATACTCATTTTTCATCAATACATAAAACTCAACACCATCTTTTTTAAAATATGCATTTAAATCTTTAAAATCAACAACCGTTTCAATCGTTCCTACATACTCATCTTTTTTAAAGACAGGAGCGATGGCGCGCATAAACATACCATGTCGCCCAATTTCAACACCTTGCATCGGATGTTTACTCAGCTTTATCTTTTCGAGTGCATGGCGAAATGTGCTTAAATCATCATTGTTGTGATTGTTATAATCCCAAAGGCGAATAAAACTTTTAAAATCTTTGGTATGGAGATGTATTCTTGCATTATCAAAAATCTCTGCCAGTGCCATACTATCTCTAATTTCAAGCAGGTACTGCAAACAGTCCTCTCGATTTTGCTCACTTAAGCAAGCAACGACATTGGGACTTTTCGCTAAAATCACCGAACTTGCCAGTGAAACTTTGGTTGTCTCCGCAATTTTATTATGCAACGTCAACAAAAGTGCATCCATCTGTTTTTTAAGCGTCTCTTCCTCTTCATACGAAATTGACTTATTGTATAAGAAGAGAATAATAAGCCCAAAAAAAAGCATCAGTGCGGCACTGAGAAAAAATCGTTTTTCTTTCATCGTTCACCCTTTATTTCTGCATCATCCACACCATCTAAGAGCTTCTTTTTATCAAGTTTCAAAATATACGTAAAACAAGAGCCCTTATTTTCATACGATTCGATGTTAATGTCAATATCATTTTTGTTACAAATATTTTGTACAATATTTAGCCCTAAGCCAAAGCCACCCTGCACAGAGTCTTCTCGCTCAAAGCGCTGAAAGACTTTGTAAAGATCTTTAATACCCTGTCCATAATCTTGAAAACTGAGGACACAGTGCTCTTCATCTTTTGGGTAAAGTTTTATCTCTACTTTACCTTGAAAAAAAGAGTATTTAATAGCATTAGAGAGTGTATTGTCAATGATGCGCTGAAGCTCTACTTTGCTGATATAGATCATCAAATTTGGCATGACATCATGCTCCAAACTTATCGACTTAGCAACAGAAATATCTTCAAAAAAAGCAATACGTGCGTTTAAATACTCAGAAAGATTGACAGGTTCTTTATTGTACGTTACTTTTTTATGCTTAATATAATACTCCACATCTTCATACGTCATCTGCATCTGCTTTGTGGCTGCTTTAATACGTTGCAGATGCTTAGAAGAAGTCACATAACTTGAGAGGAGCTCAACATTGATATTAATAACCCCCAAAGGCGTCTTAAGCTCATGCATTGAGTCATTAAAAAAGTCATTCATATAACGCTGCATCTTTTTATAAGGATAAATACTGGAATGAACAAAAATATTGCTCATAAGATAGACGAGAAAAAGTACAATAAAAAAAAGCATTGTTGCGATAAAAATAATTTTGGCATAGTTAAGTTGAAGCTCTACGACAAGGTAAAAAATATCACTCCCTCTTTGAATCTCTTTTTGATAATATAGAAAAGGATAAACAACATGTACTTTAAAATTGCTATGGGTAAGATGTGCTTGAATACCTTTGTAGAGTAATTGCTGTGTTTCATCATAAATGTTAATATGAAAGCGCACACTTCTTGGAATTTCAAAGCGCTCTTTTTCAAAAATACTCTTTTCATGAGCATCAACCCACTCCAAAATCTCTTGCGTTGCTTTATACTTCTCTTCCATGATGGTACTTTGAATGGCAAAGTAGCTAGGTACACAAAACAGTGCCATAACAATCAGTGTATAGACTAAAACTGAACGAAAGGGATTAAGAGAGAACATCAATGCGATATCCTAACCCACGCGACGATTTGATAAACTCTTCTTCATCGACTTTGAGCCTTATTTTTCTAATATACATACGAATATACGCATAACTAATCTCTTTACCTTCCCACACATTTTCACGAATGAGTTCAATGTCGCAAAATGTATTTTTACGGCGAATTAAAAAGCGCACCAAATCAAGCTCTTTTGAGGTAAGTGAGACTGTCATATCTTTCTTTTTAAGCTCACCTGATTCAAAATTAAAAACACATCCACAACTCAGCCTAAATTCCCCTGCGGTACTTGTTTGATAATGCTTTTTAATCAGCTCTTTCACCCGCAGCTCAAGCTCTTTAAGTTCAAACGGTTTTTTAAGGTAGTCATTACAGCCTAGCTGATACCCAATTTCCATGTTATCAATATCTACCAATGATGTCATGATGATAATAGGCGTCGTAATATTTGCCTCTTTGATATATTTAATCAACTCATGCCCATTGAGCTTCGGTACTTTTACATCCAATAAAAAGAGATAATAGCACTTCTGCATAATCGCATCCAGAGCGCTCTCTCCATCAAAAAAGGCATCGACTTCATACCCTAAGAGCTCTAAATACTCCTTAATGCTCTCATTGTAATTATAGTCATCTTCTAAGAGTAAAATCTTCATACCTTTTCCTTAACCAAAATAAATTTGTCCTGCATAAATGATGTAATATCGCAGCATTAAAACACCTAAAACAACCACCATAGAATTTGTCACAATGTAACCAACACGATAAACATGACTCTTAAGAGCGATAATGACCGTTACTAAAGGAAGTCCTAATCCCACACCAATAACACCTAACCAAAAGATGCCTGCCCAAAAACCCTCTGTTAGTGCCGCTTTGGCAGCAGTTGGAGCATCGCCACCTGCATAAAATAACCCGATAAAAAACAGTGCTAAAAGAGGTAATTCGGTTAAAATCACTCTGGTATCAAGTACAAGAAGATACTTGATACTCTCCGTATTAAGAGCACTCTTAAAGAAGAGTAATCCAACCAAAATATTGACGGCAACACCCGAAGAGAGGCTAGAAGTGAGAAATAAAACAGGTAAAAGTGGACTATTCCATAAGGGAATGGCATAGAGTGCCGAAAGCAAAAATCCCGTGTATGAACCCACACAAAGAGCCGCTATAAAGAGAAAATACTCAATGACTTTAGCATAAGAGTGAAAACTCTTAACAAGATTAATAAGTCCCTCTAAAGGAGCTAAAAGGGGGTGTTTTATCACGCCTCGCTCAAACACAAGCAACATAAAAACAATGACAATCGGTGTATAAATAAGCAAAAAAAGCACCCCTAAACTCATAACCGATGTCACATTATAACGAAGAAGTAGCCAATAGAATGAAAGGGGTCGACCTAAATCGATCACTAAAAGCAATAAACCTAAAAAAATTGCCGTAGGCGCCACAACAGCTCCCGCTTTAATCATCGCATCCCAGATAGAAGAGTTACTGCGTTCATGACGATTCCATTTCACTAATAAAGCGACGATAATAGAACCTGAACTGAGTCCTGCTAAAAAAAGGTAAATTGCAATCGCCCATGACCAATGAATAGCGCTGTACTGTTCTACACTTCCCCACATTGGACTCATGACTTAACCCCTTTACGACTCGGAATAAACGCTACTTTAGGCTTTGTACCCAGATGTTCTTTGGGAAACATCAGTACCTCTTTTTGCGATTTTTGATGCACAAGAGAACTTTTTTGCCGCATATCCCCAAAACTGAGAGCTTCGGTAGGACATGTAGTGACACACGCAGGCTTTAACTCCTTAGAAACGCGTGTATCATAACAAAAATTGCACTTTTCTACTACATTTTTTAAAGGATTCACAAACCGCGCATGGTAGGGGCATGCTAGAATGCAATATTTACATGTAATGCAGACACGTTCATCAATATGCACTAAACCATCTTTACTCTGAAAGGAAGCATGTGTCGGACAAACGCTAACACATGGAGGATTTTCGCACATTACACACGATAACCTCTCGTAACGCATTCCCAGATTTGGGAATATTCCAAGCGTCTGCATATGTACCTGCACTCTGTAAAAATCATCGGGAACACTATGTTCCATGCGACAAGCCACACTACACGCTTGACACCCAATACAAAGGTTTTCATCATAGAGAAGTCGGTATTGTTTTTCCATTACGCGCTCCTATATTTTGATAATATTGACACCAACATTGGTGATCATTGCGCCACAAAGCGTGGCGCTCTCTAACGATAAGAGCTTTGAAGAATTGATCCCTTTTCCATGTGTACGCTTAAGAGCAGGAGCATCGTGCCCAAAACCCATATACGCAAACAGTGTATCGGGGCGAATACCCTCGGTAATAAATACCGTTGCCTTTTCTTTGGAAATACCATTTTCAAGATAAAAGGTATCACCCATTTTGAGTCCATGAATTTTTGCTGTGGAAGGGTGCATCCAAATTGGATTTGTTGAGAGTAACATATTCAAATACGGTACATTCTGTGTGTGCCCATTGGTATGAACAGCGCTTTTCCCACTGGTTAAAACATAAGGAAATCCTTGTTTGACATCCATATCCACACTACTTGGAACTCCATATCCTTTAAACAATTTTTCAACCTCTTCGCAATAAATTTCTATCTTACCTGAGGGTGTTTTAAGCTTTTGCAAAAGATGACTAAACGTACCTTGCTTATCTAGCCACACACGACTTTGAGGATACCTCTCACAAAAATGCTCCACAAAAGTGGGCTCTAGCGCTAAAAGAGGAGGTACATCAAATGTTGCTGCGCCTCTTTTAAGCAATGTTTCGAGTAAAACGTCGTTCCCTTTGGCTTGATAGGCTCGTAGTTCAAGAACACTTTTCCATGAATAATGACTCCCAAGCCCCATGCGTTCTGCAAGATCACGGATAATTTCTATGGCACTTTTATTGCGATGAAGTGGTTCTACAATACGGTTACGCATTGCATAATAGGGGCTTTTAAACGCAATTGTGCTAATACCTTCATCACGTTCTAAATAAGTTACCTCAGGTAAAATCACATCTGCCATCATCGCTGTATCGGAGAGATAAATGTCATTGACAACAATAAACTCTAACTGCTCCATTGCCTCTTTCATCTTTTGAGGATTTGCTACCGTGACTAAAGGATTGTGTCTGGTTAGAAACCATCCTTTTATCTCATAAGGCGTTTGAGTCATAATCGCTTCAGGAATAGCCGTCAAGGAACCATGCCTTCTTGAGACAAAGCGTAAAGCTCCCATTTCACCTGCTTGATCGATGCGTTGTTCATTCACCAAGGGTCTTGGATAAGGATTATTCAGTTCTGGTACAATTTCTTCTTTAGCAAGGGCATTAACCCGTTCAGCTGTTTTTGCAAAGTAAATACCACCCTCTTTTTCAACATTCCCCATCAAAATATTTGCCATCAAGATAGCACGAGATCGCTGATATTCTGCCTTAGTGGTGGTGGCTTTATGCCCCCAATCAATAATACATTTAGGAGAAGCTTCATAAATTTCTGCCGCAAGACGTTCAACCACTTTGGCATCAATACCCGTAAGAGGCTGTTGCCACTGAGGCGTTGTTTCTTTCACTGAGCGTGCTAATTTATCAAAACCAATCGTATACTGCTCGACAAAATTTTTATTGTATTTGCCATCCCTAATCCATACATGTAAAAGAGAAAGGACAAACGCTAAATCACTCCCTGGTTTAATCGGATACCATTCGTTAGCTTTAGAAGCTATGATGGAAAAACGAGGGTCTAAAACAACCAATTTTTTAGAAGGATTGGCAGAAAATTGTGCCATCGCTTTGGTTAGGGGAATATCGAGTCCTTCAAAAAGGTTATGTCCAAAATTAAGAATATAGGTAGCATGTTCAAAATCGCGATGCAGTTTTTCACCGAACGTTTGTTTAAAGGCACTTTCAATCGCAATCGGACAAGAACTCCAATGTGAAAAAACATTGGGTGAACCAAATGCGGAAGCAAAAGAGCAGAGAAGATCGTACTGCTCTCCTGTTTTGGCAGAGAAGATGACACTTCTGGCACCATAACGCTCTTTCAACGCACTTAGTTTTCCAGCAATAAGACTGAGCGCCTCATCCCAACTGGCTTCCTTCCATTTGTTTTCACCCCGTTTACCCACGCGAATCAATGGTGTAACAAGTCTTTGGGGATCATAAAGCTGAGAAGCTCCTGCAACCCCTTTGGCACACAAACTCGTTCCCATCTCTTTCACAAAAGCGTTGCCTTGAAGCAAGACAGTTTTACCATTGATAACACGTGCTTCCATAGGACAACGACTACTGCACATTTCACAAATGGAACGAATAAACTTATCTTCACTTTTGAGGGCTACTTCGCCAAGCGCACCTAAGCTTCCAGGTAAGAAAACACTCGCCGTTGCGCTGGTTGTTGCAACCTTTAAAAAGTCTCTTCTGGCTTGAATATAATCCACGCTTTACTCACTTATTGTTTTACTTTATTGTAAGATAATTTGACTTTAAAATGAGACTTTTTTAAAGAAGTAAGATGCTCTTTTTACAGAAGGTAATCATCGGTATGCTAGTAGCTCATACCTCTTTTTCCGTTTGCTAAAAACAAGTTAAAAAGATGAAATAATAGGACTTGGTTTACTAAAGAGATAACCTTGAGAAAAATCTACATGTAAACTCAAAAGTTTTTTCTTGAATCGCTTCTCGATCCACAAATTCTGCCACTATTTCATAGCCCATTTTTTTTGCAAAAGAGATAATGGTTTCTACCGTCATGGCACTTATTTCATTCGTATCAATGTCTTTGATCAAAGAACCATCAATTTTAATCATATCAACTTCCAATTTAACCAAGTAAGCAAAATTGGAGTAACCCGTTCCAAAATCATCAATCGCAATGCGACATCCAAGCTGTTTGACTTCATGAATAAACGCCGTGATCTCACCAAAATTTTCAATGCCTTCTGACTCGACAATCTCCAAAATTACCCGATCTGCACACTGATATTTTTTGATATTGTCATACAAACACTCTTTCACCGAAGTCGAGAGAATATCACCTTTCGTAAGGTTAATTGAAAAATCTACTTCAAAATCTTTGAGATATTCAAAAGACTTATTGATCATAATCTTCGTAAGTTTTCCATATAATCGTGTCTTTTTAGCTTGATCTAAAAAGGAGTATGGACTAAGATAATGACCATCCTCTTCTTGAAGTCGCATCAGCACTTCATACTTGGTAATTTTATGCAACTTATTGTCATAAATACCTTGAAAAAAAGGCACAATGCAATCATGATCAATCGCTGTTTTTATTTTTTGAATAATTTGAATATTATGCTTTGTTTTGTTTTTTAATATTTCGTTAGCTTCATAAAAAACGACCGCTTGATTGTGCGTTTTAGCTTCTTTCAGTGCCACGTGGGACTGCATATAAATTTCATCAGAACTTCCTTTGGCTACACCAACATTAATCCGAACAACCACTTCATAGCCTTTGATTATAAAAACTTTTTTTTCAAGACTATGAATCATTTGCTTAATGTTGTCACGAGCAGTTGAGATAATTTTAATATCTTGACTTGTCAGTAAAACCGCAAACTCATCTCCATTAATACGAAAAACCACATCTGCATGACTGTTAAAACTCTTCATTAAAAATGAGCTATTTGTTTTAAAAAGCTCATCGCCTACGTCGTACCCTAAATAATCATTAATCTCTGAAAAACCAATCAGATTGAGTAAAATTAATAATTTTGTGTTGTGATCTAAACGAAGGCGATGAAAAAGTGCTTCACGGTTTCCAAAACCAGTGAGTTCATCTTTGAAATGCTGTTCAATCAACTGATCTTTAACAATTAAATCTGTGATGTCAAAATGAGCACAAAGATACTCCAGAGTATTGCCTGCTTCATCAAAAATAGGCATAATGGTATTTTGAAGATAATGGACATTACCCGATTTAATAACAACTCTGACGATCCCTTTCCATATCTCTTTACGTTTGAGCGTTTCCCAAAGATTTGCATAAAGAGCTGGGTCAGCGTCACTTGGTCTGAACATACGATGTGTTTTACCTAACAATTCTTCTTCTGTGTAACCTACAACCTTACAAAAAGGCTCACTTGCATACGTAATACGCCCAGTGATATCGGACTTAGAGACAATACAACACTCATCTAAAATCATTTTATACTGATTAAGAAAATTCATATTAACATCAAGTTCATGTTGGGTTGTATTGACAAGGTGGGTTAAGGATTTAAGCGTCGAGCCATTTGTTTCTGGTTTGTCACCCAAAGGATGAGAAATGATATAGTCTGATTCACTCAGTGTCAACACCGTAGTCGTGACATTAAGGAGTTGGTTTTCATGTTTGGAATGAAAGAACTCACCATATGTAAAAAATCCAGATGTGGGAGCAATTTGCTGTAAAAGTCCAAATTCGTAATTGAGTTGTTTTTGCAAAAATCGTTTGCGAACTGCACAGGAATAGATAAAAATGGTCTCAACAGGTTTTTCATTGATTTGCTCTTGTATGAGAGCTGCTTTATCCATAATTTCTTCAATATTTCCAATCGAAAAATGTACCTTTTCCCCCTCATCCAAATGTCCTGAAAAAATCAAAGAACCATCTTCATTGGAACCAATCAATGAGCGACATACTTCTATTTCATCACATGTTTTTATAAAAGGAAATTCCATGGCACTGCTAGGAATGTTTTGCAAAATATCATTCCCTAAATAGTGTTGATAGACTTCTTGAATAGGTTGATGATCAACCTCATAAATAGCTTCTTTATGGACTTTGGTAATCGTCAGTTCTTGACCAATTTGTGTCCAACCAAGGGAATAAGCACTGTTTACATGTAAAGATTTACCGCCTAATGTAGCCAGCACTATGCCATGATCTAAAATTTGATCCTCGCAAATAATAAAAGCACTTTGAAATAAAAAATTATCAGCAGCATTTCCACCAGAGAGAGGCATATCGGCTCTTAGGCTATTAAATCCTTTCATAAAATCTTCACTGTCATCCGCACCAAAAGGATGTGCTAAGGCAATACATACTTTAGTCTCTTTTTCCAGAATCGAAGTAGCCGCTTTTTGTCCACTTTCAAAGTTTACATCAGCAAAATAATAGGCTTTGGCTACACTCTTTTTCAGCTGACAAAATACAAGTAAAATAGTATTATCTTGAATATGTCCCTCTTGAATCTCTCCTGCAGTGCTGGTGCCGATAATCACGCTTTTGGGAAATTTTAATTTTAAAAGATGAAGGATAGAGGCAATTTTTATTTTGTCAAAATCACCACAAAAAAGTTGAATAAAGAGTTGATTATTAGGGCTAAAATTAGCACTTGAAAACTTTTCAAGTGCATCAATTGTTTCGTAACAATAACTCATCGACTTCACGACAACACCTTATTTTGATATTTTATCTGCAAAGTAATCTAATATTTACCTGATACTACTAATTTTTATAAGAAGATTATTTTATCATAATATGCAAATTTTACATATTAAATCTAAAAAGAAAAACTCCCTCACTTAGGAGGGAGTTAGTGGGTAACGAAGGCTTGACTTATCCTACGAAGATTTGTCCTGCGTAGAGAATATAATAACGAAGTGACATAACGCCGACCAACACGATCAGTGAATTGAAGATTACAAAACCGTGAGAGTGTTTAACACCATGAGGTAATGCAAAATTAAGTCCAATAGGCAACACTAACCCTAAGCCAATAACACCCAACCAAAGTAATGTTGAAAGTCCACCCGTGCTAAGTGCTGCTTTGGCGACATGCGCAGCCGATCCTCCTTGATAAAACATTCCTACAAAAAGAATGAATAAGAAGAAAAGCTCTACAAAACTCACTTTGACATCTAACCCATGAAGGTAACTGACATTGCCATCTTTGGTACTGCTGTTAAAGAAAAGAAGTCCTGCCACCAAGTTGGCTGAAATACCTGCTGAAATACCTGAAACCAAAAAAAGTGCTGGTAAAACAGGGGTATTAAATAAGGGGTAACTGTTCATTGCTGAAAGCAAGAAACCGGTATATGCACCCACACCTACGGCTAAAATCAGTGTCACACTTTCGATGACTTTAGCATATGCCAATGCAAGATTGGCAAGAGGCGCTAAAAATTGAAGTGGTCCTGTTTCAAAAAGTTCTTTTTTAAAGACGCCCATGAAAAAGAGAATGACGACAGGGAAATACGCAAACAAAGCCAAAACACCCAGTGTCATCACAGAGCCAAAGTTATAATGAATCAACAATTTCCAAAAATGAAGCGGACGCGTAAGATCGGTAATCAAAAGGAGCAAACCTGCACCAATGGTAACCGGCGCCAAAATAGAACCCGCTTTGATAATGCCATCCCAAGGAGAGACATCATTGCCTTTCATCCATTTAATCACGATGGCTGAAATAATCGCTCCTGCAGAGAGACCTGCAAGGAAAAGATAGACCGCAATCGGCCAATGCCATACGACTGTGTTATATTGCTCCATTGAGCCCCATATTTGATTCATGAGTTGATCCCTCCTTTATGGTTAGGTACGATAAACATTTTTGGGTTAGTTCCCAGTTTTTCTTTTTCACGATATGTGACACGCGTTGAAAGGGCTTGATTGATCTTACTTTTTGGATCATTTAGGTCACCAAAAATAAGTGCATCTGTTGGACATACCGTCACACACGCAGGTTCTTCACCACGGGCTAAGCGTGTATCATGACAGAAAGTACATTTATCAGGCGCTTTGGTCACAGGATGGACATAACGTGCTTGGTAAGGACATGCTGCAACACAGTACAAACAGCCTACACACAAATCAACATCGACTAAGACGATGCCTTCTTCTGTGATATGTGAAGCTTTTGTTGGGCAAACACTCACACACGGTGTATTTTCACATTGGACACACGATTGGCGGTGATACTCATAGCCAAGCGTGCCATTAGGATACTCTTCTTCTTTCACCCAAACCTGTAAACGGTACACGGATTCGGGTATTTCATTTTCAGACCTGCACGCGATGCTGCATGCTTGACAACCGATACAAAGATTATTATCGTGGATCATTCCATATTTTTTTGCCATTGTTCTTTCCTCCCCTTACGCTTTTTTGACTTTGACGCCAACCACATGCAGATTCATACCGCAGTTAGCCGATACATGCGGAGAATAAAGTGAATTGCTGTTAACACCTTTGCCATAAGCTCGTTTGAGCTCTTTACTGATATGTCCAAATCCAAAATATGCAAACACAGTGTCTTCTCTCACACCTTTGGTAACAAGCGCTTTGCCTTTTTGCGTTGCATATTTGTTAGAGACTTCAATCTTATCCCCATTGCTAATGCCAAGGCGTGCAGCCGTTTTAGGATGAATCCAGACGCTTGCATCATCACAGAGATTATTGAGCCAGAGGTTGTTACCATTGTGTCCATTGGTACGAACGGCTGATTTTCCATTGATAAAGTAGAGCTCATCAGCCTCTTTGTATTTATAAGGCTCGTAACTTAAAGCGCCTTTTTTAGAAACCGTTTCAAGTTCTGGGCTGAAAAGTTTGATTTTATGAGGGAAATCAATCGTGCCTTCTTCATTCACTTTACTGGCTGCACTAGGATATTTTGCAACAAATGCTGCCACACTTTTTTTATCTTGAAGCAAAAGAGGCACACCAAAACTCGCCATTCCTGTTGCTTTAAGTCTTGCCAAAAGATCGATATTATCTCCCACTTGTTGTAAACGGTAATCTTCGATGTCTTTGTATGGGAAATAGGCACTTAAACCCATTTTTTCCGCTAACTCTTTAGCCACTCTCCAACCTGGACGAGATTCACCAATAGGCTCAACCACTTTTTGTCGACCGACATCATAAGTTGGATTTTTGCCGCCACCTGCATTAAACTCTTCATCTCTCTCTAAGTATGTTGTGTCTGGAAGGACGATGTCAGCATACCAAGCAGTATCGGAGACTTGAATATCCATAACAACCACCAAATCCATCGCTTTAATCGCTTTAATGACCGTTTCGGTATTGCTTTGTGTCATGACAGGATTGTTACGTGCGATAAACCAGCCATGAAGTCGATAAGGAACTCCTGGAAGATCTTCTAACGTCGCTTTAGGAATCAATGTAACGATACCATTGCCTTTTTTGGCTAAGAAAAATTCACTGTCTTTTTCACCAATACGATCAATTCTTGGGAATTCTACTTTGGGATAGGCAGGAATTTTTGGTTTTTTAAGTACAGGTGCTTTGGCATCAGTTTCGCCAAGGAATTTATTGTAGAATCCTGCACCTTTGTTGAGGTAATAACCACCCTCTTGCTCCACGGCACCCACTAAGACGTTACACATCATAATCGCACGACGAAGTTCTAACTCTTGAGGTGTCAAGGTAACTCTGTGGCAGAAGTCAAAAATGGCTTTCGGTGCTGCTTTGGCAAATTCGCGCGCCATACGTTTGATGGTATCAGCTGGAATATCACACTCCAACGCCATTTTCTCAGGAGTATACTCAGCCACTGATGCTTTAAGCTCATCAAAGCCTTCGCAGTATTTCTCAACGAATTTTTTATTGTAAAGGTTTTCGTTAATGAGAGTGTGAATAAATGCAAGGACAAAAGGAAGGTCATGTCCTGGTTTAATCGGATGCCATTCACTCGCTTTGGCTGCCATCGTTGAAAGTCTTGGATCAAGAGAAATGACTTTAGCACCGTGTTCTAATGCTTCCATGTATTGACGTGCATACGAGATAACAATACCTTCAAAGACGTTATGGCTTGGGTTAATGATGTATTTTGCTTTGGCAAAATCACGACTGACACCATTTTCAAAAATATCATCCATCGCCAAATCGTACGCCAATGGGCAGGTCGCTTCATGTCCAAAAATATTTGGAGAACCATACGCTTGTGCCAAATTATGGAACCATGTTTTGTTCCAACCACTACGTGCTGTAAACGCTACGGTGTGCGCGCCATGTTTTTGTTTGATTTCATCTAGTTTTTTGGCTATAAAAGTGTAAGCTTCGTCCCAACTGACCACTTTCCACTTTCCTTCACCACGCTCACCCACACGCATAATAGGATGGACTAATCGTTGTGGATCGTAAAGTTGATTGAACCCTGAACCACCACGAGCACAGACTTTACCGCCTCTTCCTTTATCAGCTGGATTACCACGAATAAACACACCTTTACCATCTTCCACACGTGCTTCAATGGTACACGAACTTGTACACATCTCGCAAATACTTGGTGTAAATTTGGCATTGCCTTTGTAGTGCTTTTGACTCTCTTCCATTGCACCCAGTGTTCCTGGAATGCTAGAGAGACTGGCAACTGCAGCAGCGGTAGAAGAGAGTTTTATAAATCCCCTTCGGCTAAGCATTTGAGTCATCTTTTATCCTTTATCTAAGATTTAAGTATGACTATCTTAGTCCTCCTATGTAAATTTTATGTAAATTATGAAGTTTATTTTAGATTTAGTTAGACGATTTTTGATGTAGTGTTTCGATTTGCTTATCGTTATATACGCCGTATATATCACGGTAGGGTTCTTTTTCATGTAAATAGCTTGACGAAGAAAGTGTCGCCATAATGCCTTGAATGTCGCTCGTGGCATCTTTGATGACTACCGCATCAAAGCCAGCAAGATTCAACCCCACTTGGCTTACATGTAAAGTGGTTGAAGCGACTAAAATGCCATCAGGTTTGAGCAGTTTTCGCAGGTTTTGGAAAAATTCTAACGTGACGAGTGAAGCGTTATTGCTCTCGATAAACGGGTCTAAAAAAATGACATCAAATGGTTCGCGCAAAAGGGTGGCAGCATAGCGCGCTTCGGCATTTAGAAACTCAACGCTCGCAAAATCATCATCGTATCGTTTACATGTAAAAAGAGCATTCAACATCTTTACATGTAAAGTATCCGAAATAACAGCAGAAGCCTTTTGTAAGAGCATTCGATCGTGGTCAATCGTCTTTACATGTAAACGGTTTTTACTCATCTTTTGCGCAAGTTCAACCGCACAAAAACTGTTATAACCCATACCCAAACCAATCTCCAAAAGCTTCACATCACCTTTTTCAAGACGCGTTTTGAGGTTGGAGTGTGCGAGGAAAAGCTCTTTGGCCTGACGGGTTGCGCCTGCTTTGGGATGGTAGTAATCACGGTAGATTTCATTCCAAAAAGTCGTACTTCCATCTTCTAGGCTTATTTTTTGTGGTATTTCATAACTTTCTTCGGGCTGTTTTTCAACTAAGTCACCCTGTCGGATTCCCCGATAGCGCATCGTTTGCGCCACATATTCACCAAATTGTCCTTTAGCCATATGCCACTTTGGAGCAATTAGTTCGTGTTCAGGTGTATCGGTGGCAAGACGTAAAATAGGAATGTGTGAAGGAACAAACCGAAGCAGTTCCATCAGCGCCTCGGCATAGGCATACTCGCTTAAAAGGGCAAAAGGATTTTGGGAAAACTCGCGTGCCAAGTCGGTGTTTTGAATGACATGTAAATTGTGAAATTTAATGCCATCAATGCTCGCATCTACTAAGCCTTGCACGCTCTCTTTCCACAGTGCAGGTGTTTCATGAGGCAAGCCGATAATGAGATGCGCATAGACTTTCAAACCTTTACCATGTAAACGTTTGATGGCTTCTAGCGAACAGGCGGCATCATGCCCTCGGTTGATGCGTTTTAAACTCGCATCGTGCAAGCTTTGCACGCCCAGTTCCACTACCACATCAATGCTTTGATTCAGTTCAGCCAAATACTCCAGTGTCGATTCGCCCAGACAATCAGGTCTCGTGCCTACATGTAATGCGCGAAAAGGATACAGTGAGAGCAGTTTTTCATAGGTCTCTTTTTGTTTGATAAGGGAAGCAAATGTTCCCGTATAGGCTTGAATGTAAAGCGCAAAGGAGGAGGCGTTGTAACGCCTTTTGGCAAAGGAAAGCGCTTTTTGCATCTGCTCTTCCACGCTCTTTGCATCTGCAATTTGAGCTGCGCGAGCACCGTGTTCGGGGCAAAAGGAACAGCCGCCACTGCCATCACGCTCGCGATTGGGGCAACCAAACTCCACATTAACAGGGACACTAAAAAGTGCTTCGCCATACACGCTTTGCATATGCGCTTTATGGCTGAGATACGGCAGCATTATTTGGAAAAGATTTTGCGAATTTTGGTAAGCCCTAATTGCATCCCGCTGAAACTCATCACTTGCGCCATCTTTTTCCACATTGGCTTGTCATAACATGGATCGGGACATTTGCGACAGCTTGGCTTATGCTCATGCGGACAATTTTTAAGCTTTCCATAGCCATAAATAAACAATGTTTCACACTCTTCACAGATATGGTATGGCAATTCACATAAAGACTCTTCTTTAAAACTGACCTCTAAGACTCCTTTTTTTTTAGGAACATCTTGATGCTTTTTATCACAATGCAACTGAATAAAACGGTGCAAGGTTTGCGTCTCTGAGATGAGTTTTTTCTTTGGTCATGTGCGCTCTTTTGTATGGAATAGTTTATTATAAAGTAATAGTATAAACAAAAAATCATTACATGTAAAAGGGTGTGGTATTTTAGAGAGGATCTTTAATGAAGTAGTGGCAAACCGAAGTTTGCCACAGGGTATTTACTCTGCTTTTTTAGCAGGGATAATAATGCCTTGATAAGGACCAACTTTATGTTGAAGACGTGTTTTGTTATCATCATAAGGTCCAATATCGCTATCGGCCGCTTTCACTTTAAGATCAGGAAAATCTTTGTCTTTATTGGCTTTGATGGGGCGTTCTTTGTCGTAATTGTTGATATATGCTGCGACATCATACGCTTGAGCGTCACTCAAAATTTTAGCATCGCTGGTTGCACCCAGTGGCATATTCGCCACAATCCAGTCAGCTGCTTTAATCAGTCTAAACATACCAGCACCCGTGTTATAGGTATCTTTTCCCCACAATGGTGGAAACTCATAGCCCATCGCTTTGCCTTCACGTTTGACACCTTGTCCATTGTCACCATGACACGAAGCACACATCTCTTTATAGACCTTCTCGCCCGCAATTGGATCAGCCGCGCGACTCATGATCATTTTACGATCGACTTTGGTTAAAGAGCTTCCTTCTACTTTGGCGCCAATTGGCACACCTTGCGCTAGCCAGTACATATAGGCCACCATTGCTTTCATCTCTTTACCATTCTCTGGCAATGGTTTACCATTCATACTACGTGCCATACAGCCGTTAATACGCTCTTCAATCGTACCAATAGCATTTTCACGTGGACGGTATTGTGGGAAGTTTGCAAAAACACCCATAAAACCCGCAGAGTATTTTTTAGTTCCTGCATCTAAGTGGCAGCTGTTACATGCAAGATTATTACCCGCATAGCGCATTTTTTTATCAGCAACTTCAGGACCAATGTATTTATACGTCTCTTGGACTAACGCTTTACCATAGCGCACATAATCGCCAAATAGGTTATTAGGAATCGTTTTTTCATCGGGTGCTTGCCAATCTTTCACCACAGCTGGTTTAAAGCCTTGGTCACTTCGTTTCGCAAGTTCCCCAACATCAAATGCAAAAAGCCCGCTTGCACAGGATGCGACCAATGCTAGTTTGAGCATCAAATCTACCTTCATAAAAGCCTCCTTTAGAATAATTCATGGGATTATCATACGCTTCTCATGTCAATTTATCGTCAATTTCTCCACTGTACTTTTAAGGTATAATTTGGCAATGGTTTCTATTAAAAAGGATCTGTCATCAAAAAATTTCCGCATCTTTGCACTCTTTTTTGGACTCTTTTGTGCGTTGGTACTCAGCCTTGGCTTTTTGATCTATCGCGCTAACCATAACCTCTATATCGAAGATGCTAAAAACAGTGTGGAGAGTGTTCTTGGACTTACTCAAGAGCTCATTTCCAATGAAAAACAACTTGCTTTAAGTATAGCACTGATGCTCTCACAAAGTGAAACACTCAAAGAGGGTTACCTCACCAATGACAGAGCGTTACTTTTTGAAACTTTACAGAGTGAAATTTCTAAAATAAAACAGTATCTCCAAATTGAAAACCTTGAAGTACAACTCCATACGAAAGATTCAAAAGCCTATGTGAGAAGTTGGGATTTTGAAGATTATGGAGATGACCTTTCAACATTTCGCAAAGGGATAGCACTGCTTCAACAAACCAAAATGCCTCTCGTTGCCATTGAACTGGGTAAACGATTGAATATTAAAGCACTCTGCCCTATTTATGCTAAAGAGACATTTATAGGTTCATTAGAGATTATCATTAGTTTTGATGAAGTTGCTCAAAAACTCAATGCAAAAAAAATTAATTTTGTTGTATTGATGGATAAAGAACTTTTAGAAGTTGGTGAATGGATGAAAGAACTTGATCAAATTGATAACTATGTAATTGTCAGTAATAGCTGCCCTAGTGGGTGCATTAATGCCTTAAGTGCCATCATCTCTACCTCAACTTTAGAGAAAGGCTTTGCAAGACAAAATGGTGTACTCTTTGGCTTTACGCCACTGTTTGACATTGAAGCTAAACAGGTTGGCTATATTGGTATCTGGTTTGGTGAATCTTTATTGAAGGAGTCTTTGCTCCTTCGTGCTTCTCTCACTCCCTATACAACACCTTTACATGTAAAAACGCTAGAGCCTGCCATTTCAAACTCTACGCAACGTGAGGTACTCATTCGATGAAAATTTTACTCCTTGAAGATGACCACACTTATAATGAGAGTATTAAAGACTCACTAGAAGAGATGGGCTACGATGTGGATGCCTTTGAAGATGGACTTGTCGCCCTTGATGCACTCTTTGAAAAACAGTACCACCTTGCTCTCTTAGACATTCGTGTACCCCATATGGATGGGTATGAAATTTTAAAAGAGATTCGTAAAGCCAAGCTTGATCTACCCATCATTTTTATTACCTCACTCACCGACATCAATAATCTTTCGCTAGGTTATGAACTGGGGTGTAATGACTATTTACGCAAACCTTTTTCACTGAAAGAGCTTCAATACCGTGTCTCTCAAACGCTTAAAAGTTACCATCTTCATAGTACACTCGATGTTATCCCTCTCACCCATGGGTTTTCCTACCACAGTGATGATCAGAGTCTTTGGTTTGAAGAGATGCAGGTCAATCTAAGTAATTATGAACGAAAACTTCTTTTTGTTTTAGTTAAGAACAGAGGAAATTTTATTTCCATTGAGCTCATTCATGAATACGTCTGGGAAGGCAAAGAGGTGGGCGAAAATGATATACGTATGCTCATTAAAAAGCTACGAGACAAGACCGATAAAGATTTTATCATCACCGCGAAAGGCATAGGATATAAAATTGCAAAGTGAAACCAAAAATGCATTTATCTTTGCTATTATTCTCACACTGCTTACACTTTTGCTAGTCTCTTTTCCGATTTTAAACTATCTCTCCGTTTCGTTGCGCCTGAGTCAAGTGAACCAAGAAGTACAGTTACGCTCCTACGCCAAAGAGATTGAGTCAACCATTCAGAGCATTCTGCCTTTGCAAAAAACTTTTTTGTTTCCACGCTCCATCATCTTTAAAAGCGCTCTTTTAGATGCCAACAACCACATCGTATTTTCACTGATCGAAGAGCCTATTCCGAGTTTTAATGATGAATTTTTTAAAAATAACACTTCTCTTTTTTACAAACATCCTCTTGCGCCCAATGCTTTACATGTAAAGTTTTTAATCGTGCAAAAAGAGATATCTCATTCGCAAGTTATTTTTGATATATTAGTGATTATCGGTGTTGTTTTAGTGGGAATGTTACTCTTTTCGTACCTTCTTTTAAAACTACTTCTCAAACCTTACATTGAAACGTCCACACGGATGAACCTCTTCTTTACCGACGTCATGCACGAGCTTAAAACGCCTCTAGGTATTATGCAACTCAATATTGAGGGCTTGGTACAAAAATACAAAGATAAACGCCTTAGTCGCACTCTTGCGGCTCTTTCTACACTTTCAACATTGTATGATGACCTTGAATACCTCATTAAAAATAAAACGATCACCTATACAACAGAATTACTTGATTTTTCAACGTTTTTGGAAGATCGTATTGCTTATTTTGAGGCATTGAGCTTTTCAAAAGAGATTAGCATTGCCGCAGACATTGAACCTGATCAGTATGTCTGTATCAATCGTATTGAGTTACAACGTATCATTGATAATAATTTAACCAATGCGATTAAATATTCGCCCCCTCAAACCATCATTCATGTCTCGTTAAAAGAAGAGCATCAACACCTCTGTTTTCATGTCCAAGATCAAGGAGTAGGCATTAAAGAAATTGGAAAGATTTTCGAGCGCCATTACAGAGGTGATATCTATAAAGGTGGTTTTGGAATAGGTCTTAGTATTGTGAAAAGTATTTGTGATAAGTATGGTATTGTGGTCGAAGTGAAATCAGAAGAGCAAAAAGGAAGTGAATTTAACTATTGGTTTGAAAAAGAGGTGGAGGAGAAAATCTCCCCCGAAGAATTATAGTGCTGTTACGTTCTCAGCTTGTGGGCCTTTTGGACCTTCGCCTAGTTCATAAGTAACTTTTTGGCCTTCTGCCAAAGATACACGACCATAACCCGATCTATTTACTTGACGAAAGTGTACGAATACATCTTTTCCGCCATCGTTTGGTTGGATAAATCCAAAACCTTTTTCATTGTTAAACCATTTAACGGTTCCCTCTAATAAAGCCATCATATGCTCCTGTTATAAGATCGAAAAGTAGAAAATTGAGTATTTTTGGAGTATTTTAGGATGCTAACTAAAGGTCACGTATCAAAAAACTACCAAAGATGAACTCGAACCTCATCTTTCTAGGAAAATAGTGTATCTTATTTTTTAAAATAAAGCAAATTTAAATCGCATTTCACTATACTAGAGCATGAAAATAGCAAAAACATACGCACTTTACAGCACAATCATCCTTACACTCACACTCATCTTCATTACGAGTGTCTGGTTTGTCAAAAAAGCACAAGAAGAAAGCCAGATTGTACAAGAGCAAAGTAGTGTGTTTGAGCGCTACAAAGCAGTCTTAAATCTTGAAAATAGTGTGTTAAGGCAAATAAGTCTTAACTACTCACGTTTGGATGAAATAAAGGCATTTGTTAATACCCCCGATTTGGCAAAGAACAAAGATAATTTAGAACCTTTACTCTCTGCATTTGGACTTCATTATCTTTTTATTTTTGATGCTTCAAAAAAGCAGGTTTATACCCATAAAAGTGATGGGGTACAAAACATAAATCTTGATTTATCATCATTTAATGCCTCATCTTCTTCATTAAGAGAGTTTTATCACTTTGAAAATGGAACATTTATCCAATTTTTTTTAACACCAATTTATACTTCATCACATTTAGTACAAACAGGCGATCCCATAGGATTTTTACTTTTAGGACGTCTTTTTGATCAATCATTCCTCACAAATATGGAACATACGACTCTTGGATACACCACCTTGTTTCAAAAAGAGAATCACCCTTTTGGTGATCAGCATTTTGAACTTCCACTTCTTTCCTTGCAAAATGAAGTGATTGGCTATCTCGATTTTAACTATTCCACTTCACTTTTACTTTTTATGAATGAATTTCAAAACACTATGGCATTTCTAGGATTCCTTACTATTCTCTGTACCATGGTACTGTTTTATTTTCTCACCCAAAACATTATTTTTATACCGATTAAGCGTATCTCTATGGCACTTAAAAGCCATAATCTTAATTATATTGCAGCTCTCTCACGCCAAAAAGATGAATTGGGTGAAATTGCACATCTTATTTATGATCATGAGAAGCAGACGAACCTCCTTGAACACTACAAAGAGGCCGTAGATGAAAACACCATCGTCTCAAAAAACAATCCCAAAGGTATTATTACCTATGCCAACAAACAATTTATTGCTATTTCTGGCTATAACGAATCAGAACTTTTAGGCAAACCACACAATATTGTGCGACATCCCGATAACCCTCATAGTTTTTTTAAAGAGATGTGGACAACGCTCAAAGAAGGAAAAACATGGAAAGGTGTTGTAAAAAATAGACGTAAAGATGGAACAGCCTACTATGTTAAATCCGTTATTATGCCTCTGTTTGACGATCAAGGAAATATTCAAGAGTATATTGCCATTCGTTACGACGTGAGTGAACTTTTTGAGCAGGTAGATCATCTGCGCAAAGATAAACTTATTGAATTACCAAGTCGTAAAGTGCTCCTAGAAGCCATTGAACACGCTAGTAACCCTCACTTAGCCATTCTAAATATTTCTGGTTTTCGCGACATCAATACCCTGCATGGGCAAGCCTTTGGTGATCTTTACTTGCGTCATTTAGCCATCACTATCAAACAACTTATGTCCAAGTCATGGCAATTTTTTTACCTCCATAGTGATGAATTTGCCCTTTATTGTGATACGTCTGTTCCCGATAATACATTTAACGATGAGTGTCACCACATCCTGACGATCCTGAATCATGAGGGACTTCTGATCCAAAATACATTTTATCCTCTCTCCCTTCGTTGTGGTATTGCAAATGGAGCGAGCTATCTCTATAATCGTGCTGAAATTGCGATGAAAGAAGCACGAACATCGCATAAAGCTTTCGTTATTTACGATGATAACAAGGGCTTTGAAGAGCGTCTTCAAAAAGATATCCAATGGAATGAAACACTGATGAGTGCCCTGAAAGAGAACCGCTTTACGATTTTTTTTCAGGAAATTGTTCCTTTACATGTAAAGGAACCATCACGTAAAAAATACGAAGTGCTCATCCGTCTCATTGATGCGAAAGGCAACATTATTTCTCCCTATCATTTTATTGATCTTTCTAAGCGTATACACCTGTATGACCAACTGACGCGTTTTGTTATGCAAGAAGGATTTAGAGCTGCTGCTGAACTATATTGTGATATTTCAATCAATATTACACAAGAAGATATTCTAACGCCAGATACAATCCAATTATTATTCGATCTACTTAAACAGTATCCTACACTCAAAGGACATATCACCCTTGAGCTAGTTGAATCAGAAGGCTTAGAAGACTCAACAGAGGTACAAACATTTCTACAGCAAGCAAAAGAGCATGGCTGCTTACTCGCGATTGATGATTTTGGATCAGGATATTCTAACTTTGAATACCTTTTGCGTTTAAATGTTGATTTTATCAAAATCGATGGCTCGCTGATTAAACATCTTGATACGGATGCTAACGCCTATGAGACGGTTAAAACGATCACTCATTTTGCAAGAAACCTTGGTATTTTGGTCGTCGCTGAATTTATACATAACAAAGAAGTTTTAGAAAAAGTACAAGAACTTGGCATTGAATTTGGACAAGGGTTTTATTTGCATGAGCCTTCACCTAAACCGAAACTAAAGAGGTAACATGATCGCCATAGAAGAATTTATAAAGGTCGTTTCACAAAACCAATTTGTTGAGGGTCATGAAGTATTGGAACTAGAGTGGCATCGTCTTAAAAAACTTCCAGAGTATGCAGATGAAGCAAAAATTCTTAAAGGTCTTATCAACGCTTCTACCGCCTTAGCGCTCGCATGCAAAGGGAAGAAGGAAGGAGCACTTCAAGTATGGCAAACCTATGAAAAATATGCACCCTTAATTCCAAAGACTCTATCCTTGTCTAAAACACACTACGAAGAAGCTCAAAAACTATTGATAGCGAAAAAAAATCTTTACATGTAAAAAGTAGAGTAGATCAAATAAAACGAAATTACCCAAAGCATCTTGTTTAAAATAGCCGTATAAAGCTTTTCATCAATACGCTCGTGAATTTTATTTCCTATCCAAAAACCTATCAATGAAATAAATACAAAAAGTATGATCAGCGCACCATTATCGAAACTAAAGCTGCCATGGTAACCAAAGATGAGTATTTGTAAAATTTTATTGGCAATAAAACAGAAACTCATAACGCCAATAGCCCGTTTTTTATCCAACTTAAACTCTAATATCAACATAATCAACATTGGTGACATAATATTTGCCATGCCACCTACTAAACCGCTTAAAACGCCCATTATAATGGTCGTCATATTTTTTTGCTCTGCAACAGCACGTGTTAAAGAAAGATGTAAGCGCTCTTTATTGAGGTATAAAAGCATAACGCCTGCTAATATAAGTTTGTAATAATGGCTGTAATGCGCTACAAGCAACTGTGTCCCTAGAATACTTCCTACCATTACCGAGAGGATCAATAGCCAAAATCCTCGCCAGATATCACTAAAAGAATTCGCTTTTTTAAGACTGACAACATTGGTTATGAGCGTGGGAAAAAGAGTGTATAAAACAGCTTGTTTGAGGTCTAGGAAAAGAACAAAAAGTGGCGTGGCAATCATTGGGAAGCCAAAACCAACAATACCATGAAAAAATCCTGCTAGCAAGACTATCAGGATTTCAAAGATAAAAAAATCACTCTCCATGCTTATAATACCAACTCATAGTATCTTCGCCTACTTTTTGAGAAAAAATCTTCTGGAGTCCCCGTGGTAAGATAATTGATTCACCTTCTTTTGCATGGGGTGATTCAAAAATTAAATACCATTCAACTTTGTGGGAAAGGGCATTAAGCATGCTTTGTCCCCCTTCGATCATCACCATTGAATAATCATTGATTTTATCCAGTGTCTCTTCAATCATTACAGAACGATGGGGAACATCAAAAAGGGGAATCGTTACATCAAATGATTTTTGTTTGGAATAAATAAGAATATTGGGTGCTTTTCCATTACACAATCGTGCATCAAGAATGGGACGATCGGTTCGTACCGTATTGCCACCGATCACTAAAAGATCACAGCAATTTCGTAAATTGTGTACCATTTTTCGCGAATCAAGAGAGGTAATGATTCCTCCAGTTGCTACACCATTGCTACTCACTGCAAGTTTAAAAAAAACAAAAGGGCGTTTTTTTTCTTTACATGTAAAAGGCATGAGTAGAAGATCACATTTTTCTTTAAGTGCCCCAAATGAAACATTAACCCCTTTCTTTTGTAAAAAAGCACCACCGCCCTTGGCAGTGTTACTCTCATCAAAAGAACCAATGACTACTCGCTTAATACCCAAAGCGTCAATCAATCCTGAACAAGGAGGTGTTCTGCCAAAATGATGACATGGCTCTAGCGTTACATGTAATGTCAGATTGTGAAAAAGAGAGTTATGGTGTTCTTTTAAAAATGCATGAAGTTCAGATGCATCCTCTATTGTACGGATGCGTCTATCTTCGGTGAGTGTTTCATAAGCCGCTTTAAGTGCAAGGACTTCAGCGTGAGGCATTCCAGCTTTTTGATGTGCGCCAATCCCTAAAATATCGCCTTGCTCATTGCTTACAACTGCACCCACTGCAGGATTTGGGAAAGTTAGCACTTGATATGCCCAAGCGACATCAAGTGCTTTTTGCATTAAAACAGTGTCAAATGCACTTACCATTCAAAATAAGTTCGAATACTTTCAATCTCATCCAGAGAAATCTGTTTGAGTTCATTTTCAACGCGTACAGAGGCAATATTAGCGTCAAAACCTTCAAGAAGACCAATAAATTTCTCTTTATTGTTCAATTTTACTTTGACTTTTTCACCAACTGAGGCTATAAAATGTTCAGGCTTGGTGAGTTTTCGCTCAATACCAGGAGAACTGACTTCAAAAAGGTATTCACCCTCAAGTGGTGGCTCTAAATCGAAAATAGGCGATAAAATACGACTCACTTCTGCGCATTTATCAAGACTAATGCCCTCTTTTGAAGTGATATAAAGGCGAAAAATTCTTTTATCAAATTCACTGACAACTTCGGTATCATACAAAGATACGCCGCAGCTTTCAACAATTTTGACCATCTGTTCTTTATCAAGCATCGTTATTTTTACCTTTTTTGAGCTCTTCTTCAACCTTTGCAAACAGAGCATCCATCTTGTTTTGGCGCTCTAAACTATCGTCGAAATGAAATGTAAACCGAGGACAACGAAACCACCCTTCCGCTTGCATACAATGTGTTTGGATATGACGCTGAACACGATCAAGATGGGAGAGAATATAACGCTTTTCTGCCTCATCATAAATAGAACCATCTAAATAGACAATCGCATCGTACTTTCCACGACTACACTCGACATCAACCACACAAACACCGCGAAGCATCTCATCTTCTAAGGTGGAAAGCGCTTCAGGAATGAGTTCTCTTAAAACGCTCTGGGTTCTCTGAATTTTAATACTTTTGTCTATCATAGTTTCGCTTTTTCTTCAACCTCTTTAAAGCTTTCGATATAATCGCCTACTTTAATATCTGTGTAGCCTTCAATGCCTACACCACATTCATAGCCTTTACCGACCTCTTTAACGTCATCTTTGAAACGTTTAAGAGAAGAAACACTACCCTCATAGATGATAACACCATCACGAATAACCCTAATTTTAACACCTCTATTGATCGTTCCATCTGTAACGATACAACCAGCGATATGACCCAATTTAGGAACGGCAAAGACTTCTCTAACAATTGCCTGACCGATATTTTCTTCACGAATCACAGGAGCCATAAGACCCGTCACTAAGTTTGTGACATCATCAATCAAATCATAAATAATGTTATAGGTTTTGATCTCAACACCCGCACTGCGAGCCTTTTCTTTCACAATACCTGTAGGGCGTACATGGAAACCTAAGATGATACAGTCCGAACTGGCACTTGCAAGCGCTACATCGCTCTCTGTAATTCCACCAATACCTGCACTGACAATATGAACTTTTGTTTCAGAATTTCTGATCTTTTCTAAACTACCTTTGATCGCTTCAAGACTACCTTGAACGTCTGCTTTAATAATAACTGGTAATGTTTTTAATGCACCCTCAGCAATCATGGCACTCAAATCATCTAAGCTTACTTTTGTTGTTTTAGAGAGCTCTTTTTGACGGAGGTATTCTGCTTTTTTCTTCGCATATTCACGTGCGATTTTATCAGTTTTAACGCTAATCAATGTTTCGCCAGCACCAGGAACTTCACTCAAACCTAGAACAACAACAGGCTCACCTGGTAGTGCTTCTTTAACAGACTGACCTAAGTCATTCAACAATGCTTTTACTTTTCCAAAAGCAATACCCGCCACGACAATATCACCCACGCGTATCGTACCATCTTCGATAACAACGGTAGCTACAGGACCTCTTCCTTTTTCCAAAGAGCTCTCAATTACCGTTGCTTTAACTTCTCTACTTGGATCGGCTTTCAGTTCTAAAAGATCCGCTTGTAATAAAATAGTTTCAAGTAAGTCTTCAATACCCATACCTGTTTTTGCAGATACTGGGACAAACTCATGCTCTCCACCCCAATCAATAGGCGTAATACCAAGCTCAGCCAGTTGTGCTTTAACAAGATCTGGATTAGCGGCTTCTTTATCCATTTTATTGACAGCAATAATAATAGGAACGCCTGCTGCTTTGGCATGCTCAATAGCCTCTTTCGTTTGAGGTTTAACACCATCATCGGCAGCAACTACGACAATAACGATGTCGGTCACTTTTGCACCACGTGAACGCATCTCCGTAAAGGCTTCGTGACCTGGTGTGTCGATAAAGGTAATGTTTCTACCATTTTTTTCAACCATATAAGCACCCACGTGTTGGGTAATACCACCCGCCTCGCCTGCTGCTACTTTGGCACTTCTAATGTAATCAAGCAATGAAGTTTTACCGTGATCAACGTGACCCATAATCGTAATAACAGGAGCACGCTCAACAAGATGTTGCTCACCAGCCTCACCCTCTTCATCGTATGCTTTAACATAGTCAAAGGCTTCTTGATCATTGACTGTTGTAACATTAACACCAAAAGTATCCGCTAAAATTTCAATTGAATCTTTATCTAAAAAGTCATTTTTAGTGAACATAACACCGAGAGAAAAAAGCTCTTTAATGACTTCACTAACCGATTTATTGATTTTCTCTGCAAACTCATATACTCTAATCTCTTCAGGAATTTCAATTGCACTGATGGCTTCAACTTCTTGAACTTGAGAAGGGCGACGTCTACGTTTACGTCCCACTCTCTGAATTCCCTGCATCACAAAGTTGGTTTTCTTCGTCGTTCTAATTTGACTTGGATCAATCTGTTTTTTCTTTTTAGCTTCTTCATTAATGGTAATACCGACATTAAGATCGGGGAGAACAATCATGTCCTCTTCTTCCGTATCAATATTCGTATCTGCCATTTCAATATTCAATGTAAGATCTAATTTCTCTGCATTTGCTTTTTTCTCCGCAGGTACTTTTTTTTACTTTCTTTTTCTTCTTTTGCAATTCACTAGCGGCATTTGAAGAGGAGAACATAGACTCGATGCTTCGTGAAGGTGTATTTTCTCTAGCACCATAAAAAGATGATGGACTTTCTTTCTCTTCAACTTCGACTTCTTTCACATCAGGTCGTTTCTTTTTGACGATCACCAAACCTCTACGCTTGCGTACATTTGTTGGATCTAATTTTTCTTCCATATCCTCTTCTGTGTCACTTGATGCTTCTGTTGCGACTTTGGCAATTTGATCATCGTGAAGGACTGCTTTAGCAACAATCCCTGTTTCAAGCTCTTTTTCTTTTAAAGTTTTCGTTTTAGGCGTTATTACTTCATGTACTATAGGTTTTTCAACGACAGGTAGTGGTGGCGTCTCTACAACTTCAACTTTTTTGATTTCTGGAGTTTTAGGTTGAGCAGATGGTTTACTTGCTTGTGCATTTTCTCCACTTAAAATATAGTTTATGAGTTTTTCGGCATCTTCTGTAGTAATTGCACTTGCATGTCCTTTGACATCCAAACCAATACCCATCGCTTTTTCGATGATATCTTTATTTTTCATGCCCAATTCTTTTGCTATTTCTGCTATACGAACTTTATCCATTCGACCCTATCTCCTTAAAAATTTTACCAAATTCCATCATTGCTTTGTGATTTGTTTTGCATTTATTGTTGAGTATTTTTACAACTTTCTTTTCATTGTTTGTCATACATGCCTTGCAGATATAAAAGCTTCTTCCTACCTTGGAAAAGAGCACGAGCTTTCCGTCTACAATCTGCAATCTTTGTAAACTTCCTTGTAAAGATCTCTCTCTACAAACAATGCACATTCGTATGGGTTGACTCATTTTTGCGCCTGATTATATCAAATTTTAGCTGTTTTTCAGCTTTTTACGATTTCAAAACCATTGTTATCTAATTCAAAGATTTCTACTCTAAACATTCCAAATGCATTTTTAAGAGCAATTGCAACCTTTTGAGCATCTTCAGCCCTAACAAGGCTAAAAAAAGATGAACCACTTCCTGAGAGTGTACTCATCAATGCACCATTTTTTAAAGCAATTTCACGCACTTCAAAAAGTTCTTTTAGTTGCTTCATACGGCGATGTTCATGCATACAATCTCTCGATGCTACCTTTAAAAACTCCCAGTTTTCACTAAAAAAAGCTGCTGTAAGTAAAGATGCACGGGAAAGGTTGTAAACCGTATTTTTCATTAAATATGACTTCGGAAGTAACGTTCGTGACTGCGCTGTTGACATTGGGCGATCTGGGATCACCATCACTACTTTTAATTTTTCACTTAACTCTTTCCTGAGTGTCTTTACTTTTCCATGTTCCACTATGGAACTTGTAAATCCACCATAAACAGCAGGTGCAATATTATCTGGGTGGGTTTCATATAAAATAGCTTTATTTAAAATACTTTCTCTACTTGCTTTTACACCTGCCATTTCATAAGCACTTGCTATGGCACCTACGATTACGGCTGAACTACTTCCTAGACCTCTTGAAAAGGGAATATTATTATAAAACTCAAAACGGAAAGAATCTTTTCTGCCCGTAAGTTCTTGGTAGATGTCATAAAAAATAGAGACGAAAATATTGTTTTTCTTAAGCTTTACATTCTCTTCACCTTCTCCTTTAACAGAGATACTTTGGTAACTTGAAGGTTTAATACAAACTTCGTTATACAGCGCAATGGCAAGACCTAAACAATCAAATCCGGGTCCTAAATTGGCACTGGTCGCTGGTATTTTTATCTTCACACATCGCTCCTAAACTGCTGGTAACATATAAAGTGGTTCAACATTATCGTTAAAAAGGGTCTCATCTAAAACTTCAGGGAGCGTAAAGGGCTGTTCAATGGGATCATCCAAACGCTTCGTTACAATCTCATGCGCCTCTTTGATAAAATAAAGATTACGCATCGCGCGAATAGGTCTACTCTGATTAAAGACAAACCCATCACATGCCAGAAGAGGAATTTTTAATGCAATACTCAATGTTTTTAAAAAAAATGTAAGTAATTTTAATTGCCATAAAGCTTCCAGGCCCTCTAGCAAAAAAAAAAGTCGCACGGGTTGATACACTTTCAAAACTTCTTCAAACAATAAGGGCAATGCCTCACTGGTTTGATCTGTTGTTTCAAAAGTTTTAATCAATTGGTTATTTTCATAAATGCCTACATGTAACGGTGAAGTAAGTGTAATAACAACAATATCAACAACTGTTTTTATGCGTAAACCTTTTCAAACTCTTGTGCTTTTTCAACACTCAATGTTCTAATTTCATAATTACTTGGATCTCTTAAAATTGCTTTAGTGAGTTCATGATTTAAATTATGGCTACCAGCATATGAGGTATAATCTCCAACAAAAGGCGCTCCTAATAAAGAAAGATCACCAATGGCATCCAAAATTTTATGTCTGACAAACTCATTCGAGAAACGTAATCCTTCAGGATTAAGAATTTTATTGTCATCCATAACCACTGCATTATCAAGTGATCCTCCAAGGGCTAGCCCACGAGAGCGTAGCATTTGCACATCTTTGAGGAAACCAAAGGTGCGGGCACGTGATATTTCTTCAATAAAATTCTTTTTACTAAACTCAAAACTATACTCTTGTCTACCAATGGAAGGGTGAGTAAACTCAATCATAAAGTTATATGTTGGTTTTAAACTAGGTGTGACGCGCGCAAATTTTTTCCCGTCTTGAACTTCAACTTCTTTCTTTATAATCAACACTTGTTTCGTTGCTTCAAGTTTTCGTATACCTGCTTCATCAAGCATCATACAAAAACTAGCACTACTCCCATCCATAACAGGTACTTCTGCTCCATCTAAGACAACACGAATATTATCAATACCATACGCATAGACGGCTGAGAGAAGATGTTCAATCGTTGAGATATAAGCATTCGAATTTCCAATGACGGTTGCCATTTGTGTATTGACAACATTTTGAGGCAATGCTTGAACCAATAATCCTACATCGCTTCGATAAAAAATAATACCGCTATTTGCCTCAAGGGGTTCCAAATGTATTTGAATAGGTGTGCCTTTATGAAGTCCTATTCCAACACCGCTAACCGCCTTGGCTAATGTGGTTTGTTTCACACAACGTCCTTTATCTCAATAACATTATCACGCACAATAATTTTTTGAAGCACATTTTGTTTTAATGTCTCCCTATCCACAATCTCTCCATTAAAGATCAGATGACCTCTTGGGCTGATACCACTGAGTACGATATATTCACCGTCGCACTGCACTAATCCGTCAATAATACCATAAATACTCATACTCTCTTCACAAAAAACTTTTGCACCACTGTTAACACGGCCAAAAATAACAATTGGAATACTCTCAATAATTTCTTCACCAGAACGAATAGGACGATCATAAAGCTTAAGTTTTGGTAGTTGCTTAGGCTCTGATAAGACTTCTGAAATTACCTCTTTCTTAGGTTCTTCTTCAAGCAAAGGCGTTTCTTTTTTAATTCCACCAAAACGAATATTGCAGTTGTTAATTTCTTTATAACAAACTCCACTTTGCTCTAAAACAAAAGCAATATTCTTCGTTATATTCCCTTCAACAAGCAAAAAGAATTCCTTCAAAAGAAGTGTATTTTTTCTAAAATACTCTAAGAAAGAGGCTTCATCATCAATTTCAATATGAAATACTCTGACATTTTTTTGTGTTACTTTCATCTATCCATAATCTTCTTTGCTGATTCTATTACATTAAATACGCTCTCTTTAAGCCATACCTCATCCATCCACTCTTCAGGTCTAACATCTACGCCTTGTACAAACATACCGAAATGGAGATGATCGCCAAGTGCCAAGCCTGTCATTCCTGTTTTAGCAATAGGCTCTCCTGCCTTAACAACATCACCCTCTTTCACCATAAAACTAGAACAGTGCCCATAAAGAGAATAAACACCTAAGCCATGTGAGATAATAATATTATTACCATAAATTCCATTTTCACGGGCAAAGACAACCACACCGTCATTAGAAGTTAACATTGTCGCTTGTGCATTGCTTGCAAGATCCAAACCTAAATGGTAAGACTCACTTGTAGGCTGTTTATCATACTCATAAAAACGGTGATCCCCAAAACTTGCAACCACTTTGCCATTACGTAAAGGGTAAAAAGCTTTAAGATAAAATCCACTGACAAGCTCTTTAGGAACATCTGATGTTACTTTTAGAATGTTGGCTTCATTTCCTTTACGCATATCTTCATTAACAAACTTAAATTTCTCTATTTTGTTAAGCGAGGACCTCTCTGGTGCCACTTCAGAAATAAGATCAGCAATCTTTCCATCTAAAAATCGATCTTCAAGGGCAATGGTTGAAGTTTTATATTTTTTATCCTGCAAGAAATAAGGAATATGCGCTTTCGTTAAGTTTCCAGCACGATCAATGGCAACCACAGAAGCACTAAAACTTTCAATATGCGTTGGCCATGCAACCAAAGAGATGTAATACCCATCTTTGTAAAAAGGTGTTGGATAAAATTTCTTTCCAAAGTTTGTCTCAATATAAAGCGATTTCATTGCCTCATCTTGTGCTTTGAAAATTACGGTAGCAACGCCACCACGCATAATTTTATACGAACTTCCAATGACATTAACCTCAGGTCTTTTGGTATCAACTTTAACAATAGACTTTTCACTCACACTATTACCTGCAAAAAAGTTCCATTTGCTTACGTCCGTCGCTTCAACGGTTAGTTCAAATGCTTTTTTATTGGCGCCAAATCCTGTTTTTGGGAAAGTGAGGTTTAAATCAACTACTTTTTCTGCGGTTTTAAACTCTTTGGTTTCAAGCACTACGCTTTTTTCGCCATCAAATAGGGAAGCACGTACAAAACGAATTCCACTATTGTCCTCTATCTGTACTTTGATGGGATCTTTTAAATTCCAATCTATCTCTTTGGCAAGGGCAATTTTAGGAGCTTCTCTTTCAAATAAATTTGAGTTATACACATAAGTAAGTCCACCTACTAAAACTAGAAAAATAAACCCTAGCGCATACGCTGCTATTGAAGATTTTCTTTGCTGTTTCATTCTTTATCTATCCTTTTTATTTTTTCCACAATTTCATCTCGAAGTGCTTTAGGATCACACACAGGAACTTCAAATCCTGCAGCCGTCTTATGACCGCCTCCTTGATACATTAAAGCAATTTTTGAGACATTAATATCTTTACTCCGCAATGAGACTTTATAGCCTCCCTCTTTTTCTTCCAAAATCATAATGGCAATCGTTACATTAACAATGCTCCTGAGCATATTGACGATATTTTTGGTATCGTGTCGTTTAGCTCCTGTTGCTTCCAAAGTCGCTTTATCAAAAATAATCGTGGCAATACGCCCATTTTCATAGAGATCAAAATGATTCAACATATAACCGTAGAGTCTTATTTTTGAAAGAGGCTCTCTTCGTTTTACCTTTGAAGCAATTTCTTGGGGATTTGCCCCACATTTCACCAATTGGGCTACAATTTGAAATGTTGCCTCGTCCATATCACCATAAAGGAAAAAACCTGTGTCATCGGCAATAGCTGTATAAAGACAAATGGCGCACTCTTTACTCATCTCAATCGCATTCGCTTTAAGAAGTTCATACACCACCATACCAGCACTTGTAAAACGATCAACCACAAGATTTATATTTCCAAAATAGCGATTGGTTAAGTGATGATCAATGTTGATAATCTCATAATCCCCTTCAGGAATTTTAAGTCTATCACGTGTCGAGCAATCACAACTGACAACCAAATCAAAACTCTTTGGCAAGGTATACTTTATTTTAGAATAGCCTGGCAAAAAGTCATACGACTGTGGAAGTTCACTATTTTTATTGTAATGCGTCACTTTTTTACCGGCTCGTGTTAGCACGTCAAATAAAGCTAAAGCACTCCCTAATGTATCACCATCTGGATGAACATGAGAGACAATAACAATGTGATCGGCCTCAAGCATTCGTTTCCACGCTTGTTGATACATTACAACTCCACTTAGTAATAAAGTGCAGATTATACTTAATTTTGACTGAAAAGTTATTGATGCTCTTTAGCGTGATTTATTCGAACTTTTATAAACAAATGCTAACACTTCTGCTACTGCTTTATAAAGATTTTCAGGGATAATGTCACCTAAATTGCATTTTTTATAAAGCTCCCTTGCTAATGGAGGATTTTCAACAATCTGGATATTATAGTTCATTGCAATCTCTTTAATACGTAGTGCCATAAAATCTGTTCCTTTGGCAATAACTTTTGGGGCAGCTTCTTTGTCTTGATTGTATCGAATTGCAATAGCATAGTGTGTCGGATTTGTAATAATGACATCCGCTTGTGGAATTTCCTGCATCATGCGCTTTTTCGTCATTTGCATCTGAATTTGCCTGATCTTAGCTTTAATCTTAGGATCACCTTCCATCTGCTTATATTCATCCTTCATTTCCTGCTTACTCATGCGTAAACTCTTAAAATAAGAAAAACGTACAAACAGAAGATCTGCAAGTGCCAACACAAGAAAAAGGATTAAAATGACAGAAATGAGAATAATCATTTTATGTTTTAGCCATCCTAACTGATCAGGTAAAGGAAAAGATATAACCGTTGGAAGCTCTTTGGTAAACGCAAGGAGAAAAAAGTAACAAACCCATAATATAGCGCCTACTTTAATAATAATCTTAAGCATTTCAACCAATTTTTTGATTGAAAAAAGGTTTTTTAGCCCCTTCATAGGATCAATTTTGCTAAAATCAGGCATTAAAGGTTTTGTTGTGAAAATCAAGCCAGTCTGCAACACATTGGCTAAAATTCCAGCCACTGAAACCGCTAAGGCTAGAGGGATAACCATAAAGATAACTTCTCGAAATGAGATGATTGACAGTTGCAGTGTCACTTCTTTGGTAATTTCAACGCCAATCAAAGAGTGATAATAGTGATAAAGATACACGGTACGCGATTCTATCCACGGAAACATGGCCAAAAAAACCGCTAACGCCACGACAAGCGTTATAAAAGCACTGGTATCTTGACTTTTAGGGACATTACCATCATTTCTGGCATCTTCAATCTTCTTGGAACTGGGTTCTTCCGTCTTCTCTTGATCATCCGCCACAGTGTAACATCCCTACTTAGATCACTGTTTTATGGGTAATTTTCATTGAAAAATCAAGCCAAACCGCTTGATGGATCAAACTTCCACTGCTGATTGCATCCACACCTGTTTTAGCATATTCTATAATATTGTCTTTTGTGATGTTTCCGCTCGCTTCTAAAAGAACGTGAGGGAAATGGCTGTTTTTATATGCAACAACCGCTTTGATATCCTCATGCGACATATTGTCACACATGACAATATCTGCCCCACATTGCATCGAAAATTCAGCAAATTCAACATCTTCCGACTCAATTTCTATTTTACATGTAAAGGGAAGTTTTTCTCTGGCTTCGGCAATAAAAATCTTTAAATCATCAATCGTTTTAAGATGGGTATCTTTGATCATCAAACAATCATCCAAACCCATTCGGTGATTGCTACCTCCACCACAACGAATGGCATATTTCTCAAAAACACGTAAATGCGGTCTTGTCTTTCTGGTATCTAAAAGTTTGAGAGTATAGCCTTGAAGCACTTTTTTATAACTTGCTACATTGCTTGCAATGCCACTGGCATGTTGCATTAAATTCAAAATCGTACGTTCACAACGTAAAATATTTTTAGATTTTCCTTCAATTAAAGCAACTAGATCTCCTTTTTGAAGGGCATCGCCATCTTCAAAATAAAAGGTGACATCGAGCTTATTCATCTTGCACAGTGCCTTAACATAAGGACGTCCTGCAAAAACACCCATATCTTTACAGATAATATTAGCACTTGCAAAGCTATCTTTTCCCACTAATGAAAAAAGATCACCTCGACCCACATCCTCTTCAAGTGCCTTTTTAACAAACTTTTTAATCATAATTCAAACATCCTGTTCAAAGCAGTATGTGCCCATTTTCGTGTCTCTTCCAAAACACTAATTTCATTCTCAAAGCGACCTTCTTTGATACTTAAAAGTACGTTATAGACATCTTGTAACGTCGTTTCATTCATCGTTGGACATTCTGGTTTTGAAGAAGAGAGAACGTATGTATTCTCTTGACGTAGACGCTTAATCATATTATATTCCGTTCCAATTGCCACTTTTTGTTCACTTGGGAGTTTTTTGACATACTCAATAATCTGACTGGTAGATCCCACAAAATCAGAGAGATCACATACTTCAGGCTTGCATTCTGGATGTGTGACGATTAAAATATCAGGGTATTTCGCACGGTAAAAAGCAATATCATCCACATCAAAGAGCTGATGGACAGAGCAAAAACCGTTATAACATAAAATATCAGCCTCTTTAGGATCACTTCCATCGCCCACGACACAGGATTTAAGCCCCATCTCTTTGGCAATGTTTTGTCCCAAACAACGATCAGGGACAAAGAGGATCTTTTTATTACTCTCAAGCGCCTTTGTAATGATTTTTTTAGCGTTTGAACTGGTACACACATAACCGTTCATTTTACCTACAGCTGCTTTAACATCTGCAGAGGAATTAATGTATGTCACGGGTAAAATATCTTCTTTTTTAATGCCTGCTTTTTCTAAAATAGCCACATTTTGATCGAAATAGTCCACATCTATCATACGCGCCATTGCACAACAAGCGATTTTAGGCATAAATACACGCTTTTCAGGTGCTAAAATTTTAACACTCTGCCCCATAAATCCTACGCCGCAAAAAACCAAATAAGGATTACTATCTTTTGCTGCCCATTGCGCAAGTTGAAGAGAATCTCCAGAAAAATCTGCTAATTCAAAAACTTCATCTTTTTGATAAAAATGTGCCACAATGCTTACATGTAACTCGTGTTTGAGTTTTAAAATTTCTTTTTTTAATGTGTGATTATCCAATCTCAATTCCTTCCGTTCTATCGAAAAAAGTCATTATAGCGTTAAAGAAATAATAACAAAATTATTGCTATACTGTGCCAACTTTAATGAAGGATACGGTGTGGACTTTCTCTTTAATATCAACGTTCAATTTTATATTTTAAGCTATCTTGTTGGCGGTATTCCCTTTGGTTTATTGCTTGCAAAACTTTTTACAGGTCAAGACATCAGAGAAGCAGGAAGTGGAAGTATTGGGGCAACCAATGTACTACGGGTTCTAAAAGAATCCAATCCAAAATTGGCGAAAAAATTGGCTATTGCTACGGTTATTTTAGATGCATTAAAAGGCATTGCTTTACTTTTGATTGGTAAATTCGTTGGTCTGAGTGTCGAAACACTTTGGGCCATTGCTATTTTTGCCGTTATTGGACATTGTTATAGCCCTTATCTTAAATTTGAAGGTGGAAAGGGCGTTGCAACAGGAGCTGGAGTGCTGTTTATCATGTTGCCTATCGAAACTGCGATTGCTTTTGTGACATGGTTTATTGTGGGCAAAGTGCTTAAAATCTCTTCGTTGTCATCCCTGCTTGCACTTGTAGCTTTAATTGTTGCTTCGTTTATTATCCATCCAGAACTTGAAGGCATCAAAACGCATGCACCTATTTTTATTATCGCTTTTTTGATTGTGTATAAGCATATTCCTAATATCATTAGACTCTTTCAAGGTAAAGAATCTAAAGTGATCTAATGCAGATTATTATAGAAAATCTAACATTTGAGACGATTGTCGGTATTCTTGAAAAAGAGCGCCACACGCCTCAAAAAGTTATTTTACATGTAAAGATTTCATACGATTACCTTGGTGATAATGTGATTGATTATGCCAATATTTCTACTTTTTTAGAAACAGAAATGAATCAAATGCACTATCTTTTGCTGGAAGATGCACTCACCGACTTAAGTCAAAAACTTAAAATTCTCTATCCTCAAATGTCGAAAATTAAATTAAAAATTTTTAAACCTGATATTTTGCCAAATACGATGGCTGGGGTTTCGCACACGGTTGACTACACCAAAAATTAAAATTTAATTAAAAAAACTTTAAATCTAGCTAAAATTATGCTATAATCCCGTTTAAATTTTAGCAACTAAGGAATTTATAATGCGAATTTTAATCGTTGAAGATGAAGTAACCCTCAATAAGACCATTGCTGAAGGCTTACAAGAGTTTGGTTATCAAACCGATAGCTCTGAAAACTACAAAGATGCAGAATACTACATTGGTATTCGTAATTATGACCTCGTTTTAACAGACTGGATGCTCCCTGATGGCGATGGCGTTGATCTTATCAACCTCATTAAACAAAAATCTCCTCGTACTGCTGCAGTGATTATCTCTGCAAAAGATGACAAAGAGAGCGAAATTAAAGCCCTTAAAGCGGGTGCAGATGATTACATCCGTAAACCATTTGATTTTGATATTTTAGTCGCCCGTATCGAAGCGCGTCTTCGTTTTGGTGGCACTAACGTTATTAAAATTGATGACCTTACAATTGATCCAGATGAAGAAAAAATCACCTATAAAGGCCAAGAGATTGAACTTAAAGGTAAACCGTTTGAAGTGTTAACACACCTTGCACGACACAGTGACCAAATTGTCTCAAAAGAGCAACTCCTTGATGCAATCTGGGAAGAGCCAGAGCTTGTAACACCAAATGTTATTGAAGTTGCAATTAACCAAATTCGTCAAAAAATGGACAAACCATTAGAAATCTCAACGATTGAGACAGTAAGACGAAGAGGTTATAGATTTTGCTTTCCCAAAAAAGTATAAGAGAAAGTTTTATATTACAATTGGTGTCCGCTTCGGCGACACTGATTGTAATCTTCTCTGTCATTCTTTACAATTACATCAAAATTTCTATTTTTGAAGACATTACACAAGAACTTACCAAACAAGCCCAAATTATTGCAACATCACGCACTAGCTCTATTGAACGTATGGGCATTAATATTTTTGACCCATCATTAAGTTCAATTAATAACCCTAATGATGTACAAGTCACCATAGCTATTCGTGTCAATCAAGGCAATGTTCCCTCTTTCGAGCACAGTGAAAAAGATGACCAAAAATTTCTTACAATCTACTACCCTTTAGAAAAACGCGAACATTATTTTATCTCCATCACCAAAGATATTTCCAACACTGATATCTTGCTCAATAAAATTCTTAAAAATATTCTTATTATTAACCTAACCGCGATCTTTTTGATCCTCTTTTATGCCCTATTTCTCTCACGTATGCTCGTTTTACCCATACGTTCTTTAACCAATAAATTAGCAAGTATGAATGAAAATTTTTTACAAATGTTCGATACTCAAAAGTTGCCAAGTGAGTTTCAACCTTTAGGCATCAGTATCAATAAATTGGTTGAACGGATTCAAATCTTTGTCAATTCGCAGAAAGAGCTTTTCATTGGCGCTGCGCATGAACTTAAAACCCCATTGGCTGTTATGAAAACCAAAAATGAAGTAACCCTTTTAAAGCCAAGAGAGAATGAAAAATATATTGATACCCTCAAAAGCAATAACCAAACGATTAATGATATGAACAAGATGATTAGCAATATCTTAGAGATTGGAAGGCAAGAAGGTGCACAATTTGAGAAACCTATTGAAATTGACCTGATCGCCTTTTTAAAAGAGCAGATCAATAACTATACCATCTTAGCCAAGATGGAAGAAAAAAACATTATTGAAGATATCGTTCCCATAAGCTATAAAATTACGATTCAACCGACACTGCTCATGCATATTTTGCAAAACTTTGTTCAAAATGCCATCAAATTTACTCCCAAAGAAGGAAATATTACGATTCAAGCCTATCTGACGAAAGAAGGTTTCTTTGTCTGTGTCATAGATGAAGGAATTGGCATTGATGAAAGTAAAGATCTCTTTGCGCCTTTTAAACGTTATGGAAATCAAACCGGTGCAGGGCTTGGACTGTTTCTTGCCAAAAATGCAGCTGATGCCTTAGGGGCAAAAATAACTCTTAAAAATAGAGAAGATACCAAAGGAACCATTGCCACATTACTACTTCCTCTTCGTAAACGCTCGCTTTAAATTTCGTTAAAGTATTTTTAGTGTATAAACTCGTCAATAAATTTCACTTTAAATGAAGGAAAATAAGCATGTCTTTAATGATTACAGATGAATGTATCGCTTGTGACGCGTGTCGCGATGAGTGTCCAAATGGTGCTATTGAGGAGTCAGATCCTATTTATATCATCGATCCAGATGTTTGTACAGAATGTGTAGGGCACTATGATGAACCAGCTTGTATTTCTGTATGCCCAGTTGAATGCATTGTTGCAGATCCTGACAATATTGAAAGCGTTGAAGAGTTAAAGTTAAAATATGAACAGCTCAGCAGCGACAATTAATGTCAAAACGCACAGCTATCATTGATATAGGATCTAATTCTGCAAGAATGGCAATCTTTGAGAAAAGTAGCCGTTTTGCCTTCCACCTCATTGACGAGACGAAAAGTCGTGTACGTATTGGCGAAGGCGCCTATAATTTTGGTGGTGTATTGCAAGAACCTGCTCTGAAGCGTGCTTTTACAACACTTGAAGAGTTCGGTCATATTATCAAAGGGTTTAAATGCAATAAAGTTCTCTGCATTGCAACATCAGCACTTAGAGACGCTCCCAATGCAAGCACCTTTATCAATAAAATCCATAATGAACTTAATATTAATATTAAAGTGATTGAAGGGAAAAAAGAGGCCTATTACGGCGCTGTTGGTGCTTTAAATTACCTTAAAGAAATTAAAGATGCTGTCACAATTGACATTGGTGGAGGTTCAACAGAACTTGCCAGAATTGAAAATGGCATAATTGTTGATACAATTTCTCTTAATATCGGTACAGTTAGACTTAAAGAACTCTTTTTTGATAAAAAAATTCCATTAGCGGATATTCGCTCTTTTATTCATAAAGAGCTTGAGAAAATTCCTGAGCACTTTACATCTAATGATATGATTGGCATTGGCGGCACTCTTCGATCGCTCTCTAAAATTATTATGGAACGCACTAACTACCCCCTTAAAACCGTACATGGCTTTGAGTATGAGATAACTTCACATGCACCCTTTGTGAATGCCATTGTGAGTTCTGATGTCTTAGGGTTAAAAGTTCTAGGAGTACGTAAAGATCGATACGATACGATGCGTGAAGGGTGTATTATTTTTCAATCAGTTCTCCAAAAATTGGGATGTCAAAAAATGATTACAAGTGGTGCAGGTATCAGGGAAGGTGCTTATTTATGTGATCTTTTACGCTCTTCTAACCATAAATTTAACCCTGATTTCAAACTCAGTCTTCGAAGCTTCAAAGATCGTTTTTCAATTGTAGAAGACGAGAATCTCTATATCAAAAAAGTTGCAAACCTTCTTTTTGATACGCTCTCTCCTATCCATAATATACCTGTAAAATACAAATGGGAACTTAGTGTTGCAGCAGAACTTTTAAATATTGGTATAAAATTGGGTTTCTATCAAAATCAAATGCATAGTTTTTATTTTATTCTCAACAATCTCAACTATGGCTTTTCACACGAACAAAAAATACTCATCGCAATGCTCGTCAAATACCATGTCAATAAACTTCCAAGTGAAGAAGATATGAATACATATAAAGCGCTTTTACCCGATATTCAAACAGTACAATGGCTTAGTTTTCTACTGGCTCTTTCAAAAGCAATCAATAGCGATATGAGCCGTAGTAAAATCGCTTTGAGTTATCAAAACCATACACTGACCATTCAAGCAGAAAAAAAAACTTTTCTTGGCACATGAGCAGATCAAACAGCTTATAAAACCTGCCTCTTTTGCAATCATTATTAAGTAGAAAAAAGTATTTGAAGGTATGAAGATTTAGGGGAGTTTTTCAACTCCCATTATCCTATGAGATTAAAATTTTTGTCCGATTGTAAATTCAAAGGAAGCTTTTTTATCGCCTGTTTCATCCATAACGGGTTGAGAGAAGACTAAGCCAATAGGGCCAAGTGGTGAAATCCACTCTAATGCTACACCTGTACCACCGCGCTTGATATCGAGATTATCTTCACCAATCATACCATAGTCAAAGAAAATTGCTCCACGCATTTTTAGTCTTTCAACCAATGGGAAGCTGGCCTCTACAGTATTAACAAGCATTGTGTTACCACCAATCAAAATATCTTTACCAGGTAGTTTTGGCGAAAGTGAATTTGACTCGTATCCACGAACTGTTCTGATACCACCCATATAGTATTTTTCACCATAAGAGTATTTTTCATCTGCTGAGTTGATAGCAAGGTATTTAAACTGTGCTTTGTATCGTAAAATAAGATCATAATCAATCAGATCTTGTAAGCCATAATAGGTTGCAAATTTATTAACACTGCTCATAAACTTTTCATCACCACCCAATCCTGCAATCTCTAAACTGGAACTTGCAGCAATACCGCTACGTGGAAGATAATAATCATCCGTATTGTTAAAAGAAATACCAGGAACAACAGAACTTTTAATCGTTGTTTCGTCTGTCCATAATTGACCTTTATATTCTTGAAGCTCATTAGTTAAATTTGAAAGCTTACCCTGCTCTATGATGTAGCCGAGTGATACCCCCCAGTTACGAGCAATTTTACGACCTAAAACAACATTAATACCATATTTCTTTTGATCGTAATAATAATAAGAATTGTCTGCCCCGTAAATCTTTCCACTAAGGCTATAGACGGAATCAAACAGACGTGGATTGGCTAAAGAAATTGCACCGTTAAGTTCACTGTCAGATCGCTCTACATCAATACCTGCTCTTAAACCTGATCCAAAGATATTGCCATCGGAAACACTTGCACTTAAAAGAAGTCCATCAGATGAACCATAACCAATACCGCCGCCAATAGATCCAGTAGAAGCTTCTTTAACATTGACGACAATGTCCATTCTATCTTTACTAATACGCTCTTCTTTAATCTCTACATCTTCAAAATAGCCTGTACGTTTGAGTGCTTTTTTTGTATCATCAACATCTGTACGGCTGTACATATCACCGTTGGCTAAGTAAATTTCACGTCGAACAACTCTATCGATTGTTCTACTATTTCCTGAAATTCTGACGTTATTGATATAAACTTTTTCACCAGGCATAACACGATAGGTAATATTTGCAATATGGTTCTCTTTGTCATTTTTAACGTCAGGGGAAACTTTAACGAAGGCGTAACCTTGATCTGCTACTTTAGTCTCAATCAACGTCATATCTTTACGTAATTTTGAGACATTAAAGACTTTCCCATTTTGAAGATTCATCTCAGCAATGACCGCTTGGACATCAATAAATCCTTCTGGTATTTCAATACCAATCGTGCCCACTTTATACTGTTCACCTTCATTGACATTGTAAACCAAATCAGCCGTATAACTATCCAAATATGTTTTTAAGAACGGTTGGCTTACATCACAGTCAAGATAACCTTTTTGCATATAAGTATCTTTAATACGTGCGGAATCATGCTCTATATCACTTGTTCGAAGCTTACCATCATTAAAGCCCCACATCCAAGGTAGCCACTCTTCAGATTTATTGGCAATATTTGGTTCAACATCGTTATAGTTGAGAGCTTTTGAACCGCATAACGTTACTTTTTTAATCACTACATTTTCACCACGATTAATAACAAAGTCAAGGGAAATCGAAAGTTTTTCCCTGAGTGGTGTTGTTTTAGACTCAACAACAGTATCAAAATAGCCTTTATCTTCATAAAACTTGATAATTTTTAGTTTTGAAGCTTCCGCACGCTCAACATCATATACTTCACCTTTTTTGATGCCAATAAGTTTATTTATTTCATCTTTATCACTATCACTAATGCCTACAAGATCAATTTTTGCAATGACAGGTTTTTCTTTGACGTGAACAACAAGAGCGCCTTCGCCTACCTCTTCAATCCAAACATCTTCGAAATAATTTTGTTTATAAAGCGTTTTAACCGCTTTATCGATCTTTTCCATGTCCACAGAATCACCTGCTCTCATGTCGATCATTTCTGAAGCCATCTCAGGAGAGAGGTGGATCAAACCATCAAATTGGAGGCTTTTTAACGGAGCCGCGCACAAAGAAGTCGCAACGACAAGAGACAACGCAGTTATTTTTTTTCATACTGATTAGCCCTAAAATTTATTTTTTTAGATATTTTGAATATAATACCATCTCTAGAATTAAGTGCCTATTAAACCCATAATAAGGCTATTCTTTGATACATAAAGATGTCTAAAATAAGGATTAAAAATGGTTGTTGGAATTGTTGGATTAGGTTTAATGGGAGGCTCTTTAGGATTAGCACTTCAAAATACAAAACTGGTCTCTAAAATTGTCGGATTTGATCATAACTTAAGCCACTGTGAAGAGGCATTAAAACTAGGACTCATTCACGATATTGTCTCTTTCGCTGAAATTAAAACGTGTGATGTTATTTTCCTTGCTATTCCCGTTGGAGGCATTATTAAAGCACTTCAAGACCTAAAAGATGTGCAGGATACAACAACGATTATTGATCTAGGAAGTACGAAAGCGGAAATTGTAGCTTCTGTGCCTGAGTCTATTCGCTCCAATTTTATTGCCGCACACCCAATGACGGGTACAGAAAAATTCGGCCCAAGTGCTGCTATTCAAAATCTCTATCATGATAAAGTAGTTGTTCTGTGCGACACAGACAATAGCAATGATTTACATAAAAATCGTGCCATTCAGATGTTTTCACACATTGGAATGAAAATTGTCTTTATGGATCCCATTTCACATGACGCACATGCTTCGTTTATCTCGCATCTTCCCCATGTTATCAGCTATGCGCTGGCTAACAGTGTTATGGGACAAGAAGATCCTAAGAGTATTTTAGCCCTTGCAGCGGGTGGTTTTCGTGATATGAGTCGTGTTGCTAAAAGTTCACCTCAAATGTGGTCTGATATTTTTAGACAAAATAAAAATAACCTTTTAAGTTCTATTGAGGTTTTTGAGCAAGAGCTTGAAAAATCAAAAAAAATGATTGAAGAAGAGGACTGGAAAGGGCTTGAAGCGTGGATGAGTAAAGCCACAACCCTACACAAGATCCTCTAACAACGTATCAATAGCTTTACGATTAATGGGGTGCTTGCCACCCCTGTAAAGATTGGCTTCAAGTTTTTCTATCCAACAATCCACTGTTTCATTTTGACCTTGATATTTCAATAATTTTTGCAATACATCCCTTTGCTGCATTCTGCGAGGAATAATTTTAATTTTTTTAAAACGATACAGTACCCCTGCCATTAGGATCACTAAAGTGGCACCTCCTAGACCAAAAGCAAAGCTACGTAGATCAAATTGCCATTTTATAGGCATCTCCCTATGAATTTTTTCTTCTTCAGCAACACCTTTTTCTGATTTGGACAGAAGCGTTTCTCCAAGCACTTTAATTGTTTTAGCATCAGTAACAACACTTTCAATATGCTGTTTTAAAGGGTGATAAAAACGTAATTCTAATGGTGCAATTTCAAAAGATTCCTGTGCATTAATGGCAAATTTTTGAACAAATTCACCTTTGAGTTTTTCGCCTTCCATCCATGTCGTTACCTTGGGCGTATCTGTAAAAACAGTTGCATTGGGCAGATTGAGTGTAAAAGGTTCAATATCATCAAAATTACCCTCTCCTGTAATTTTCACAACCACATTTACCGCTTCATTGGGAGCAATTTCTTCTTTATCATTTTGTAAATTTATCGCAAATTCGCCCAGAAGATCAGCACCTTCTAAAGGTTTTACATGTAACGTAAGATCGTTGGAACTAATGCTCTTCCACTGAATTTGATTGGCAAACATCTCACGTGAAGTAACTTGCCTTGCAACCTCAATTTTTGCTGGAACAATGTGTTGTTCTCCACTTTTTTGCGGATAAATCATATATTGAACCGTATGCACAACATTATCACCGTCAACGTGTGGATTATCTTTGCCCACCTCTTTGACCCAAAATCCTTCCAATGTCGGTTTCAAAAAGCGCATATCTACCAAGTTTTCATTTTGATTGCGTTTGAAAATAAAAGAGAGTTTTACCCCTTCATGGCGCATAGGTGTTATATTGGATACTTTCATTTCGAAAGAAAAAGGCTCTTTGCGTGCGCTTGTGGCAACTTTTTGTACGAACGGTAATTGGAGTGGCTCTGTCAACTCTTTTTTGCCATCTACGATGACCTCATATACTGGAATCGTAACATTGCGATCTGGATAAAATGTCACATAATGATCAAGCTGTTTCGTAACAACTCCATTATTCAGCTCGATACTTTGGCGATTTTGATGCGAAACGACTGTAAAACCATCAATCTGATCGATCGCTGGAAATTTAATACTCTCACCTTTAGCGCTTATCACCAATGTAACACTTTCCCCTTGTTCAATAGAAGGTTGCAATAAAAAAGCATGTGCTCCAAAAAGCTTAAGCGTTATGATAAAAAATAGCCCGAAACTACCATGTAATCGCATTATTGTTCTCCATTTTATCGCTTTTATAAAGTATGACTGGTTTTGTTACAGGCTCCTTTTGTATCAGCGCTCGTTCCCATTTTTTGGCTTCTTGCTCATCCATAGGTTTAGGTGAAATTTTATCTTTATTTTTTTCGCTATTGTGATTCTCTTTTTGAGGCTCTTGGTTTTCGTGTTGCGGTGACTCTTCTGGCTGATTTTGTTCTTTTGTCTTTTGATCTTTTTGTTGCTTTAGGTACTCTAAATTATAACGTGTATCTTTGTCTTCTTCTATACTTAACGCTTTTTCATAGACCTTGATCGCATCATCAATTCGCCCCAATTGAGCCAAAGTATTTCCTTTGTTGTGTAATACTTGGCGTTGCAGTGTCTCGTTCTGAATCCCTTCATACAAATATAGCGCCTTCTTATATTGTTTTGCTTTATACAGCGCATTGGCAAGATTGTAAGCAGAAGCATCACTCTGTTTGGAAGCTTTCACATTTTCATACAAGCGCACAGATTCAGCATAAGCAGCTTTTTCATAGGCATTCTTGGCTTGTTCAATTTCCCACCAATCCAAAATACCACTATGCGCAGGAGAAATACCTAAAACTAGCACAATAAGAGGCATTAAACGTTTTACATGTAAAGAATGAAATGCAAAAAAAAGCGCTACTAAAGCCATTCCTAAAAGGTAATAAAAAAGCTCAACTACCTCATAAGGCTGCTCTTTTTGCACGTTTTGCTTTGAAGCTTTCAGTGCAATTTGCTCAATCAACCATGCTATTTCACTCAAATCTCCACTGGTTGCAATGTAAGCGCCTCCTGTTTTCAGTGCCAATTCTTTCATTGTATCTGCTCGCTTAGTGATGACAATATTGCCTTTTTGATCCTTAAGTGCTTCACCTTTTGCGGTGTAAATCATAGCGCCTTGGGTTGTTCCAACAAGCAAGAGATGAACGCGTATCTGCTCTTTTTTAGCAAGCGCAATCGCCTCTTCAATTTTATCACCATCAGCACCATCAGTAATGATCAAAAGATTTTTACTTGTCTCTTTTAACGGTGCCAATACTTTTTTTGCCGAAGCGATGGCAGAAGGAATGGAACTGCCTTCACTGCTGAGTGTTTCGGTACTTAAATGCTTGAGCAAGAAATTTAAACTTGCTCTATCTTCACTCGTTGGAGCAACTAAAAAGCCATCATTTGAGAAGGCAAGCAACGCAAATTTAAAACCATTGAGTTTCTCAAAAATTTTCTGAACAGCAACCTTGGAAAAATCCAAGCGAGAAGGATAAACATCACGCGCTAACATCGAATTTGAAATATCAATCGCAATGGCTAAAGTACTTATTGCGTGTATTTGTAGTGTTGTATCTTTGTTTACATGTAAAGTCGGACGCGCAAGGGCAATAACCATCAAAACAAGCGCTACCAAAAACAACTTAGGTTGTAATGATGCGCTTTTCTTTTCAACTAACAGTTTCTCAAGAATTTCTTCCGATAAGAGTGTATGTTTCGTTTGGTTACAAAGTATTTTCCACCAAAGCGCTAACAGTGGCAGAAGTAGTAAAAAATAAGGTGATTCTAGTTGCATACATTTTGCCTAAACGCAAGCTTGCCATAACCTAAAAGCGTTAAAAATGCTACTAAAAGCGGATATATGTAAAGATACTGATAGTGATATTTCACCGATGAACTCTGTAAACTCTGCTCCATCGCATCAATTTTCGTGTAAATTTCTTCAAGCGTTTTGGCATTATTGGCTTTAAAAAAAGCACCACCACTTTTTTGTGCGAGTAAGCCCAATACACTTTCATCAAACTCACCTTCTCGCCCGATTCCAATGGCATAGACTTTGATTTTTTCACTCTCAAGCGCTCTTAATGCTGCATCGAGAGGAATATTTCCTGTCGTGTTAAAACCATCGGTTAGCAATACGACAACTTTCTCTTTGGCACTATTGTTTTGAAGCAATCGTGTCGCTAAAAAAAGCGCATCATACATGGCTGTTTTTTTTCCCGCAATCCCTTCTTCTAGATTTTGAACAATCATTGAGGCACTCTCATAATCATACGTTAAAGGCGTTGCGACATACGCAAAATCACCAAAGACAATCACCCCGATGTTATCCATCTTTCGCTTCTCAATAAATGCCGACGCCAACTCTTTTGAGAGAACAAATTTACTCTTCATCGTTGTTCGATCAAACATCTCTTTATGCATGGATTCACTCACATCCAACAGAAGCAAAATTGAATGTGAAAGGCGTAGCTGTTCCTCTTTATTTTGAATGATCGGTGAAGCAAGTGCCGTAAAAAGCATACTTATCCCTAACCATTTGAGGATAATTTGCAAACGATTGGTCTTTACATGTAAAGGCAATGAAAGCCAATGAGGCATATAAATGGCACTACGTTTTTCTTTACATGTAAACGCACAAATGACAAAAATAATAATCCCCAAGAAGAGATAAGGATATTCAAATGTCAGCATCATTCATTCCTAAAAATTGTTGCCACAACACTTTTTCTTTGACCTTCAAAGGCGCTTCATACGAACGATATTTATAGTAGGAAAGCTTTTCTTGCAAAGCTTCAAACTGCGCTTTATTGGTATCATCAACCAGCAAAGCACCCCATTGACTCAATGCATAGGCACACTCCTTGGCATCTTCCATACTGACTGTTTTCAAAAATACTAAAGCTTCTTCTTTGGGTGTCAATACTTTTTGTGGAGACTTCATTTTCCAAAGAAACCAACCCAAAATTCCTACAATACACAGTATGATGCTCAAGAATACCATCCATGAATAATCAGGAATGATGACTAAGCCTTTAATATCTTTGAGTGATTCCATTACATTTCTTTTAAAATAGAGGAAAGCTTAATGTAAGGATCTTCGTTTGTATAAAGACTCATCTGTGCAATGCCTTGTTGTTTCAAATAGCTGTCTAGTTGCTGATCAAATCGTTTTTGACGGATGGTATACGCTTTTACCAAACCCGTATCAAGCATGACTTTTTCTTCACGTAAACTTGTCGGGTCTTTAATGTAAAGTGAGCCTAATGCAGTAGGTTTTTCTTCAAAATGATCTCGTATTTTAATCACCACAACCGAATGCTTTTTGGCTATGGCATCCAAAAGAGGCATTTCAAAGAAATCACTAAGGATAAAAAGTAAAGAAGGTTTTTTAATTCTATGGAGCGCATAATCTTGAATAAAATTCCAGTTTAAGTGCTGAGCAATTATGGGGCTCTGAAGTGTTTTATGTGTCGCTTCTCTGAGTATCGCCTCTTTTTTTGAGAGTAAACTCTCATACAGGAGTTTGTCTGATAGAAGCGCTAATGAAAAGAAATCACTATTTTTAATCGCACTAAACCCCAAAAGTGCTACCACTTCAGCCATCAGCTCTTGCTTCATACGATCAATGCCAAAATGTATACTTCCACTCATTAAGCCTAGTACATAAACAGTAATCTCTTTTTCTTCAAAAAAACTACGAAGTTGAATTTGTCCCGTTTTGACACTTTGTTTCCAATCAATACGTTTGACATTATCACCGTACATATAAGGACGAATCTGAGAAAAATCATATCCATCCCCTTCCTTAGAAGAAGAATTAGAACCAACCATCTCACCAAAAAGATGCTTTTTACTACGCGCAATAATGGTATTGTAACTAAGTGTTTGCACGGATCAAGGAAGAGGAATGGTCTCTATAAGTGTATCAATCAGCGTATCGGTACTGATGCCTTGCGCTTCAGCTTCATAACTGAGAATAATGCGATGACGCATAACTTCTTTACTCACACTTGCCACATCAACAGGCGTTACAAAATCTCTGCCTAGCAGCAGTGCATGGGCTCTTGAAGCTTTATGCAAATCAATCGTCGCACGTGGACTTGCTCCAAAACGAATAAAATTTTCCAATTTGTCCAATCCATATGTTTTTGGCTCGCGTGAAGCAAAAATAAGATCGGCAATATAGTTTTCAATTTGTGGGTCGATATGAATTGATTTAAGTTGTTTTTGAAGTGTTAGAAGTGCTGTGCTCTTTAAAACAGTCACAATAGACTCGTGTATTCCAAGTGCCACATTGCGTGCCATGAGTATCTCTTCTTCTTTGGTATTGTAACCCACCAACAGTTTCATCATAAAACGATCCAGTTGTGCTTCTGGTAAACTATACGTTCCAGTTGATTCAATAGGATTTTGGGTGGCTAGGACGAAAAAAGGACGCGGAAGTTTAAGGCTTTGATCTCCAATAGTAACTTGATACTCTTGCATCGCCTCTAAGAGTGCTGATTGTACTTTAGCAGGAGCACGGTTAATCTCATCGGCTAAGAGAAGATTGGTAAAAATAGGCCCTTTTTTGACAACAAATTCACCACTTTTTGGGTTATAAATTTCGGCACCTATAATATCACTGGGAAGAAGATCGGGAGTAAATTGGACTCTTCCAAAGGAAAGCCCTAATGCTTTTGCTAAAGTATTGATCGTTGTTGTTTTAGCAAGCCCTGGGACGCCTTCAATAAGGACATGCCCGTCACAGAGCAGTGCAATAATCAGTGAGTCAATCAGCTTCGAATGACCAACGATTACCTTTGAAATTTCAGACTTTAATGCATGTAAGACTTCCATAATCGTTAACCTTTACGAAGGTATCAAAAAATATTAGTTGCCACCAAACCTTACAAGACCACTAGCCCATGTAAAACCGCCACCAAAAGTATCTAAAAGCATTAAATCGCCTTTCTTGATACGTCCCTCTTCATAGGCGTCATTAATTGCCATCGGTATTGAGGCTGCTGAAGTATTACCATATTTTGCAACGGTTAAAATAGTCTTTTCAATAGGGAAATCAAGCTTTGCGCGAACAGCTTCTATGATTCTCATATTCGCTTGGTGAGGTATGAAATGATCGATCTGTGAAGCAGTGATGTTGTTTTTTTCTAAAATATCAATCACATCATTTGTAAGTGTTTTGACTGCTACTTTATAAACATCATTACCCTGCATTTTGATGTAATTCAGTTTATTATCCAGTGTTTCCTGAGAACAAGGGTATTTCGAACCGCAACCTGGAGTAATTAAAAGGTCTCCATAACGACCATCAGCAGAAGCATGAATATCTAAGATAGCTTCATTTTTATCCTCAGTTACACCAATAATGGCAGCACCCGCACCATCACCAAAAAGAATACACGTTCCACGATCAGTATAATCAACCACGCTACTAATTTTTTCAGCACCAATCAATAAAATGTTTTTCTTTGCACCTGACTCAATAAAAGCTTTGGCCATTGAGAGCATATAGACAAATCCGCTGCATGCAGCACTGATGTCAAAGGCCATCACATCATTGATACCAAGTTTCCCAGCAATGACACATGCCGTAGAAGGCATACAAAAATAGTCAGGGGAAAGGGTTGCACAGATGATCAGATCAATCTCTTCTTTAGCAATGCCTGCACGATCAATGGCTTTTTGAGCTGCTTTGACCCCTAGATCGCTCGTTGCTTCTTCTGCGGATGCAATACGTCTTTCTTTAATACCTGTACGCTTCTCAATCCATTCATCACTTGTTTCAACCATCTTCTCAAGGTCTAAATTACTCAAAACATGGGAAGGGGCATAGCCTCCAATGGATTTTAAAGATGCATACACATTAATCCTTTATTGCTCTAATAGCACTAGTTTTTGCTCAATATCCGTGTTGATACCAGAGCTTGAGAAATTAATCGCTTGATAAATAGCATTTTTGACTGCTTTCGCATTGCTCTTACCATGGCCAATAATGGCACACCCATTAATTCCAATCAGTGGTGCACCACCATATTCTGCATAGTCAACTTGCTTTTTAAGCACTTTGAAAACTTTACGCATAAGCACTGCTCCTGCAATTGCTAATGGTGATCGGCGTACATTTTGTTTGATAATTTTTGTAATAGAATCGGCTACACCTTCACTCGCTTTAAGCAAAATATTTCCTACAAAACCATCACAAACGATAACATCAACAGAACCATCAAAAACATTATTGCCTTCAACATTTCCTACAAAACTCTCAAGCTTTTTAAGTATTGCAAATGCCTCTTTCGTTGTCTCATTACCCTTGCTCTCTTCTTCACCATTAGAGAGGAGTCCTACTTTTGGTTGAGCAATTTTCAGGACATCTTTAGCATATGTCTCACCCATAATTGCAAATTGTGCTAAATGCTCTGCTTTGCAGTCAACATTGGCGCCAACATCTAATACAAGGCTAAGCTTTCCAGGCACGGCTGTCGGCATAATGGTAGCGATGGCAGGGCGTAGAACACCTTTAAGTCTTCCAATGCGAAGCGTGGCTAAACTCATTGTTGCACCACTGTGTCCCATCGAAACAACAGCATCGGCTACTTTATCTTTGACAAGATCAACAGCTTTATAAATAGATGTTTCTTTGCGTTTGAGAGCATTCGTAGCTGCTTCATGCATATCTAAAATATCTGATGCTTCAACAAAAGAGATTTTAGCTAAGTATTCTTGAGGTATAAGAGGTTTGAGAACATTAATGTCCCCGACAAGCAGTGCTTTAAATTGACGCTCTTTAAGCGCCTGAAGCGTACCTTCAACAATAGGAGCGGGACCGAAGTCACCGCCCATCGCGTCAATTGCTATGGTTAGCATTTAGTTTTTATATTCGCCTGTTGTTTTGTTCACTCTATGAGGCATTTTCCATGTTCCATCACTATCTTTAACTGGCATAGGAAGGGTTACTTTGTAGTGTGTTCTTCTTTTTGCGCCTCTGGTTTTACTCACTCTTCTCTTAGGTACAGCCATTTTATTCTCCTTTTAGTTGTTCACATTGTCCACAATAGTGGTAATCGCTTTTGAAAGCTTCAATTTCACCTTGAAGTATTGAATCAAGATCAATCGAACCATCAAAAAATTCTATTATATTTAAAAGTTCTTCGCCCTCTTGATCTTCGTAAAGACCTTCTTGTGCAAAGACTTCAACACGCTCATTTACCGTTAATTCAAAATTTTCGCCACATCGGTCGCACAAATGAGGAAGTGTTCCTTCCAATTGACCTGTGCATTTCACCATTGTTTTGTCTATTTTTAACGCTTCACCAAAAAATTTAATTTCATCCAGAGATGTTTCAAAATGAATCCCAGTTGTGGGAACTTTTTTGAATTCAATCTTCATTGGAATTAGAGAATTTCTCTTCTAGCAAAAAAGAAATTAATTTCGTTTTTTGCATTTTCTAAACTATCGCTACCATGCACTGCATTTGCATCAATACTGTCAGCAAAATCAGCTCTAATAGTACCTTTTGCTGCTTCTTTAGGATTCGTTGCACCCATAAGATCACGATTTTTAAGAACGGCATTTTCGCCTTCTAGAACCATAACCACAACAGGTCCACTGATCATAAATTTAACAAGATCACCAAAAAATGGTCTACTTGCATGCACTGCATAAAAAGCCTCAGCATCTGCTTGACTAAGTTGGACTTTTTTCATCGCTGCAATTTTTAACCCATTTGATTCAAATCTGTCAACAATTTTACCAATAACATTTTTTGCTACTGCATCTGGTTTAATAATGGATAATGTGTTCTCCACAATCCTCTCCTATATATAATTGAATTTCATAACTTTGTAGGGAATTAGAACGTGGGAGTATAGCAGAATTTTTTTTTTAATATCAATTAAATATTATTTTAAATCATAGAAAGGCAAAGAGGGTTTCCCCTCTTTGTGGTTATTATTCAGCGCAAGGCGTTGTGCCTTTTCGCATATCTGCACTGATCTCGTCACGACTTGGTTGTCCTGCATATGGAGCGTCCCATACGATACAGCCTTCAGTTGGGCAAGCTTCAGCACATGCTGGAGCATCATGATGTCCTACACACTCAACACATTTGTCAGCATAGACATAATAGATATCTGCACCTGTTGGGTTATCACTATCGTCTACAATTGCTTCTACCGGGCACTCATCAATACAGGCACCACATGCAATACAAATATCAGTAATTTTTACTGCCATAATTTCTCCTCAATTGGTATTTTATACTAACGAAAAACTATATCCAAACTAAATTAAAATTGATATTAAACCCAAATTACTAGTTAAAAACTAACAAACGGTTTAATTTAGCCAGTTCAACCTGGAACCTTCTTTCTGACCAAGACGCTTTGTATCAAAATCTTTTATCAAAGAAATCTTACATTAAATTCGTAGCATGAAAATAGCTTAGAATAAAAAAATAAGGATAAATAAAAATTTCTAGATAGAGCTATTTTAATTTATTGAATCGCTTATTAATGTTTAAATTTTTAAAAGGTAAACAAATATTTAACTTTTATGTTTCTTGTTTAACTTTTCCAAAGGGTTTTTTTCATACTATATATTTAAATATACATTATATATGGAGATATAAATGAATTCATTAGCTAAAAAAGTAACCATTTTACAGGTATTGATCGTTTCTTTTGCAATTTTTGCTTTTATCTTTTACATCAATTTTTATCTGAGTAGCTACATTAAACAAGAAACAGAACAAAAGATTACTGCAAATCTTACGGGATTAGAGCAAACAGTAAACGTTTATAATAGTGCGCTTGAGGATACTGCCATCAAGCTTTTTACTGTTTTTGAATCAGAATTTAGTCATTTTCATATAAATGTGAGTGAAAAAATTATGGTTCATGGTGTTGAAACACCTTTAATTGCGGCTGATGGCTATACATTAAATAATAACTTTGCCAAAGTAGACGCATTTACAAATCTCACGGGTGCTGTTGCTACTATCTTCGCCTTTCATGGTGATGACTTTGTTCGTGTTTCAACATCGCTGAAAAAAGAAGATGGATCACGTGCTATGGGAACGATGTTAGGAAAAACAAGCCCAGCATATGAACCTATTATGAAAAAACAAAAATATATTGGAAGTGCAAGGCTTTTTGGTCAAAATTATATCACCGTTTACGCACCCATTATCGAAAATGACAAAACTGTAGGAATTTTATTTATCGGCTACAATTTTACCGAAGGCTTAAAGCATTGAAGCAACAAATCAATGGTATGAAAATTGGAGAAAATGGTTATTTTTATGCGATCAATACTAAAAGTGAATCCTATGATATTCATCCAAAAGTTGATAACGCTAAGATTGCTTCTGATCTTGATAAACAAATTTTAGTACAAAAACAAGGAATGCTCCATATTCAAGAAGAGGGTGAAGCCAAAATTGTCAGCTTCCATCCCTTCAATAAATGGAATTGGATATTAGTTGCTAAAGCAAACGAAAAAGATTTTCAAGCTGCTAATGATAAACTAAGAAACAATCTTATTATCACTTCTTTCATTATGACACTTATTATTGTGGTTATTATCTGGACGCTTATTAATCAAATTATTACAAAACCTCTTAATAATCTTATAGAAAAAGCAAGAGATCTTTCTAGTGGAAATGGCGATCTTACGCGCCATTTGGAAATTAAAGGAAATGATGAAATAGCACAGGCAAGTGAACAAATTAATTATTTTATTGAAAAAGTACGCATTCTTATTTGTAATGCAAAATCACTTTCTAGCGAAAATTCTTCCATTTCGCATGAATTATCCACAACTTCATTACAAGTTGAAAAACTTGTTGAAAAATCAACAACTATTGTTTTAGATACAACAAACCAAGCCAATCAAGTACGTGAAGATATGACTATTTCTATTGACCAAGCAAAAAATAGTAAAGATGATATGACAAAAGCGAATAGCGCACTTAAAATAGCTAGTAATGCTGTTATTACGCTCACTGAAGAGATACAAAAAAGTTCAGTAACAGAGATTGAGCTTGCACAAAAACTTAATCAACTTAGCACCGATGCAGAACAAGTTAGAAGCGTTTTAACAGTCATTAGTGACATTGCGGATCAAACGAATCTTTTAGCGCTGAATGCCGCTATTGAAGCCGCACGTGCTGGTGAACATGGACGTGGTTTTGCGGTTGTTGCAGATGAAGTACGTAAGCTGGCGGAACGCACTCAAAAAAGCCTTGTAGAGATCAATGCAACCATTAATGTCATTGTACAATCTATTGTTAATTCCAGTGAACAAATGAGTCATAATTCACAGAAAATAGAAGAATTAGCCAATACAGCTCAAAAAGTTGAAAATAGTCTCCAAGAAAGTTTTGTCATTATTAATGAAGTGACCAAAATTACAGAAAATACAGTTAACAGCTATCTTCAAACAGGAGATGAAATTGAAATTATGATTCATAAGATAGGAGAAATTAACAAAATTTCAATGGAAAATAGCCGTAGCGTTGAAGAAATTGCAGGTGCTGCTGAGCATCTAAGTAAAATGACTGAGAACCTTAATCATAAACTAGGAGAATTCCGAACTTAATTTGGATAAAAGCTTACTGGGTAAAATTAGTCTTATTAATTAAAATATTTTTTTCTATTTAATTGTATAATTTCTGTATCAATAAAAATTCTCAATAAAAGGATAATTATGTTAGTAACTAATAAAGCTCCTGACTTTACCGCAACTGCTGTTTTAGGTGACAATCAAATTGTCGATAATTTTAATCTCTATGAAAACTTTGGATCAAAAGGAACTGTTCTCTTCTTCTATCCGCTTGATTTTACATTTGTATGTCCTTCTGAAATCATTGCATTTGATAAAAGATTGGAAGAGTTTAAAAACCGTGGTATTAATGTTATTGGCGCATCTATCGATTCACAATTTTCCCATTTTGCATGGAAAAATACCCCTATTAACCAAGGTGGAATTGGTCAAGTAAGGTTCCCTTTAGTGGCTGATATTACCAAACAAATTTCTCGTGATTATGATGTTTTATTAAATGGTAGTGTTGCATTGCGTGGTTCATTCTTGATCGACAAAGATGGTACTGTAAGACATGCGGTTATCAATGATTTACCTCTTGGAAGAAACATCGACGAAATGCTAAGAATGATTGATACAATGCTCTTTACCAACGAATATGGTGAAGTATGCCCAGCAGGTTGGCAAAAAGGTGATAAAGGAATGACAGCAAGCACAGCAGGTGTTGCTGATTATCTAGCGCATAACTCTGATAAACTTTAATCTATAAAGAGAAGAGAGATTATCTCTCCTCTCTTTATTTTCTTTGATAACTACTTCTTTTTACAAACAGAACATTCTCTTACTGTTGCAATCACATCCATTCGATCAATTTTAACGTCTTTATTAGTTTCTAGTATCGTTTGATACTCAAATAAACTTTGGTCATAATCAACATCTTCAATGGAACCACACTGTTGACAAACAAGATGAATATGTGGTTTAGAATAGATATCATAACGCATTTTCCCCTCAGCCGTATTGACTTCAATAACCACACCTTTTTCTTTAAGTGTTGCAAGATTTTTGTACACTGTCGCTAAAGACATAGATGGATTCTCTTTTTTAAGTGCATTATAGAGATCATCAATGGTTGGATGTCCCTTTTTATCTAACTCTTTAAGAACAGATATTCTTTGGGGTGTTGCTTTAAGCTCTTTGGTTTTAAGAAGATTGATAAAATCATTCATACTCTATTCCCCCCTTCCCTTTATAATCTTTTTTGAATGATTCCATATTATAGATCAATTTTTCCGAAAATAAATTAACTAATATTTTTTATTAATTACTCTATATCTTCCAAAATCTTTCCTGCTAATTGTTCAATGGTAATACCCAATCTATCTTCTACTAAATGTGTTGCCCCATGTGTAATAAAAGCATCATCGTACTCAAATGTTTTGATCTTTACATGTAAAGTATTTTTCTCTTTTAATGCCATTAAAAGGGAACCAACACCACCTATTTTTGCACTATCACTAAAGACATACCATGTTTCATACTTCAGTGCTAATGAAATTAACAAGGATTCGTCCAAAGGTTTTGCAAAGCGTAAATCGACGATGGCTGCATCAATCCCTTTTTCAGATAAAATTTTTGATGTAGCAACAGCTTTACCAACACCACTACCATAACCTAGAAGTAATATTTTACTATCTCCCTCTTTGAGAAGCTGTGCTTTGCCATATTCAAAAGGTTTGGATTCAAACGCATCACACGATAAGAAGCTTCCTCTGGGGTAACGAATAGCTAAAGGTCCTTGATGTTTATAAGAATATCGAATTGCTGCATGCATTGCTTTTTCATCTCTTGGAGCCATCAAGGTCATATGTGGAATAACACTCAAATAAGAGATATCAAAAGCACCTTGATGCGTCTCACCATCTTCTCCTACAATACCTGCTCTATCAATGGCAAAAACAACGTTTAAATTTAAAATAGAAGCATCGTGAATAACTTGATCGTAAGCTCTTTGCAAAAAAGTGGAGTAAATAGTAATGTAAGGTTTAAATCCCTCTTTTGCCATTGCACACATAGATGTTACGGCATGCTGTTCCGCAATGGCTACATCCCAAAAACGATTAGGATAGGCTTGAATTAGTGGGCTTAGTCCTGTTCCACTTGGCATGGCAGCAGTAACTCCTACAACATTCTCATGTTGTTTTGCTAAATCCATAAGTGCCTCTGAGTACATCGTGGTCGCATTTTTACTCACACCTTTTTTGAGAGCTTCTCCACTAGCTACGTCAAAAGGACCGACGCCATGCCACTTCTCATAGTACCCCTCAGCCATTTCGTAGCCTTTCCCTTTAAGGGTCTGCGCATGAATAATGACGGGTTTTTTTAAGCCTTTTGCCGATTGCATCGCACGAATAAGACTCTCTAAATTATGACCATCAATGGGCCCAATATAGTCAATTCCAAGCTCTTCAAACAAAATACCTGGCGTAATAAGTTTAAAACTCTCTTCAAACTTCTTTGCCATATAGGTTGCGCTCTCTGGTAAATATTGTAAAATTTGTTCAGTTGTTTTTTTAATCTTTTGATAAAAATCACCTGCCATGGCACTGGACAAAAATTTACTAATGGCACCAATGGGTTTTGAGATACTCATTTTATTATCATTCAAAATAATGATCACCGGGTATCTACGATCGCCTAACTCATTGAGTGCTTCATAAACCATACCCGCACTCAATGATCCATCCCCAATCAATGCTACGGGTACACGTTTGTATTGTTCACCTTTTAATGCTATTGCTTTTGCCGCACCTACAGCTAGTGAAATTGAAGTTGAGCTATGCCCTGCAACAAAATAGTCATAAGGAGATTCATCAGGTCGTGTGTAGCCGCTGATACCATCAAGTTCACGAAGTGTATCAAAACGATCCCAACGGTCTGTAATCAATTTATGGGTGTAGGCTTGATGACTGACATCAAAAATGAAAGGATCATTTTTGATGTCAAAAACATAGTGCATCGCAACAATGAGCTCAACAGCACCTACATTACTGCTGAGATGCCCTCCATTTTTACTGACTGTTTGAATAATTTTTTGCCTAATTTGTTCACAATATTCGTTTAATTCTTCAATAGAACATTCTCTTAATTGTTTCATGGCTTCCAGTACTTCTTAATTTTCTTGTAATAGATATTTTACTTTTTCTAGGCGCATTGCTAAATTACCATCTAAATTGCCTACATCGCTTAAAATGACTACGCCGCCCAATGTTATGGCATCATCTGAGGTTACTTTAATCTTTTCGTCTTCTGCATAAAGCTCTTTGAGAGCCTCTAAGTCTTTTGGATTTACCCTAAGTTCAATTTTGATTGCATCTTTTACCTCTTGAAGTAGTGCTTTTGAAAGCGAAGCTGCAATTTTAGAACTTGATATACTCACCTCTTTTTTGATAACCTCTTTGGCAATTTCAAAAGCGGTAACACTCATATCTGTCTCAACCTTAGCTAATCGCTCTTCTAAACTTTTATAGAGTGTATCCAAATGACCAATTGATTTCAAATAACGTGTCTTCATTTCTGCAACAGCAACTTCAGCCTCATCTTTAGCTTTTTGATATCCCTGTGCATAAGCATTTTCTCGCTCACGAGTCAACTCTTCATTGAGTCTGTTATTAAAATCTTGTTCTTGTTTTTCAATCTGAATTTGAAGTTTAACTACATTTGTGGTTAACTCATCTGTTTTTTTGAGTAACTCTTCAATAAACTGATTTTGTGTTCCTTCTTCAATGCGTGCAATATTGATTATTTCATCACTCACAGGCATTGACTCTGGATCATACATACTTTCTTGTGTGTATTCTTCGTTTACATGTAAAGGAACAGCAGAAGCTTCTGGAGTTGAGCCTAATACCTTAAACCGATACGGCTTGACTGAGTGATCATCCACCCTATCTTTATCGATAATATTTTCTGTTACCATGTTAACCTATCATCTCTTCAGCTTCACCGATTTGGAGAATGCCTTGTTCTGCTAGTTTTTGAACTTCCTCAACAATCTTTCGTTGAGACTCTTCCACATCCTTAACGCGTACAGCTCCCAAGAAATTCATCTCTTCCACAAAAGCTTCTTGTGCACGTTGTGACATATTTTCAAAGAATTTTTTCCTTAACTCCTCTGCTGAACCTTTGAGCGCAACCATCAAATCACGCTTATCAGCAACTTTGAGAATTTCACGAACGGCATTACCATCCAGTTTCATAATATCTTCAAACGTAAACATCATATCTTTAATGACAGAAGCTAGTTTCTCATCTGCTTGCTCAATATACGCAATAGTGGTTTTAGAAGCTTTTTGACCCAATCGGTTAAGGATTTCAGCCACGGCCCTTGGACCACCCACTTCAACCTTGTAAGAAGTTAGAGATTCTAGTTTATTTTCTAAAACAGCCGATACTCTTTTGACAACAGAAGGCGATATTTCACCTAAATTTGCCATTCTGATTGTCACTTCACTTCTCAATTGATCCGGAAAGAAAGAGAGTGTTTCAGCCGCACTGGTTGCATCCATGTGTGCTAAAATAAGAGCAACTGTTTGAGGGTGTTCATTGATAATAAAATCACCTAACTGTTGAGGCTTAATTTGAGAGAGATAACCAAAACTTTGAGAATTTTCCATGGATTTAGAGAGTTTGTCAAGAATTTTTTGAGCACCCTCTGCCCCAAAGGTACGATACAAAATTTCTTTCGCATACTCCATACCGCCACTTCTAATATATTGGTTGGATTGTAAAATAACATAGAACTCTTCAAGTACAGCATTCGCTACCGCTTTATCAATATTTTTTGCGGTTGCTATAAACTTGGAAATATCGGTTACAACGTCTATCTCCATATGAGAAAAAAGATTGGCAGTAGAATCCTCACCCAATTGAATGAGCAGAATTGCTGCCTTCTCAGCCATTGTAAGTTCATTGTAAAGGGTTTTTTGTTCTTCAGTAAGTTTCATTATGATAGATCCTTAGAGCTATTTTTGCCGCCATCATAATCGCCTTCATTGCGAATCATAGACTGTAAAAGCGATGCAAATTCTTCACTTTTTTGCTCTGCTAAATGTTTTAGTTTTTCTAATAAAACATCATACTTCAAAGCTTCTTCATTAAAGTCTTGACCAATGCCTAATTGATCTTCAACTTTTTTACGTGCTTGTCTAAATTTCTCTAAAGTATCCTCAGCGCCCTCTTCCTCTGCTGCTGCAATTGGTTCAATTTCATCCTCAAAATCATCCAATTTTGTTTCAACCATTTTGTGACTGAAAGGAATAATAACTTTCTTGTAAAATACAAAGAGCAAGATGCCAACAATGATATATTTTAGCAACGGAACCAATGGTCCCATATAATTAGAAACCTTATCCATCAAATCTTTCGTAGGAGCGCGAGTGCCATCACTTGAAAGTGGCTTAAACTCAAAGTTACTCACTGTAACTTCATCACCTCGTGTTTGATTATACCCTACTGTTTGTTTCACAACATCACGAATAGCATCCATCTGTTCTTTGCTAAGCGCGGCGTATTCTAATTCGCTTTTCTTTTTTCCATTACTGTCTACACCATATTTATAGGCACCATCTACAACAACAGCCGCTGTTAAACGTTTAATTTTAGCAAACTCATCTTTGGAATTAACGACCTTTTTAGAAATCTCATAATTCGTTGTAGTAGAGCTTTTTGATACGTTTCGGCCTTTTTTAGTACTCTCTAATCCTTGCACTGGACCAATGTTACTGATAGCACCTGGTACTCCTCCAACGTCTTGCGGCTCTTTCCCTTCACGCTTTTCTTCAACACTCTGCTCGCTTCGAGGTACAGAATTGGGATCATACGTTTCGCTAACATAATCTTGTTGTGAAAAATCGAAATCGATGGTCACTTTTGCATTCACTTTATCAATTCCACCAATAACAGGTGCTAAAACATTGATGATCTTTTGCTCTACATTATGTTCAAACTCTTTTTTATAGCGCATTTGACTTTTAACCAGTTCACCTTGGAACATGTTACTCTGATCATCCCCCAATGGTTCACCATCTTGATTCACGATAGAAACATTCTCTGCAGTCAAATTAGAAATAGAAGCCGCAACAAGATTTTTAATACCAATAATTTGTTTAGCGGAAAGATTCATACTTGGACGAATATTTAAAACAATCGAAGCTGTAGGAGCGGCTTGTTTTTGGGCAAATACCGTCTCTTTAGGAATTGCAATATGCACACTTGCATTGGCAATGGGTCCAAGACTTTCAATTGTACGCGCCAATTCACCCTCAAGAGCTCGAACGTATTTTATCTTTTGCTCAAAATCAGTAGCACCAAATTCAGCTTTATCAAAAATTTCAAAACCAACTTTACTATTCTTAGGAATTCCCATGGCAGCAATGGCGATGCGCTCTTTATGAACAACATCACTAGGAACTGCAATCGTACCTTCATTAACAACTTTATAAGGAATTTTTTCTTTTTCAAGTTGCTGAATAATGAGCGCAGAATCACCAGCCGTTGTGTTTTCAAAAAGAACACTATAACCACTGCCTTTAGTTGAAGTTGAATTTTTGTAGAGCGTCAGAAACACTAAAAAACCGATGAGGACAACAATCGAAACTGCTGCCACAATTCTTTGACGTAGTGTCAAGTTTTGTATCAGTGTCGCTATTTGATTTAAAAGTGTTCTAAGCTCCATTTATTTTCTCTTACTTATAAATTGTTTTAAAGAGTTCAAAAAAGCGCACGTTTTGCTCAGGTGTTCCTATCGTAACACGAATAGCATTCATACCATACGATCCTAAATTTCTAACGATTATACCCTTTTCCATTAACTTTTGTGCAATGATCCCTGAGTTTTTACTGGCATCAAATTCTAAGACAATAAAGTTAGTATAGCTCTCAATAATGCTAAATCCAAGCTCTTTTGCAAATGTTTCGTACACTTTCATTTCTTTAAAATTTTCTTTCACAGAAGCATCCACAAAGGCTTGATCACTGAGGGCTACAATCGCAGCTTTCAAAGTCAAGTTTGTGATATTAAAAGGAGCACGAAGTTTCAAAAAGGTTTGAATGATCGCAGGCTGTGCAATACCGTATCCACAACGCATGCCGCCTAGTCCATACGCTTTAGAAAAAGTTCCCGTGTAAATGGCATTTGGATATTTGGTGATCAAATCATGTGCATCAATATTTTTTGCAGGATCTTTAACGCGCGCATATTCCAAATAAGCGGCATCAACGATCACTAATGTCTCTGTGTCGATCTGATCTAAAAATGCATATACCTCTTTGGCATTCAAGCATTCACCTAGTGGATTATTGGGGATACAAAGAACAATAATGGAGATATCTTTATTCGCTTTATAAATTTCAAGCATCTCTTTGAGGTTATGTTGAGCTGATGGTGTTCTCAGCACTTTGGCACCTGTTTGAAGTGCATAAATTTCATACATTGCAAACGTGATCCCTGCCATTAAAACTTTCGTGTTAGCATTCGCTTTTGCATGAATTGCCATCTCGATGACTTGATCACTTCCTGAGCCTATAATAATATTTTTATCTTCGACATGATACTTGTGCGCTAAAGCCTCTTTGAGTTCATACATACTATCATCAGGATAGCGGTTCATGTGGATTGCTTCCGCACGTACAGCTTCAACCACTTTAGGGCTGCACCCTCTTGGATTTTCGTTGCTCGCAAGCTTAATAACATCTTGGGGCTCAATACCATACTCTCGTACCACAAGTTCAATAGGTTTGCCCGCTTCATACGTTTTCAAATTGTCTAAAACACCGTTAAATTGCATCTCTCATCCTCCACAAATATAGCTTCCAAGCCATTTAATATCATATCTATCTCTGTTTTCTTCGATCACTTTTTGGACATTGTCATCATCAATATGTCCTTCAAAATCCATATAAAAAATGGACTGAAACCCTTTCTCTTTCGTTGGGCGTGATTCAATCTTGGTAAGATTGACCTTCTGATCTTGAAACGTTTGTAAGAATTCAACCAATCCACCCGGTTTATCATCCGTTTTTGCCAAAATAGAGGTTTTATTATGAATCCCTTTTTTATTTTTAAAATCACTCAAAATCAAAAAGCGTGTTTGATTCGCCATATTGTCTTCAATTTTTTCAAATAAAACGGGCAGATTCGATAATTTAGCAGCAATATGAGAACAAATTGCCGCAGCATCGTAATCTTCACTTGCTTTTTTGGCTGCTTCTGCCGTTGACTTGGTTGGAATAAATTCCACCCCTAAAAGCATATGTTCTTCTAAAAATTTTCGGCACTGATTATACCCTTGCGGATGGGAATAGATACGTTTCACTTTTTTAATATCTTCACATACTGTGGCAAAAGAGTGATGAATATCCATGTAAAGTTCTGCCACAATTTTTGAGTTAAATTTTCCTAAACAATCCAATGTTGTTCCTACCGCACCCGCCGTATTGTTTTCTACGGGAACTACGCCGTATTTGGCTTCACCATTTTCCAAAACATGAAAGACTGCTTCAATGGAGCTTAACTCAATATAACTGCCCATTGCACCAAAACGACTTTCTGCCGCTTGATGAGTATAACTTCCCTCCGGTCCCATGAAAGCAATTTTTTCAGGAAACTCAAGGTTGCGACTGACCGCAAAAACTTCTAAAAAGATGGCATCAATTGCTTTGGGATTAAGAGCTCCTTGATTGAGCCCTTTGAGGCGATCTAATATCTCTTTTTCGCGCTCAGGTCGATAAATAGCCGTACCACTGGTTTGTTTTGCACGACCAATCTCTTTAACCAGTTCCATACGTTCATTGAGCAGTTTTAAAATCTGATCATCAATATGATCAATCTTTTTTCTATAGTGTTCTATTGTTTGCATAATTTGCCTTTTCTATGCCCAATGATTGGTACTATAAGATTCAAAAATACTTTTACATGTAAAGATTTTTCTGATGCCTTCAACAACTCAAACGAGTTGTCTTGAAAAGTGGCAAATCTTAAATCATTCATAAATAGGCTCTCTCTAGCGCAATGACATCTTCAAAGCTTTCACGTTGGCGAATCAAGCGATCCTCACCATTTTGAAGCGCAATTTCTGCAACACGTGAGCGTGTATTATAATTACTGCTCATCGTAAAGCCATACGCTCCAGCACTTTTCACAATTAAAAGATCATCATGTTCAAGAGCCGGTAATTCAATATCTTTTGCAAAGAAGTCGCCACTTTCACAAATAGGCCCAACCACATCGCATGTCGTTGTGGGTTGATTTTCTTTCCCTTCCACATCAATTGCATGATAGGCATGGTAAAGACTAGGACGAATCAGATCATTCATCGCGCCATCTACAATGACAAAACGTTTAAAACCATTGTTTTTTTCATACAGTACGCGTGTTAAGAAATAACCACTTTCTCCAACCAAATAACGTCCTGGTTCACATACAAGGGTCACATCTAAACCACTAAGAGCACTAAAAATTGACTGCGCATACTCGTAAAGTGGAACTGTCGTTTCATCTTTGTACTGAATACCAATGCCGCCACCAACGTCAAAAAACTTAATGTCGATCTTAAGTGCTTTAAGGTTACGCAGTAAATTAGCCAACACAAGAGCTGCTTCTTTAAATGGCTCTACTTCTGTTATTTGACTTCCAATGTGAAAATGAATACCGACAGGGTCAAGTGATATGCTATTTTTGGCATAAATATACATCCGTTTTGCACTTTCCAAATCCACACCAAATTTATTTTCATGAAGACCCGTTGAAATATACGGATGTGTTTTAGGGTCAATGTTAGGGTTAACACGAATACTAATGCGTGCAACCACACCTAATTTGGAGGCAATCAGCTCAACTCGATTCATCTCTTCTTCACTCTCAAGATTGAGCATCAAAATATCATTTTGAAGCGCTTCTTCAATTTCATCGTCTCTTTTACCTACGCCACTAAAAATAATTTTGTATTTTGGAATACCCGCAACTAACGCGCGTTTAACTTCACCTATGGAAACACAATCACATCCTGCTCCTAGACTTGCCATATGTTTCAAGACAGAAAGATTTGAGTTTGATTTTACGGCAAAACAGATGAGGGATTTGCGTGCTTTAAAGGACTCTTTTAGAGATGAAAACTTTTGAGTAATTGTGTCGAAATCATAAACGTATAAAGGAGTACCATATTTTTGTGATAATGCAGAGAATTTAGTCATTTTAAACCTTAAATGAGGGTATTGCAAAAGAAGACCCATTAGATAACACTATTTATCTATTCTATCAAAAAGTTTAACAAAAAATAATTAAACCTTTTTAGCGTTTAGAATAAAAATAAGCGGCAATACCAACAAGAAGTATTATAGGAAATAAAATAGCAATTTCTGAGAGTATAACGCCATTCGCCGCTAAACGACTCAATAAGAAGAGTCCACTCCAGACAATGAGCGTTACAAAAGCGAAGGAAGAAGCAACGAGAGCCATATTAAAATAACGCCCCATCATTGGTGCTTTATAATACAAAACAACGATCAAGAAAGGAGCAAAGAAAGGGAAGAAAAGCTGATAAAAAAGCGTTGCTTTAATTTTACTTGTATTGACATTTTGATTATCAAAAAAACGTAAGGCATCTATACCATCACTGATAGAAAGGGCATATTCACTTTGGTATACATTGTCCATAATTTTAGGTTTGAAATTTTCCATCATTTTGAGTTTTTCAACATTTTCAATCCGAAAGCCTTCGTCATCTAATGAAGAAATTTTGGGCTTATGGGTAATGCTCACATGTTCCAAAATCCAATGATTATCAACAAAAGTAGCTATGGAAGCGCGAATTACTTTCGTTAAATCAACGTTATCAACTTCAAAAATAGTCACATCATATGCTACTTGCTTTAGAGGATCAAGCTTTTTGAAATAAATATATTGGTTGTTGTTTTTTAAGAATAGATCTTCAGCACTATTGGAAATACTGTTGTATTTTTTTAAGATTAGAGCTATACTCATAAGCGTACGCAAATTCTGTACAATTGAGTCCAATATAAAAAAAGTGTCAAGACTAAAGAAGTAATAAAAAAATGGTTTAACAAGAGAACGTTTACTAATACTTGAAGCATACATACAGATAAGTTCATTTGACTTAATCATGCCAAAATAAGTTACAATCATACCAAAAACGATAGAAAGAGGAAGTACATAATTCACAGCATTCATGCCTTGAAAAAGTGCATAAAGAATCTGCAAATTCGCAGAATCTGGAATGTTATTGTAGTTGGTTAGAAGATCAACACCCACATAAAAGAGATCGAGTGCAATGAATATGACGAAGAAATTTTTGAGATAATTTTGAATAATATATTTCTCAAAAAGTTTCATACCTTATCCCCGTCACATAGAGTTTGTTTAAGGGAGTATTGTAGCGAAACTTCTTTTAAATCCCCGGTGAGTAATGCTTTAATGCTTTTTTTTACATGTAAAAGAATTTCGGGTAAAAATTCTCTTTGACAGACTGAAAAATCAGAGAGTACATACTTAGCTACATCACTCTTCAAAGAAGGCTTCCCAATACCAATCCGAACCCTAATGTATTCGGGCCCTATATGAGCATCGATGGAACGAAGTCCATTGTGCCCACCATGCCCACCACCTATCTTGAAGCGAAGTGTTCCAAAAGGTAGGTCTAAATCATCATGAATGACAATAATTTGTTCTGGCTTAAAGTAGTCATCAACGGAACGCACACTCTCCCCAGAGAGATTCATATAGGTCGTTGGTTTAAGAAGAAGCATGGAGGGAGCTTTAAAAAGATCGCCTTTAAAATTAGCTTTGGTGATTTTTTCACACGAAGTTTGGTCACCGATAAGAGCATCGATGACCATAAAACCGACGTTATGTCGATTATTTTTATATTGTAAGTCTGGATTTCCAAGCCCTACGATCAGTGTCATGAGTTCGCGTTACTTCGCTTTAATAACTCCGGCAATAGAAACACGTGTCTCATCCATAATGGTAACATTCGCTGGAACAGGAATATCACGTACCAAAACAGTCGCACCCACATCAAGATTACTTACATCAATAATAAAACTATTTGGTAAGTTTTCAGCTGTACATTTAACGGCTAAACGTTTTTTAGATTGGATTAGAACACCTTTGTTTTTTGTGCCTACAGGAATACCTTCAAGAAGAACAGGGACTAAATATTTACTTAAAACACCTGGGAGTGCAATACGTAAATCGACATGTAAAAGGTTGCTATTTACAGGGTCTCTTTGGTAATCTTGGATCACAACATTGTACTCTTTACCAGCAACTTTTACTGGGAAAATAAGAGTCTCTTTGTTCTTTGCTGCTTTGATGAATTCGTTTGCTTTAAATGCAGCATTGATGTTTTGTTCACCCTTACCGTAAATATTAGCAATTAGATATCCATCTCTACGAAGCGCTTTAGTAGCCTTTTTTTCGATACTATCTCTAATGATGCCTTCTAACATAGTTTTCCTTTATAAAAAATAAGGGGCTAATTGTACAAAATTGAACCTAAAAGATGTATAAATCTTTTATTGTTTTAAACCAATGATGTCTTTATCGTTTTCTTTAAGCTCTTTAAGGCTGACCCGTACAGTTTCTTTACGTGTCTCTTTTTGACTTTTATCGGCATCGTAAAAATCCAAAGCCATTGTAATATCATTACGGCTAGTAGAACTCTGGATAGCTTCTTCACGCGCAATTTTACCTTCTGCATATAATCCTAAAAGGGCTTGATCAAATGTTTGTGTTTTATAAACATCTTTTCCCTCTTTAATGGCATCTGGAATTTCACCTTCTCGATCCTCCAAAATCAATGCTTCAATTCTTGCATTTTTTACCAAAATTTCAACAGCTGCTGTTCGCCCATGATCCACTGTTTTGACCAATCGTTGTGCAATAACCCCTTGTAAAACGGAGGCTAATGACATCTTAATGCGGTTTTGTTCACTTCCTGGAAACATACCAATAATACGTCCTATAGTCTCTTTTGCATCCACGGTATGCAACGTGGAGAGCACTAAATGACCTGTTTCTGCCGCATGCATCGCTGTTTCAATCGTTTCAAGGTCTCTCATTTCGCCTACTAAAATAACATCTGGATCCTCACGAAGCGCTGCACGTAAAGCGTCTGAAAACGAAATAGCATCTTGACCGATCGCACGCTGGTTTACGACGCATAAATCGTCTTTATAAATAAACTCCACAGGATCTTCAATCGTAATAATATGCTTTTTCTGCGTTTTATTGATGCGATTAATCATGGAAGCTAGTGTGGTTGTTTTACCTGATCCCGTAGGACCTGTCACTAAGATAAGTCCACGAGGAAGATCACAAAGTGTATTAATAATAGTAGGTAAATGAAGTGATTCTATGGTTGGAAGTACCATCGGAATTGTCCTAAAAACCGCAGAGACACCATCCACTTGAAAAAACATATTGACACGAAAGCGGTACTCATCGTTGAGCTTAAAAGTAAAGTCAATATTTTTTTTCTCAACCAATTCAGGGAAACGACTTCGAAGAAGTTCTTTTGCTAAAGTAAGCCCCTCTTGATACGCAAGAACCTCTCTGGAGAAAGAGACAATTTCACCGTTAATTCGACCTCTAATCGTTGTGCCCGTTTTTACATGTAAATCACTTCCGCGATGCTCTACCAATTTACTCAGATAAAATTTGAGCTTTTTGGTCATCTCAAACGTAAGTTCGCTAACATTTACCTCGTTTTGCATCGGATTTCCTTGCTATTTTAGTTCGTCTAAAATCTCCACAAAAGCATCTTTAAAGGCACTTAGACCTTCATCCATTAACTCATCGCACACAACATTCATATCAACGCCATTTGCAGCAAGAGAGTGAAAAAAGTTTTCAATCCAATCAGAACGTAATTCAATAGCTTCACACTCTTTAGACGAACCGATAAAAGCTTTAATCGTTCCCAATGGTGCTGTATTAATTGAATTTGGAAGCAATAGTTCGCGAATATAATAATCAGGGCTTAATTCATCACCTTTAACACCGGTACTAGCAAACAACGCTCTCACATTTGGTAGCTGTGCATTTTGAATAAGCTCATACGCTCTCATTGCATTCATAATACCCACACGCGAAAGAACAAAATCAATTTTTTTGAGGTGTTCATCCAGTTTGCGATCAAATCGACTCACAAAGATACTAATAACCGCTTGAGGAAGTTTTTTAGTCCCTTTTTTCACTAAAGTTTCATTCGCACGTGCAAATGCCTCTAAACAATATTTGGTCTGGAGGTCAGAGAAAATCAATGTTGCATTGACGTTAATACCTTCGCCTAAAAGTGCTTCCATTGCGATAAAACCCTCTTCTGTTGCGGGAACTTTGATCATGACATTCGGATATCCAATGGCTTTAAAAAGACGTTTTCCCTCTTCAATGGTTGCTTCTGCATCATCACATAAGAAAGGATCAACCTCAATGCTGATAAAACCATCGTCACCTTTTTCATAAAGTGGTAAGAGCTTTTTAGCCGCGCGTTGAATATCTCCAATCGCTAGTGCTTCATACATCTCTTTGGCAGATTTTCCATGAAGCTTTGCCTTATCCTCAGTATATGCAGGTGAGCCTAGAAAAGCAGACTTAAAAATTGAAGGATTGCTGGTGGCAGCATTAACAATCTTTTTTTCGATCAAATCGCCAAATTCACCCTCTAAAAAACTTCGCTCAACAAAATCACACCATAACGAAAATTTAATATCATTCTTATACATTAATTTGCTCTCTTAAATAAATTGGAGAAGATGACGCATATCTTTCTCATCGATCACAATATTGGCCGCATTTTTTAAAATGGGTTTGGCACAAAATGCCACTTTTTTGGCGGCACACTCAAACATGGAGATGTCATTCGCCCCGTCTCCTACTGCAATAGTATTTTCATAGTTTACATGTAAAAGATTTTGCACGCGTTTTAGCATATCGCCTTTAGAAAAACCAAACATCATATCACCACCAACAAGACCACTTAAATGACCATCGCGAGCGTGTAGAATATTGGCAAAATCAACATCAAATCCTAAAATTGCCTTTGCAGGAGTGGTTGCAATACGAAAACCCCCACTAAAAACAACTACGGTATAACCTTTTTCTTTCAGTCCCGCAATCGCCTCTTTAGCACCATTCATCAACGGTAATGACGCACAAATTTCTTCAGCTTTTCTTGCATTCATACCTTTTAAAAGCCCTACGCGCGTGGTTAAGCTCTCAAAAAAATCAAGTTCTCCTCGCATGGCAGCTTCCGTTATCATAGAGACTTCTTTCTCAACACCATGTTCTTTTGCTAAAAAATCAATGGTTTCACCATTCATCAGTGTTGAGTCAAAATCAAAAACGCATAACTTCACGATTATCCTTTTGTAATGTATTCTCTTAAGCCAATTATAGCAATATCTTGCTTAGTGAAGTTTATAGGGGAGGAGAAGAAAAGAGGAGGAGGCTAGTGATAAACTAGCCTTGAGTGTATTTTAATTACTTACAGGTGGTTTAGCAGAAGCTTTCTCTGCTTTTTTTTGAGCTTTGTCCGCTTCTAATTTTGCTTTATCTGTCTGTTTTTGTTGTTTATCCGTCGCTAATTTTTGTTTATCTGTTTCAATAGCTTCTTTGTTTTTATTTACTTTATCAGTTTTGAGTTGTTTTTCATCCACTTTGATTTGTTGATTATCGGCTGCTAATTTCTGTTTATCAGCTTTCAAGTCAGTAGTAGTATCAGCAAACATCGTTGCTCCTAAAATCGATAAACCACCTAGCATAAGCACTATTTTTTTCACAGGAATACTCCTCTTTTAAATTTTAAAACGAACCTTTTTCTTTGTAAAAAATGGCTGTTTCAAAGAAAAATTGTATCCCAGAGAGATTAATGGATTGTAAACTAGTGTAGTATTTTGCACCCTGTTTAAGTTATAATACACAAAAGCTCATACCTATGGAAAAAAAATGATTGATTCTTTTATTGAAAAACTAAAATACGACACGTTCTTAACGCTTGAAACAACACCTATGCACGAACCGACATTCGAACCTATTATTGAAAAGATTGCGGCTTTTGGACTTGATAAAAAAGTAGATGGTTTTAGCACTACAGATAACCCACTTGCACGGCTAAAATTTAATGCTCTTTTTGGTGCACTTAAGCTTCAAACCCATTTTGCTAAACCCGTTATTTCCACAATGAGTATGAGAGATCGCAACAAAGTTGCCTTGCAATCTGATCTTTTAGGCGCAAATGCATTTGATTTACGAACGATCCTATGTCTCACAGGTGATCCAGCAAGTGCCAGTGATCAACCCTCAGTCAAAGGTGTTTTTGAAGGCAATAGCACCCTTCTTTTGGAGATTATTCAATGCTTTAATGCTGGAATTGATTACTCTGGAAAACCGTTTAAAACGCAACCAAAATCTATCTACCCTTTTGCCGTCTGCAATGCGCACGCTAATACACCTAAAAATTTGATGAAAAAAATGGCAACAAAGATTGAACACGGTGCGGTAGGAATTATCACCCAACCGGTTTACAGTGTTGAAAATGCAACCATGCTTTTGGAACTTTTAAAAGATGCCAAATCAGCTGCCAATAAAGAGCAGAGTCAAACACAACTTATTTTAGGATTTTTTCCGATTGTAAAACTGCGTACAGCTCAATTTTTAGCAGCCCATGTGCCAGGTATTCATGTCCCTCCCCTTTGGATGGAAAAGCTAGCAAAGGCTAAAAAAATAAGTGAAGAAGAAGAGAAAAAAGTAGGGTTTGAACTTTCACGTAATGCCTTTTTAGCATTAAAAAAAGTGCATCCAAAAATTCATATGATGAGTGCTAATAATTTTGAGTTAGTCGCAGATTTATTGCAATCTTAGCATTACATGTAAAGGTAGCCAAATCTCTTTTGGCTACCTCCTTTTTGATTTAAAAATCTCTTTTTAGAAGTTGCTCCACTTTCAGAATGGTTAAGATATTCTCATCTCTCATACCAATTCCATAAACCATCCCTTTTTCCGCGTGAATCGTTTCTGGTGGTGGTCCAATACGGCTACTTTTAATACGAATCGCTTCGGTCAAACGATCAATCACAAAGCCTGCGGTATTATCTGAACCTTTCATGACAATGTAACGTGTATCCTCCGTCACTTTTGAAGGGTCCATCTTAAACTTGCTTCTTAGATCAATCAAAGGAATAACGCTTCCTCTTAGGTTAAAAACACCCAAAATATATGTCGTTACGCTAGGCACTCTGGTGTATTCGATCGGTTTGATAATCTCTTGAATACTCAAAATTGGCACGGCATACTCTTCTTGACCTATAATGAATCCAACCAGCTGAATAATATCATCCTCTTTTTTGTGTGGCTCATCAACTTGTTGTTGCTGTTTTTGAAGAATTTGATTTAGTTTATCGTTCATCGTGACTTCCCCACTTATAGTTTTATATTTTTTCGCACAACACTCTCGAGGTATTCGGGAGAGTATGGTTTGGTGATATATTCACTCATGCCTGATTCAACACCTCTTAGCCTATCGGCTTTAGATGTACGTGATGTTACTGCAATCAATGGAAGGTTTTTATACTTCGAATATTTACGAATTTCACCCGCAAGTGTGTACCCATCCATGCGTGGCATCTCAATATCAATTAGGACCGCATCAATGCTGTATTCAGCCGATTTGAGCATATTAAGTGCCTCTTGGCCATTGCTGGCTTCAAGCACTTTGACGCCAATAGGCTCCATTGATTTTTTCATGATATTACGATCCATAGCACTATCATCAACCGCTAAGACAATGTAATCGCTCGGTACGGTTTTGGTTTTAACCACCGCTTCTGCACTTGCACGAATATCAACGGTGATCCCTTTTGCAAGGTTCATCAGAGCGGCAACATCCACAATGAGTGTTACGCGCCCATCCCCCCTTATCGTAGCCCCTGCGATGCCTTCAATACCTTGGAGATAATCACCCAAAGATTTAATAACAATCTCTTCTTGACCTACCAAAGTATCAACGACAACACCCAATTTAGACTCAGCAAGGCCTATGACAACGACATAGGTATGCTCACCACCTTCATACACCTGCTTGACACCAAAGATGTCTGAAAGGCGAACTAAGGAAAGCACTTCATCACGAAGTCTAAGAACGTTTTTGCCTTCAATCGTATAAATCTCATCCAGAGGAATACGAACCGTCTCTAAAACCGATGCCAATGGAATGGCATAATACTCTTCTTGTGCACCAACTAACAAGGCTTGAATAATCGCTAACGTTAGAGGAATTTTGAGCTTTATAACCGTACCATGACCGATTTCACTATCGACATCAATAATACCATTGAGTTTTTCAATGTTAGTCTTAACAACATCCATACCCACACCACGACCTGAAACGTTGGTGACAACTTTAGCGGTTGAGAATGATGGTCTAAAGACTAACGCATACGCTTCTTTATCACTCATCGCATCGGCTTCACGCTCAGTAATCATTCCCTTTTCAATCGCTTTAGTGCGAAGTAAATCAGGATCAAGCCCTTTACCATCATCGGTAATCTCAATAACAATGTGATTTCCCTCATTGTATGCTTTGAGCTGAATAAGTCCCATTTCGGACTTACCTTGAGCACGTCTCGTCGCTCCATCTTCAATACCATGGTCACATGAGTTACGGATAATGTGAACAAGAGGATCACCAATCTCTTCAACGATAGACTTATCAAGTTCTGTCTCTTCACCTGAAATCTCAAGCTCGATCTGTTTTCCAAGTTCACGTGAAAGATCACGTACCATTCTTGGAAATTTATTAAAGACTTTAGCAATCGGTAACATTCTGGTTTTCATAACCGCGATTTGAAGATCTGTGGTAACGAGTGAAATCGATGAAACCACTTGATTAAGCTCTTCAAGGAATTTTTCACCTTCATAACGCTCTTCAACATCATCGTAAATTTTGAGCAATCTATTTTTACCCAAAACAAGTTCACCGATAAGGTTCATTAAGTGATCGAGTCGTTTAACCTCAACTCTGATGGTTTGCTCCATTGAACTTGCAGACTCTTTTTTAGCAGGTGCATTTTCTGCAGCGGCTCGTTTTGTAACGACGGGTTCTGCAACTTTTGGTGTTTCATCGTCTTCGTCATGATCTTTTAAGCTTTCAAAGGACGGAGTCGAAACAGCAGCAGCTGCTTTTGGTACACCATTGTTTTCTCTTCGTTTACGATCTTCTTCTTTACGCATTTTCAAAAGACGTTCGATTTCGTCTTCAACCTCTTTGTCGCTGAGTTTTGAGTAGTCTGTATTATCATTCTCTTCTGACTCTGGAACAGGTGATTCGTCCACAAGCTCTTGAACGGTTGTTGAAGCCACATCACCATTAGAAATAATGTCTAACCGGCGACAAATGTCTGTAATGTCAATACCTGCAGAAGTATCATTGCCACTATCGCGAATGGCATGAAGCAAACTTTTCATCAAGTCAATAGATTCCAAAACAACATCCATGACTTCTGGTGTGAGTTTTAAATCACCATGTCGTGCTTTGTTAAGAACATCTTCCATGTGATGGGTTAAGCCGGTCAAAATATCGAAATTTAAAAAGGATGACGACCCTTTTATCGTATGTGCGACCCTAAAAATACTATTGAGGAGTTCCAAATCATCTGGATTACCCTCTAGCTCCACTAAGTTTTGATCAAGTTGTTCAATAAGTTCGAACGCTTCAACCAAAAAATCTTCTAAAATTTCTTGAATATCTTCCATCGTTCTACCCCTATTGTGCTGTTTTCACGTGTGATTTGATGACTTTAGAAACTTCTTTGTAAAAGATACCTGCATCAAATTTCGTTAAATAGGCTTCACCGCCCGCCTCTTTGCCCCTAAGCTCACTAAAATGGTCACTAATGGAAGAGTTAAAGACGATTGGAATATTTTTAAACCTCGCATCCTCTTTCACACTAGCTGCAAAGTGAAATCCATCCATCTGAGGCATTTCAACATCGCTAATAATAATTTTGACTTCATCGGTTAGATGCTCACCATACGTTGTATAAAGATCATTTAAGCGCTCTAAACCCTCAGAACCATCTTTTGCTTCGATAACACGCATCCCCATCTTTTTAAGCGCATCGCTGACGAGCTTTCGTGCAGTCATACTATCGTCCAAAATCAAGGCTGTACCCTCTACTTTGATAATAGCATTATCTTCCACATCAATTTTTGGCTGATAAATACCGAGTGCTTGCACCACGCTTTCAAGATCTAAAATCAAAAGTACCTCATCATTTTCAATACGTGTTACACCTGTAATTTGACTCTTATCAAGAGACCCCATACCTGCAACAAATGATGCTGGCTCAATATCTTTCCAGCTGATACGGCGAATACGTTTGGCTTCATGCACCACAAAACCAATTAAGATATCGCTAAACTCAGTAATGATAATACGAGGTTTAATCGATCCATCATCAGGCTCTTTGATGTTCATCCATTTGGCAAGGTTAATAACAGGAATAACGATACCACGAAGATCAAAAATGCCTTCGATGTATTCAGGAACTCCTGGGAGTTCTGTCAAATTAGGAATTTTGATGATTTCACGCACCTTAGCAACGTTAACACCATAGATTCCCTCATAAACACCGTTCGCTTCCTTTTTAAAAATGCGGAAGTCCACCAGCTCCATCTCATTGGAGCCTACTTTTAAAATACTTTCTTTAGCCATTGCAGCCCCTTAGTTGCTTTTGCGCAAATTCTGTCTCTGGTGAAGATTGTACACTAAAATAGCTTTGATTGCACGCAAAAGATGAAAAATTGATATAATGTGTCCCAGCTACCATAAAATCAGTATTCTGATGGTAATGACCCTCGGCAATGACGTCCACTTTTGGGTAAAAATGCAGCTTGCGTTGCATTAGCGTTGCAAAATTCTCAATTGGCTTGCACAACATTTTTTTACACTGGTCTTTTTGGATCTTGTGAGAGATGGCACCGTGAAGCAATGTGTCCAACACATTCAGGACGATTAAGACACCTTTGTTACGAATCATCTTTGTATAACACCGGTGAATAAAGCTTCCATATTTATCGCCGTGCAGTAAAAGACAGCTTTGGTTACTAGGAAGTTTACATGTAAAAGGTTGTTCCTCAATCGGTATTACTTTTACATGTAAAAAGAGTTGAGAGAGGTCAAAGTCGTGATTGCCCTCAAAATAGTAGACTTCACAGCATTTCCCGATCTCGTCAATCAGGTCAATATAGCGCTGATACTGTTTAACACTATAGGCAACACTGCCCACTAGAAGGTCGAACATGTCGCCCATTAAAAAGAGTTGGGGTGGAGGATTTTGTTTTACATGTAAAAGGAAATCAAAAAAGAAAGAGCGCTCGTCTGAGTCATGAGCGTCAGCAATAAAAAGCGCTCCTTCTTGGATGATAAAATTAGGGGACATAGGCGATAATGGGGATTCCTGCGGACTCTTCAAAGCCACACATCAAATTGGCATTTACCACCGCCTGTGCTGAAGCACCACGTAAAAGATTATCGATACTGGATGAAACAAAAATGGACTTGCCCTTTTGGCTCACAAAAATATCGCAAAAATTGGTTCCAGCGGTTGATTTAATGTCGACAGGCACTTCGCGGATACGCACAAAACGCTCGTTTTTATAAAAGGCTTGGAGTGTTGCTTTGGCATCAATGACCTCATTGGTTTGTAAATAAGCACTGACCAACATTCCACGACTGACAGGAAGCAAATGAGGGACAAAGTTCACTTCAAACGGATGACCGCTTACCAAGCGCAATTTCTCAGCGATCTCTGGCTCATGGCGGTGTTTCAGAGGGTTGTATGCAAAGATATTTTCATTGATACTCACAAAATGCGCTGTGGGTGTTGGTTTTTTACCCGCTCCAGAGACACCACTTTTTGCATCAATAAAAATCGGTGCATCTTTTTTAAGATAACTCAAAAACGGCAAAATTCCCAAAATCGAAGCCGTAGGATAACACCCTGGATTGGCAATCAGATTCGCCTCTTTGATTTTGGCACGGTTGATCTCAGGAAGACCATACACTGCCTCTTTTAAATGCTCTTTGTCTTCATGTTCGCAGTAATGTTTCTCATACGCTTCAAGCTCCAAACGATAGTCCGCAGAGAGATCCACCACTTTTACATGTAAATCCAAAAGCTCTTTCGCAAACCCCATCGCCGCTTTGTGCGGAAGCGCTAAAAAAGCGAGTTTAGCGTGTTTGGCAACTTCTGAAGCATCGGCTTTTAACACCTCTTGCTCAAAAACACCCAATAAACTAGGATGTAGTTCTGACGCCTTCATCCCACCTTCAGTCGTTGCTATGTAAGTAATGTTAAAATGAGGATGATTGATCAAAATTTTCATCAGTTCCAAGCCCGTATAACCGCTTGCACCAATGATTGCTACATCTATTTTTGCCATATTTTATTCCTCGAATTGAATCTCTATGTAAATAACTTCTAAAATCTCAAAAATCTGTTGACCAGATGGCAACTTAATGGTTACCTCTTCACCTTCGCCATGCCCTAAAAGCTGTTGAGATAAAGGCGTATGATAGGAGATAAGCCCTCTATCAGGATTGCTCTCTGTGCTCCCAACGATGGTATAGGTCAGTTCATCGCCCGTCTCCGTATTTTCTAATTTGATAGTTGAGCCAAAACGGATTTTATCATGTTCATAGGAATTCGGATTAATAACTTGTGCACGGGAAACAAGATCGCTCAACTCACCAATGCGCCCATCTAAAAATGCCAAATGGTCTTTCGCGGCATGGTATTCTGAGTTCTCTTTAAGATCACCATGACTTCGTGCAATATCAAGTTCGATGACTGTTTCAGGTCGTTGGCGTTTTTTTTAAGTCAGATAATTCATTCGTTAATTTTTGGTAACCGTATTCGGTCATCGGCTCTTTAGTACTCATTTTTAACTCCTTATATCTTTACATTATACCTTCATTATGCTTATCATTGCCTCTTGACTACCGTGGCTTAGCATTGCTCGAAGTTTTTTTGGCATGGTTAAAAAATGCCTCTTTGTCCATATTTTCATAGGCTTTTAGTAGATTATCGGCAAAAACATCTTCTTGCAATAACTCTACATGTAACGGTTCCATCTTTTCAAAATCGAAAATAATATTGGCAAGTCCTACATGTTTGAGTTTTACAAACTGTTGAGCAACCCAATAATCAAACGCTTTTGCTTTATACGCCAATACAAAAGGTACACCGACAAGTGCTGCTTCCAGCGTTGCCGTTCCAGAACAAACAAACGCAAACTCACTTTTTTCAAACGCTTCATAGGTATTGCGACAAATTTTAAAGTCATGAATATCACCATAAATATCCACAATTTCACGATAGTCAAAATGTGGAGGAATCACCAGCAACTTCTCTTTGCCTTCTATGCGAGAAGCAACCTCTTTGTAGATAGGGAAGAGACTTCGGATCTCACTTTTGCGACTACCCGGCAAAAAGGCGATCACCCCAGTTTCTTCCGCTCTAAGTTTAAAAAACGGAATCTCATCCAACAGAGGATTCCCAACATAGGTTGCCTTGGTATAAAATTGCTGTTCAAAGGGCAAAATAGACGCCAGTACATCACAATATTTTTCCACTTTTGCAACACGTTTAGACTTCCATGCCCAGACTTGTGGCAATATATAGTAGATAATTTCGACATTGGGGTTGATCGTTTTAATGGCTTTTGCCAAAGGAAGATTAAATGCAGGCGAATCAATCAACAAAACTTTATCCACAAAAAAACTCATTCGTGCCATCATTTTAATAGCTCTTTTAGCTTTGCGAATTTTCGGCAAAGCATCTAAAAATCCCATAATTGAAAAAGCTTTGCTTGGTAGCAACGGTTTCCCAAAACGCTCATCAAAGATGCCATACAATTCACACTGCTCCAGTGCATTTAAAATAGGTTCTAAGTGTAAATTGGCGGATGGCTCTAGAGCGGAAACAAGTAATTTCAAAATCGTACCTTTTATAGTAGGTTATCAAAAAAGTCTATTCTTTAAAACGAAGTCTATACAAAAATCTCTTAAAAATGTAAGCCCATTTCGTTATAATGTAAATAAAAAATAGGCATTTCAATGAAACGTATTTTAATTACCAATGACGACGGCTTTGAAAGCACTGGACTTCACGCTCTTGCTCGTGCACTTCGTCCTTTAGGACAAGTGACCATTGTAGCACCTACTTCTGAAAAATCCGCCTGCGGACACTCACTCACGCTCACACGCCCTCTTCGCTTTATTGCGATTGGCGATGACTTTTTCAAACTCGATGATGGTACGCCCACCGACTGTATTTATCTCTCACTCAATGCCCTTTTTGAAGGTGATTCAAAACCTGATTTAGTCGTCAGTGGCATCAACAAAGGTTCTAACCTAGGTGAAGATATCACGTACAGTGGCACAGCGAGTGCGGCAATGGAAGCGGCATTGCATGGCGTTCCCGCCATTGCTATCTCCCAAGTTTACACGGGTGGGCCTCAAAACATCGAGCTCACTCATGGTTATGATCTTGCAGAGCAAACCGTGTACGACCTTGCTAAACGCATTTTAGATGGCACCTTTCCTCTTGCAGAGCGTCGCTTTCTAAATGTCAATATTCCTCCGCTTAAACCCGAAGAATGCAAAGGCTATAAAATTACCCGTGCAGGCTATAGAATGTATGGCAATGACGCGCATCTGCATCGCAACCCACGAGGTGAAGAATATTATTGGCTTGGCGTTCATACGCTTGAGTGGAAAAAAGGTCTCACAGATGACTGTGACCTCAGCGCCATTGATGATGGCTATGTCTCCATCACCCCGATCAAACTCGATATGACCGCGCACGATGAACTAGAAGCCTTAAAAGAGTGGATAAAATAATGGAAGATCGTTACTCTCGTGTCAGACGTGTTTTTGGCGAAGATTTTGAAAAACTCCAAAAGGCAAAAGTCCTTCTTTTGGGTGTCGGAGGTGTCGGAAGTCCGTGTTTGGATGCACTTTACCGCACAGGTGTGAGTGACATCACCATCGTTGATTTTGATACCTACGATGTGACGAATCAAAACAGGCAACTGGGCTCTGAAGCGGTTGGTGAAGTCAAAGTCTTGCATATGGCAAGCCTTTATAAAGGCATCACACCGATTGTGGCAAAAGTCACCCCTGAATGGGTGGAGAGTTTTGACTTTGAACCCTACGACATCGTCATTGACGCGATAGACGATATGGAAGCCAAAATCGCAGTGGCACACAAAGCCCACACCAAACTACTCAGCTCCGCAGGCGGCGCAAAAAAAATAGACCCTACCAAAATTCACTACGCCCCCATCTGGGACACGTATGGCGATATGCTAGCAAAAGGCTTTAGAGACGGGCTTAAAAAAACAGGCTTTCAAGGCTCATTTTTAACGGTATTTTCCGATGAAAAACCTATTTGTAAAGAGATGGGGAGTTTGATGTGCGTCACTGCGTCGTTTGGTTTAACGCTGGCTTCATTGGCGATTCGGAAGATTACGGGGAAGATGTAAGGTTTAAGATTTTACATGTAAAGACAAAAAGGGTGGAGGAGTTCTTCAATAAAAAAATCTAAATGTTTAGCTTTCCTTATTATAATATTATGTGTCTAAGTATGGTGAGAGTTTTAGTAGCTAGATACATTGCTTTATCATGAAAAATTGTATAATTGTTGAAACTAAAATATTAAGGATAAAACTATGGACTGTAATTATGAAAAAATTTATGAACAATATTGGTTACACGCCCGTCATGCAGAAATTCAACGATGGCATTTTGTTGCGACAACAATGATCATTACTGGTGGGCTTCTTGCTATTTTAAAATTAAATGAAAACGCAACATTTGTTTTCATTTTTCTAGCTATATTCTATGCACTTGGTCTTTTTGTTTTAAAATCTTTACGAACACCTTTTATAATATTTAGTCGTTTGGCAGAAATTATAGCGCTTAATGAATTGAAAATGGATCGGAAATATGCACGTTTTTTTCCACAAAATAATTCATCATTAGTACAGGAGAAGGAAAAAAAGAATTATTATCATTGGGCAGAAAAAAAAATTTAGTCTAAATTTTACCATTGATTTACTATATGCCTTTTTTTAGCTCTTATTTCCTTTTCGAGATATTAACACTAAAATTAAATAATATAATATATACTATCCTATTAACATTATTTTGGTTTATCTTTTTATTATATGCAATAGTACGAAAAACCGATCAAAATGAGAAAAAAAGACATGATGAATTGTCGAAAATAATTAAAAATAATGAAATACCACAATGAAAATTGGGGGGGAGGGATAAACTTTTAATTTTCTCCTCCATTTTAATTTTACATGCAAAGATGAAAAAATTTGTTTAAAACTTAATTACTCTTCCATCGCCATCATCAAAAATCCCGTAAAACCTGCATTGTCATGTGGGCTGATCTTCTCGCTGACTTCTGCTCTCATGCTCTCCAAGACTTTTGCATACTTCACGTAAAATTCATAGCTCGGTCGTGGCTTATAGACTAAACCTTCGATCTCAAAAAAGGTGATGATATTTTTGGTGGTTGTAGGCTTGATAAAAAACTCTTTGTCTCTGTAGAAATAATAAGGAATGAGCGTTACGAGTGACCATTTTGCCAAACTGTAAAATGAGAGCACCTCTACCAAGGTTTCAAATCCCTCTTTTTTGTCGCCGTAAAGCAGTTCATACAGACCAATAGCGAACATATCTCTTCGCTCCATGCGCATTGATTTGACCATATCGCGTACTTTTGGTTTTTCAAAGAGTGATATAAGGGTTGATTTTGAGACGATTTTGGTGAAGTTTTCGCAGATGAGCTCAGGCTGTGTGAAGTTCTCTTTGGCAAACAGCTCACGAACTTGCTCGCCGATTTTGGCGGTATTGTGACGTTTGATGATGGGCAAAAGTCCGACATCTTTAAAACCTTGTGGATAGAGTTCCAAAAAATAGACTTCTACCTCTTTAAGTTTGTGCAGGTTCATTACCGTAATTTCCTCATTTTTCTTTTTCCAAGCTTCAAAATCGAAGAGGGTTTAGACTCAAAAAAACCTTTACATGTAAAGAGTATGACATCCACTTTTTCTTGCGCATAAACTTCATCAAAGCCCTTTCCACTGGGATTGGACGAAGTAGAATAACTCCACTTAAACTTTTTCAAGAACTGCAAATGTTCTGCATCTTTAACCACACGAATGGCTAATCCACACGGGTAAACAAAGGTTGTTTTTTGAGCTTTTCGGACGCGGTTTTTATGGTGCTTTGGGATTCTGGTAAACGAACGAAGCGTGTTCAGTGAGTCAACACTAATAAGAAATGGTTTGCCTTGCGGGCGATTTTTTGTGCGAACAAGTGCTTCAGAGTTTTGGGAGAGGAACCCCACCGTTGTCTCTGTTTGCGTGAGATAAACAAGGTCGGGGTTCATGGTTTTCTAGTTTAAATAGTCTTGTAATGCGCGTGGTTCAAGCGCACTTTTATCTTGAATGTACTCTATCGCTGTCGTTGCAGCAGATGCCGCAGAAACGGTGGTAAAGTAAGGAATTTTAAAGCGAAGCACGGCTTGGCGAATTTTCTTCGCGTCGTCTTTGCTTGATTTATTATCGCTCGTGTTAATCACAAGGGCGATGTCACCATTTTTGAGTTTATCTTCGATATTTGGGCGACCTTCAGAGATTTTATAGACAAACTCTGCATTGACACCTGCTTCTTGTAAGGCTTTGTGCGTTCCACCCGTTGCGATGACTTTAAAGCCAAGCGCTTCAAATTTTGTGCCGATCTCTTTTGCAAACGATTTGTCGATGTCAACCAAAGAGATAAAGACAGAACCACTTTTTGGAAGCACGTTGGCTGAAGCAATTTGGCTTTTGGCAAACGATGCTGGGAAGTTGCGACTGATGCCCATAACTTCACCCGTTGATTTCATTTCAGGGCCTAAAATCAGGTCTGCACCTTGGAGTTTATTGAATGGGAAAACCGCTTCTTTTACCGCAACATGATCAAACTTTTTAGGTTTTAAGATGCCATTGCCTTCACGAACCACATCAAATTTATCGTAAAATGAAAGTGCTTCTCGAAGGTTGCCTTGGTACATCACGCGAGTGGCTACTTTAGCCATTGGAATACCCGTCGCTTTGCTAACAAACGGTACGGTACGGCTAGCACGAGGATTGACTTCGATCATATAGACATCGTCTTGGTAGATCGCGTATTGAATGTTCATCAAGCCTACAACGCCAAGGTTCAACGCGATTTGTTTGGTTTGGGATTCAATTTTACTTAAAAGTGCATCACTAAGGCTGATAGAAGGTAAGGAACATGCGCTATCGCCACTGTGAATGCCCGCCTCTTCGATGTGTTGCATAATGCCACCGATGTAGACTTCTTTACCATCACAAATGGCATCAACATCGATTTCAATGGCGCGATCTAAGAATTGGTCAATCAACACAGGTGAATTGTGGCTCACGCTCACCGCTTCATTCATATAGGTTCTAAGTTCGCTCTCATTGTAAACGATACGCATCGCACGTCCACCCAAAACATAACTTGGGCGTACTAAAACAGGGTAACCAATCTCTTTTGCTTTTTCAATTGCCTCTTCTTCACTCGTTGCGGTTGCATTGTTAGGTTGTTTGATGTTATTTTCGGTGATAAATTTCGAAAATTTTTCTCTATCTTCTGCCATATCGATCACACGCGCTGTTGTACCGATGATCTTTGCACCCATAACGGTGAGTTTTTTAGCAAGTTTTAAAGGTGTTTGTCCACCAAAATGAACGATCACACCATCTGGATTTTCTTTTTCAACAACACTTCTAACATGTTCAAAATCAATCGGTTCAAAATAGAGAATATCACTGGTGTCATAGTCGGTCGAAACGGTTTCAGGGTTACAGTTGTACATAATGGTTTTCACACCCATGTCACCTAGCGCATACGCAGCATGAACGCAACAGTAGTCAAACTCAATGCCTTGACCAATACGGTTAGGACCTCCGCCGATAATCATGACTTTTTTCTGTGTCTCTTTCTCTTTTACATGTAAAGGCAATTTGGTCACATTGGTGGTTGAGTAAAGGTACGGGGTAAGAGCTTTAAACTCTGCCGCACATGTATCAACTTCATTGTATTCAAAGTCAATGCCCAGTTTATTACGTGCAAAATAGATGTCATTGGTTGTGAGTTCTAAATTGTCCTCTTTGTTGATGAGTTTTGCGATCATTTTGTCGGAGAAGCCCATTGTTTTGGCTTGGCGTAACAATTTTTCATCGTTGAGAATAAACATATCAATTTTGCTCTCAAAATCAATAATTTCTTTAATTTGGCCTAAAAACCATGGATCAATTTTACTTAAATTAAATACATCTTCAACGCTATAGCCTCTGCGGAATGCTTCACCCACATAGAGCACTCTATCGCAGTTTGGTCTTCTGATCTCATTTTTGAGTTTATCTTCGTCCACTTTAAGGCTTTCAAATCCACTTAAATTGGTTTCAAGAGAGCAAAGCGCTTTTTGGAAAGACTCTTTAAACGTTCGACCAATCGCCATAACCTCGCCCACACTCTTCATTGAAGTGGTCAGTGTTGAATCGGCAAGAGGGAACTTTTCAAACGTAAAGCGAGGAATTTTAGTCACGATGTAGTCAATGACTGGCTCAAAACTTGCCGCGGTTCCAGTAATATCATTTTTGATTTCATCAAGGGTAAAACCAACGGCTAAAAGTGTTGCCACTTTGGCAATCGGATAGCCTGTTGCTTTTGAAGCAAGGGCTGAACTACGACTGACACGAGGGTTCATTTCAATAACCGTCATTCGACCTGTTTCAGGGCAGATGGAAAACTGTACGTTACTTCCTCCCGTATCTACACCAATTTCACGAAGAATCGCAAACGAAGCATTACGCATACGTTGGTACTCTTTGTCGGTCAAAGTCAGTGCTGGTGCGATGGTAATCGAATCTCCCGTATGCACACCCATTGGGTCAAAGTTTTCGATGGAGCAGACGATAATGCAGTTATCGGCATGGTCACGAATAACTTCCATCTCATACTCTTTCCAACCAAGCAGAGACTCTTCAATCAAAATCTCGTTAATTGGACTCGCATCAAGACCTGCCATTGCAAGCTCTTTAAATTCATCAATGTTATACGCAACGCCGCTACCTCCGCCTGCTAAGGTATAAGAGGCACGAATAATAAGGGGAAATCCGATTTTATCAGCCGCCGCATACGCATCTTCTAGATTATAAGCATAAGCACTGATTGGCAAATCCATACCTATTTTAATCATAGCTTCTTTAAAAGCTTGTCTATCTTCACCTTTTTTAATCGCTTCTGGATTGGCTCCTAAGAATATAATATCTTTGAGCATTCCTTGGTCATGCATTGTCATTGCGACATTGAGTGCAGTTTGTCCACCCATCGTTGGAAGAACAGCATCGACACTCTCTTTTTCAATAATACGGGCAATCACTTCAGGTGTAATAGGTTCAATATAAGTGCGATCTGCAAATTCAGGGTCTGTCATAATAGTGGCTGGATTGGAGTTAACAAGTACAACTCTGTATCCGAGCTCTTTTAAAGTTTTTGCTGCTTGAGTTCCTGAATAGTCAAATTCACATGCCTGTCCGATTACAATAGGACCTGATCCGATTAATAATATGGTTTTAATATCTTGACGTTTTGGCATCTTTTTCCTTTAATCTACATGTAGTATTCAACCCAATGCCTCAAAGGCTCTGGATTCAAGACTAGTTTTGCATAATAACATGCATATACGCTGGTACATGTGGCGCTGCATAGGGTTTTACTACCACCGTTTTTGAAGACTCCTCATCGATGACTTCCGTTACGACTCCCACTTTTATACCTTCAAAGAAAATTCCATCCAGTCCGCTGGTAATGACTTCATCCCCCACTTGTGGCTGTAACCATTGAGAAATATACTTAACAAGCACTTCTTTGCGATTACCTTGCGCAACACCTTGCATTTTTTGATTTCCAATATAAACAGCAAATATGGATTTGGGATCACTTAAAAGTAACCCTTGAGGATGCCCATCGTTTGAGACTACAATGCCTGCTGCGTATCCTTGTTGTAATAGTCCATAAATTTTACTTTGATTAAAGTCATCGAACTTTAACCACACTTTGCCGTAATCATTCAAATTGGTATACCCAATGGATTGAATCATACGCACATGAGGATTGTACGCTGTAACATTATGTTCTTTAAGCATATCGCTCAGTTTACTTGCAAAAGCAATGGAGAGAACGGCTGATTTTTGCAATGCCTGATTTTCGGTACGTAATCGCTGAATCTCTTCTTGTTGAGCAAAATGTTCATTGATTTTAGCTTCAATTTGCATTTTTATATCACCATAGGAAGCAAGAATTTTTGTATTGATGCCACCTATAATGTGCCTTGCATCTGTGCTGTACCGAAACGATACGAACACAAAGATACAAAGCAAAATAATGATTTTAAATTTACTCATTCGACAATTGTTGTAAAAGTTCAATCTCTTCGAGTGCTTTTCCTGTACCTTTTGCAACCGCTAAAAGTGGCTCATCAGCAACAAAGACAGGTAACTTCACGATGTCTGAAAGGTATTTATCAAAACCACGAATCAATGCACCACCACCGGTTAGAACAACACCATTTTCAACGATATCCCCCGCAAGATCAGGAGGCATCACTTCAAGGACATCTTTAAGTGCATCAGCAATCTCTTTAAGTGGCTCTTTAATCGCGTCACGAACATCTTCACTGGTAAGCTCAATACGGCTTAAAAGTCCACTGACTTGATCCCTTCCTTTAACCACCATAGAGATAGGTTCATCCATAGGAACGGCTGTACCAATGGCAATTTTAATCTCTTCACCGGTTCGCTCACCAATCAAAAGATTGTATTTTTTCTTAACATAATCCACAATGGCCATATCGATCTTATCACCCGCAACACGGATGGATTTGCTGATAACTAGACCACCTAAGGATACAACACCGATTTCAGTCGTACCACCACCGATATCAACGACCAAACTTCCTTGTGGCTCACGTACCGGGAGTCCTGCACCAATGGCTGCGGCCATAGGCTCTTCGATCAAGAAAACTTCACGTGCCCCAGCACTCATCGCAGATTCACGTACCGCTTTGCGCTCCACTTGCGTCAAACCATAAGGAACACAGATGATAATACGAGGACGTAAAAAACTTTTTCTGCGGTGCGCTTTTTCAATGAAATAACGAATCATTTTCTCTGTCATATCAAAATCAGCGATAACGCCATCACGCATTGGACGGATCGCTTCAATGTCACCTGGTGTTTTTCCCACCATATTTTTAGCCTCTTTACCCACCGCTAAGATATTTTGTTTACCATAGCGATTACGTTGTACAGCGACGACGGAAGGCTCATTGATAATAATACCTTTACCTTTGACCAATACCAAGGTATTAGCCGTTCCAAGGTCGATACTCATATCACTTGAGAAGAATCCTATTATCTTGTCCAAAATCATCTCTCTATTCCTTTTTTACGCACTTTTTTTTATCTTTTTTTAATATAAAGTGGTTTTTCACCTTTTGTCACTACATCTTTTGTAATCACCACTTCATAGCCACTTAGTTCGGGAAGTTCATACATCACATCAACCATAATGTCTTCTATAATACTTCGAAGCCCTCGCGCTCCAGTCTTTCGTTTGATCGCAAGTTCTGCCACGGAATCCAATGCCTCTTTTTCAAAAGAGAGTTCAACATTATCAATCGCAAAAAGTTTTCGATACTGTTTGTAAATCGCATTTTTAGGTTCTGTTAAAATACGTACCATATCTTCTTGCGTAATCGGTGAAAGTTTTGCCGTTACATGTAAACGTCCAATCAACTCTGGAATCAAACCATAATGCACTAAATCATCGGGTTCTGCAAGATCAAAGAGTCCTGCATCTTGACTTTTTGTACGTTTTTCTTGCTCAAAACCAAGCACATTTTTGCCGATACGACGTTTGATAATCTCTTCCAAGCCATCAAATGCACCAGCACAAACAAATAAAATGTTTGTCGTATCAATTTGAATAAAATCTTGGTTAGGGTGTTTACGTCCGCCTTTAGGTGGGATATTAACCACACTACCTTCGATGATTTTAAGCAGTGCTTGTTGCACACCTTCACCTGAAACATCTCTGGTGATGGAGCGATTTTCACTCATACGCGCAATTTTGTCGATCTCATCGATAAAAACAATACCTTGCTCTGCTTTTTTAATATCGCCATTGGCACATTGAAGCAATTTGGTGAGAATATTTTCAACATCCTCACCCACATAACCCGCTTCGGTTAAACTGGTTGCATCTGAAATCGCAATTGGAACATCTAAGAAGCGTGCTAAGGTTTGTGCCATTAACGTTTTACCGCTACCTGTTGGTCCAATGAGTAAGATATTCGATTTAGAAATTTCGGTATCATCTTGAATGGTGCTTTGTTTGAAAATTCTCTTATAGTGGTTATATACGCCGACTGAAAAAATCTTTTTAGCTTGGTCTTGCCCGATGACAAAATCATCAAGCACTTTTTTTAACTCTTTTGGAGCTAGAAGTTCTTGATCAAAAGCTTCTTCGCTATTGCTTACGGAAGGCTCTGGAATTTCTCCAAAAAAGATTTTATGGGCAGAAATAACACAATGTTCGCAGATGAAAACGTCATCGCCTGCGATTAAACGGGTGTCATTACTCTCTTTGGTGCCGCAAAAACTACACTCTCTATTGACCATTATTTTTCCTCTCAAATGGAATGCCTCGTGTGGATTCCATAATAAAATTGCACATTTGCAACACTTTTTCGTTTGTTTCGCTCGCTAATAATTTAGCCGCTGTCTCTTTTATAGCGTTTTCGCTTCTAAACAGTTGTTTATAAGCACCTTGAATTGCAGTGATGTCATCACGCTCAAAACGACGTTTTAAACCAACACTGTTAAGACCTCGAACAACCGCGCGATTTCCTTCGGCTAAACAAAATGGTGGAATATCTTGGCTAATGGCACTTGCTCCTCCAATCATAACACCTTCTCCAATATGGACAAACTGATGAATCGGAGTCATACCCCCAATGACGGTGAAAGAACCTATATGCACATGTCCTGCAAGTGTTGCATTATTTGCCATAATAACATTATTGCCGACCTGGCAATCATGTGCGATATGGCAATAAATCATAATAAAACAGTTATTGCCAATTCTTGTCACGCCACCACCTTTTTTGGTTCCAGCATTAATCGTTACAAATTCACGAATCATGACATTACGACCTATCTCAACACGAACATCATCTTCAGGTTTATACCCAATATCCTGTGGCGGCATACCAATAACGGCGTAAGGACAAATTTTTGTATCCTCACCAACTTTAGTCACACCATAGATTTGTGCTCCTTGCATCACCTCAACACCACTTTTAAGTATGGTATCTTTGGATACAAAAGCATAAGCTCCGATTTTTACATCGTCCGCTAAACTCGCTCCCTCTTCAACAATGGCAGTTGGATGAATGTTTGGCATGTTATTTGTCCACTATCATAGCTTTAAGCTCTGCTTCGGCGACAAGTTTGTCGTCAACATAGGCTTTGGCATCTAAAACCCAGATATTACCTCTGTGTTTTAGAACATTAAGTTTGTACACTAACTGATCTCCTGGCTTTACAGGACTTCTAAATTTGGCATTATCGATACTCATAAAATAAACCACTTTTTCTTGCGTCTCTTCTTGCTTCTCTTCATCCATGCTTTTAAACGCAAGCACGCCACCAGCTTGTGCCATACCCTCAATAATCATAACACCAGGGTAAATTGGATGATCAGGAAAATGTCCTTGAAAAATCTGCTCACCTATTGTAATATTTTTAAATCCTTCGATAGACTCACCTGGCGTAAGTGCAGTAATTCTATCCACAAGTAAAAAAGGAAAGCGATGGGGAAGTATTTTTTGAATCTCTACAACATCAATTAACATCTTTGAAACCTTCTAACAAAATTCTAATATTTTAGCCAATTAATACTAAATTTTCTCTAATGTCTTGATAGGTTTTGCTCTGAATGAAGAGTTCATAAGAGTCCATTTTAACCTCATCCAATATGACAAGCGGAGTTAATGAAGCAACTATCGACTTTAGGTAGGTGTTTCTAAAAGCTATTTCTATTTCTACCGTTGGGGGATTTTGTAGCATTTCTTTGAGTGTTTTATAGTCTGTATTGGCTAGCGTATTAAACGTTTTAAGCGAAATAAAACGCGCTTCTTCTTTTGCTAAAAATCCAACGCCTTGTGCTATAAACTCTACATTGGTTTTAATAAACTCTTTTTTACATGTAGAGTAAAATAAGATATAACTAGGGATAACCTCTTTGTCACTCCTTTTCACCCATGCACGAAGCAATCTATAATTTAAAAACTTTTCACGAACCAATTTAAAAGGAGTCTCGTTTGCTTCAAGCGCTATCACTTTTTCATACAAAACAGTGCGTTCCTCAATAGAAGCAGGAAGTATTTGAGGGCGTAGAGGCGAACTCAGTTCATCTGCCCATTTTTGTTGTTGCTCTCTTTGCACACCCAAAGCGAACAGACAACCACAATAATTTTGATGGTAAAGCATTGCCTCTTTTGCTTGTGTAAACTGTTCTTGAGTACCTCCACCTTTTCTAAAATCAGGTGCAACGATTTCAAGCTCATATTTTTGGGCAATGGCACGTAAAGCTTTTTCTAACTGCTCCAGTGATTTTTTAGGACTTGTTAGTAAGGTAGTTGTTATCGTTTTTTCACCTATTTTAAGTGCTTCTTGTGCAGTTTTTTCTAACCTGTTATCAAAACACACTGAACAGCGTTTGCCTTTTTCAGGCTCATGTTCTAACCCTCGAATCGCTTCAAGCCACCCTTCATAATTGTAATCGCCTACATGTAAAACAATTCCCAGCTTGTTACAACTGCGTTTGACATCCAAAAGCCTTAATTTGTACTCACTGAAAGGATGAATATTAGGGTCATAAAAAAAGCCAATTAACCTCTCATTAGGGTAATTTTGTTGAAGTTTTTGCAAAAAAAAAGTGGCTGTCTACGGAGCAACAAATATGAACGAGCATGGTATTTCTTTAAGAGTATAAATTTTGAAAAGTATAACATAGGTAACATATAATCCATCTATCCTTATAAAACTAATATGGTTTTTAAATAGAAATGTTTCAATTTATTGTATAATAAATAAGCCCTTAAAAAGGAGTGTACGATGCTAAAAAAGTGTCTTAAGAGTGTTCTATTCTGGTTAATTTTTCTTCCCGCATTCTATACACTGAGCGGTTTCATTATCCTTCCATGGTGGGCACAAACTAAGCTCCCTATTCTTCTTCAAGAGAAACTGGGTCTTTCAATTTCAATCGAAAAAGTACTCTTTAACCCTTTCACGTTTGAATTACATGTAAACAATTTAGCACTCCACGATACCAAGGGAAGTAGTGTTATATCTTTAGAGCATTTATATGTTAATTATGAGCCAACCTCTTTGTTCAAAAAAGAGTTTTTTATCAAATCATTGCTCCTCGACAAGCCTTTTGTTGATCTAAAAATTGACACGAATGGTAATCTAGCGCTTTTAAATATTTTTCCAAAGAGCAGCTCAGATGACAACACGACTACGCACGATAATAGTCTTGCCATGCCTTTTATCATTGAACATGTTGAAATCCAAAATGCTCAATCCACATTCACAGATGAACGTCCAAGTATTCCTTTTAAATTTGACATAGGCCCTATAAATTACACGGTCAACAACCTCAGTTTTTATAAAGATGATCTTAGTATTCATGCTCTTAAAGTGATGTTTCAAAGCGAAGAAAAAATCTCAATTGCAAGTAGCGCTTCTTTTGAACCACTCAAGTTTTACGGCGAACTCAATATTGTACATCTCCCTCTCTCAAGCTTTTGGAAATACGTATTACCAACCATTCCAATAACACTTACACAAGGAGAACTTTCACTTAGAGTTCCTTTTTCCATTGATCTTAGCAAAGAAAAACCACTTGTTTCATTGGAAAAAGCTTCTGCCTCCTTAGACAGTGTCCGCTTGGTAGATAATGAGAATAAAACCGTTATTGAAGTACCTTCCTTTAATCTTGAAACCATCGATTTTGACTTACAAACTTCCAATACTAGCATTGAAAAAGCCACGATTACCAAACCCTTTGTAGATCTTCAATTGGAAAAAGATTACACGCTTAATTTAGTACGTCTTTTTACGCCTAAAAGCGCATCAACTCAGGCAAAAATACAATCATCTGCCAAACAAGAGACCAATAGCACTTGGAAATTTGCCCTTAAAACATTAGAAGTTAAGGAGGCAACTGTTGATGTGCGTGATCAAAATGTGAAAAGTACACCTGCCCATTTTGCTCCCTTAAAATTAACCGCACAAAATATCACGCAAGACATGAACAATCCTATTACCTATGATTTTAACAGTACCCTGGATACGACTGCTACTTTAAACTTCAAAGGAACTTTTATTCCCTCAACTGCTTCGTTAGATATAGCCGTTAATGCTAATAAACTCTCTTTGGAAAAAGCACAACCCTATATTGCCCTGTACACAACAACACTTATTCAAGATGGCGCATTATCACTCAATTCTAAGATTAAAGCTTCTTTTGACCAACAAACAACTTTCAAAATTGAAGGTGATGCAACCGTCTCTAAATTTTCACTCGCTGATAAATTTAAAAATTCTCTTGTTGCCTGGGAAACACTCAATTTTTCCAATTTTTCTTACACGCTTTCTCCTGCAACATTAAGTATTCAAAGTGTTGCTCTGGATAAACCCTATATCAATCTTGATATCAAAAAAGATGGCACAACTAATTTTTCCAATCTCTTGAAAACCTCATCAACTCCATCAAAAACACCTTCTAACACGAAAAAAACATCAACAACAAAGAATGAGACTATGTCTCTCTACATCGGAAATATCATCCTTAAACGAGGAACCACCCATTTTAAAGATGCCTCTTTGCTACTTCCATTTGCCACTTTCGCTGACCGTTTAAATGGGTCTATGTCAACACTCGATACCAAAAACACCAAGCCTTCCGTATTAAAACTGGAGGGAAAAGTTGACAAATACGGCTACGCAAAAATTGATGGATCGATTTTACCGTTTGATTTTAAAAACCGAGCAACACTCAAAATTCTCTTTAAAAACATTGATATGCCTTCCCTCTCGCCCTATACAGGTAAATTTATAGGCTATGCGATCAAAGAAGGCAAACTCTCAATGGATCTAAACTATAAAATTAAAAAAGGATTGATGGAAGGTGCCAATAAGATCAACCTAGACTCTCTCACGCTAGGCGATAAAATTGAAAGTAAGGATGCTCCAAACCTCCCCTTAGGACTTGCCATTGCTATTTTAAAAGATTCGAAAGGGCAAATTGACCTTGATCTTCCCGTCAGTGGCGATCTGAATGACCCTGAATTTCGTTATGGAAGCATCGTGTGGAAAGCTATTGGAAATCTCATCGGAAGCATTGCAACCTCGCCATTTAAACTCTTAGGTTCTATCCTCGGTATCGAAACTGAAAATCTTAAAAGTATTGATTTTGCGGCAGGAGAATATGCGCTTATTGACTCAGAAGAGGAAAAAATGGTGCAATACCAGCAGATTTTGGAAAAGAGAAGTGAGCTCAATCTTATCATTACACCAAGTTTCAACGAAGCACTTGACACCAAAGCACTTCAAGAGCAAAATGTGACCGCACAAATAGAAGCAATAACTCCTAAAAAGAGTAAAGAAGATGATAGTTATGGCAAAGCCATCAAAAAACTCTTTCTTCAAAAATACTCTAATGATGATTACAATAAGCTCCTAAAATCCTACAAAGATGAAAATTTGGATATTGGTGCTATCAATGATAATTTAATTTCAAAAATTGCTGAGAACACTACCATAGTGCCAGCAGCACTTCAGTCTTTAGCGCTTAAACGGGCTGATGTGATCGTTCAAAACCTTACAACAAAATACAAAATAGCCCCCAATAGACTGATTAAAAATGAACCTCAAGCCAGTGATGCCATTCGTGAAGAGTGGGTGGGCTGTACGATTTCAGTGAGAAACTAAACACGTGGGCTTCGAGGAAAGCCCACGTGAACGTATTAACGTAATGTTTCTAATGCTTTTTTAACATCACTTGCGTGGTCCTTAACTTTCACACTTGACCAAAACTTCGCAATTTTTCCGCTTGGATCGATCAAAAAAGTTGAACGAACAATGCCCATATATTCTTTACCACAAAACTTTTTTAACTGCCAAACACCATAGCGTTGCGCCACTTCAGTGCTCACATCGGAAAGCAGTGTTATCTCTAGTTTTTGTTTGGTAATGAACTTTTGATGCGACGCTGTACTATCAGGACTCACACCTAAAACAACGGCATTTAAATCTTCAAAACTGGGAAGTGCTGCTGTAAAATCACACGCTTCGGTGGTGCATCCAGGGGTGCTATCTTTGGGGTAAAAGTAAAGCACGATCCATTTTCCCTCTAAATCTCGCAGAGATATTTCGACATTGTCTTGGTTGGGAAGACTAAGATCTGGGGCTTTATCGCCTATTTGTAACATATAAATTCCTTTGTTGATATTTTTTAGCATATTACCACAGATTTGATCTGGGTATAGTCATCTAAGAGCGCAAAATAAGGGCCCTCTTTTCCAACGCCACTTTGTTTGATACCACCATAAGGCTGAAGATCAAACCGCAACGTGGGAATGTCATTAATTACAATGCCACCCGCCTCAAGCTCGTCAATCGCCCTTTGTGCCATGGCAAGATCATTGCAAAAGATGGAATATTGAAGCCCATAATCTGAGGCATTCATTTTGTTTTTAGCCTCTTCATAATCCCTCACTTTGATCAATGAAACAATCGGCGCAAAGACCTCTTCACACACAATTGCCATCGATTCGTTCACATCTGCCATAATCGTCGGCGCACATAAAAGTCCGTTATATGTAAAACCACACAAAGGTTTTGCACCTTCATCAATGGCGCTTTGAATCCATCGTTTTGCTTTGAGCACTGCGGCTTCATTTACCATCGGTCCAATGAAGGTTTTTTCATCATACGGCGAGCCTACATGTAAACGTTTTGTCTCTTCAACAAGCGCTTGTGCAAACGATTCATAAATACTTTCATGCACGTAAATACGCTGCAAGGAGATACATACTTGCCCCGAGTTGATAAACGCACCCACAGCACACCGTTTGGCAGCAAGCGCAACATCAGCAGAAACATCAATATACGTTGCAGCATTACCACCCAATTCCAAAGCCACTTTTTTAATTCCCGCTTTTTGCATGATCTCACGCCCAACGCCTACACTGCCTGTAAAACTGATAACGCGTGGAATTTCACTGGTGATGAGTGTTTCATTCACGCCTTCACCACTGTAGATAAGACTGAGCGCATCTTTGGAAGCATAGGGACTTTCAATGAAAAGTTTGACGAGTTCATACGCTGTACGAGGCGCTTGTGAAGTGGGTTTTAAGATAACCGCATTGCCAGCGACTAAGGCTGGAGCAATTTTATGCGCGACAAGATTGAGTGGAAAATTAAACGGCGTAATTGCTAACACCACGCCGACTGGTTCACGTTTGTAAAATGCCAAACTCTTTTTACCACTGGGCATCGCGGTGGTATCGAATGTTTCACCGTTTACATGTAAGATGGCATTGGCGGAGAGTTTGATTGTCTCGATGCAACGATCCACCTCAACGCGTGAAAAGGCAATCGGTTTTCCCACTTCATCGGTGATGCAAAGTGCTATTCGCTCACGCTCCCTTTCGAGCTTTTGAGCCACATCCAACAGCCAATTCGTCCGTTGATGCAGAGGAATCTGTTTTACATGTAAAGCGGCATGATGAGCTATCTCTAAAATAGCTTTGGCGTCTGTTGCATCGCAAACGCCAAAGCTTGAAACCACACGTCCATCGTAAGGTGAACGCACCTCTTTGTACTCTTTTTTCTCTTTACATGTAGAACCGTAATAAAGCTTTGCTTTCATGATTTTTACCTCTTCTTTTGTGATTCAAAGCACCAAGGGTGCGTGGGCACTCTGCCGAAGAGAACCCAGTGTTAACGTAGTCTTTAGAGCTTTGCTTTAAAGACGTATTCAAATTGAAGTATAACGCAACTTTTCATACTAAAACTATCTTTAATCAATTTTTGGCTAACATAGTAACTCTTTAGAAAACGACTTTTAAGAAGGTAGAAAAATGGATAAAGCAAAATACATTTGGATGGATGGCAAACTCGTTGCATGGGATGATGCAAAAATACATATTTTAACCCATACACTTCACTATGGTAACGGTGTTTTTGAAGGTACCCGTGCGTATATGACAGACAATGGCTTAGCCATTTTTAAACTCAGAGAGCACACCAAACGCTTGCTCAATTCTGCCAAAATTACCCGCATTAAAGCGACCTATTCACTAGAAGAACTTGAAGCGGCACATATTGAGCTTCTTAAATCAAACAACTTTACCTCAAACGTCTACATTAGACCGCTTATTTATTTAGGATACGGCGTTATGGGACTTAATCTTGCACAAGCACCCGTTAACACAGCGATTGCGGCATGGCAATGGGGAAGTTACCTTGGCGATGATGGCATTGAAAACGGTATTCGCGTTAAAATCTCTTCGTTTGCAAGAAACCCCGTCAGTGCCAATATGGGAAAAGCAAAAGCAGCTGCAAACTACCTCAACTCTCAAATGGCAAAATACGAAGCACTCGAAGCGGGTTATGAAGAAGCGCTTCTTTTGGATGAAGATGGATTTATCGCAGAAGGCAGTGGCGAATGTTTCTTTATCGTCAGAGATGGCAAGTTGATTTCTCCTCCGAATGATACATCCCTCGAGAGTATCACACAAGCAACGGTACTAGAGCTTGCGCGTGAAGCAGGCATCCCCATCGAGCGCAGACGCATTACCCGTGATGAGGCGTATATCTCGGATGAAGCGTTCTTTACAGGTACTGCTGCAGAAGTAACCCCAATCAAAGATATCGATAATTATATTATTGGAGATGGAAAATGTGGTCCTATCACCAAACAACTTCAAGAGGCTTATTTTGATGTTGTCTACGGACGCAATCCAAAATACAAACATCTCTTAACATTTATCTAACCAAAGGAACATTATGCCAGCAGATTTGAACGATTATTTTAAAAAGAAAAATGGTGGAGGAAGTGGAAACAATGGTGGAGGCGGCGATAACGACAATCGTACACCTTTCAATATTGAACCTCCCGATTTTTTGAAAAACCTTGGTAAAAAAGCAGGGATTATCTATGTACTTATCGCCATTGTTGTGATTGCCGTTGTGGCAAAACCTTTTGTGATTATTAACTCAGGTGAAATGGGAATTAAAGCAACTACCGGTAAATTTGAGCCGATTCCTATGGAACCAGGATTTCATCTTTTTATCCCTTTTATTCAACAAGTTTTTATTGTTGATACTAAAGTACGTATTATGAACTACTCTTCAAGTGAAGACTTAGGCGAAGTCTTGCAAAGAGGATCAGGCATCAAAAAGAATGCAGCTATCTCTGTTCTTGATGCAAGAGGGTTACCTGTTTCAATAGAACTCACAGTTCAATATAAATTAGAGCCTTCAACTGCTCCTCAAACGATTGCAACATGGGGTATGGCATGGGAAGATAAAATTATCAATCCAGTTGTCAGAGATGTTACAAGAGCTGTTGTAGGTAAGTTTAATGCAGAAGAGTTGCCACAAAGACGTAACGAGATTGCTGTCAATATCGAAGAAGGGATTCGTAAAGCGATTGATGCACAACCAGGCAAGCCTGTAGAACTTCTTACGATGCAACTCAGAGAGATTTTGCTCCCTGCAAAAATTAAAGAGCAAATTGAAAAAGTTCAAGTAGCGAAGCAAGAGGTTGAGCGAACAAGATATGAAGTAGAAATAGCTAATCAACAAGCCCTTAAACGTGCTGCTGAAGCAGAAGGTCAAGCAAAAGCGAGACAAATCAATGCTCAAGGTGAAGCCAATGCTGTCAAAATTGAAGCGGATGCAGATGCCTATGCTAATAAAAAAATCAGTGAAAGTATTTCTGATCCACTCTTAAAACTTCGCCAAATTGAAGTCCAAGGAAAGTTTAACGAAGCGCTTAAAGAGAACAAAGATGCAAAAATTTTCCTAACTCCTGGTGGTTCAACTCCTAATATTTGGGTCGATACCAAAGATAGCCAAAAAGCGGTCAGTATAGCCAAATGAGTTCAACACTAATACATTCCATCGACTGGAACACTTCACCACTTTTGCCTGTCATTGCACAAGACATTAAGAGTGGTGAGGTTTTAATGCTTGCGTATATGAACCAAGAAGCACTCTCTTTAACACTTCAAACGGGACTGGCTCACTACTATTCTAGAAGCCGTCAAAGCCTCTGGAAAAAGGGTGAAACGAGCGGTCACTTGCAGCATGTTAAAGAAGCTTATTTAGATTGCGATAGCGATACACTGTTGCTTAAAATTGAGCAAGAAGGTGTGGCATGTCATACTGGACGTCCTTCATGCTTTTTTAACCGTATAGATGTTGAAGAAACGCCTAAAGAGCCTGCACAAGAAATTGCAGCTTATTCAATTAGCGATAAAATTTATCATATTATACAAGAACGTAAAAAAGCTGATCCCAAAAGCTCCTACGTTGCCTCATTACTTCAAAAAGGAGACAATAGTATCCTCAAAAAAGTAGTAGAAGAAGCTGGAGAATTTTGTTTTGCCTGCAAAGACAATGATAACAAAGAGATCATTTATGAAGCAGCTGATCTTATGTTCCATGCTCTTGTTGCATTAGGAGCTAAAAATATTCATCCATCACTGATTTCTAAAGAGCTTGAAAGACGCTTTGGACTCAGCGGGATAGAGGAGAAAAATAGCCGCAATGAACACTGATGCACTCAAATTATCACTATTGACCTATATTAAACACTTTGGTCTTTATGATTATTTGGCATTTAGTTGGTTATTTTTTACTTTTATTATTTTAATAATCTTAGCAAGCTTAATAGCGAGACGCTCTTCTACGGCGTCTCTTCTTTTAGTCATTTTTGCCCTTCTCCTTCTTGTCATTTCACCTTTTTTTATTAAAGTAAAACTAGAAGAAACACTCAGAACAACAACGACAGACATTACTATGGTCAAGAAATTAACCTTTTCATCATCACTTATTGTTGAAGGAATTATTTACAATAAATCAACTAAAGATTTTTCACTTTGTTTGATTCGTACTTCTATTTTTAAACAAACAGGGGCACAAGGTTTCAAAGCATATCTAAATTCTCTAAAACCAATTTCCAATCAGTCGATATTAGTCACAAAGGACCTTTTAAAAGAGGAGAGCATGGAATATCAAGCTGTTTTTGATGGTTTTGAATATAATGGCGATGTATTTGCGACATTAAAAGCAGAGTGCTACTAAAGGAGTAACTGTGACCTATTTTACGCTACTTCATTGGTTTATTCTTATTCTTATTCTTCTTATATTTTCGCTTGTTCTCGTATTAACTATTCGCAATCATGATGGTAAATCCTCTCTATTTGCGCCGATTATGGCTAATATATTTATTATGGCTATTGTTGCTTTTTTTGCCATTTATGGACTCGATAAATATACTAAAGTTGCTCGATTAGAGAATGTAACACAGAAAAAAGTGTTAATTAATGAATCTTTTTCTATTTCGGGACAAATTCGTAATATTGGTAATTTTCAGATAGGTCAATGCATTTTAGAAGTTAAAATTTCTAATGAACTTGGTGACTCTGCAGGATCTGGATCTATTGTTTTTGAACCAAAATCAGCTTTTGACAATCTTTTTAGTAAGGATTCTAGCAGTTCTGTAGATACGACTAAAGAATTCGTTATTGCAGAAAATCTACATAAAAATGAAATGCGCAATTTTACTGTCTTTATGCGATATCCTCCATCTTTTTCAAAGCCATATATACGCTATGAGCTTTTTTGCCACTAACTAGGTATATCATGGGTTTAGTAAAGAAATCCCTCTTTTTTAAGAGCTTCACGAATATTAAACATTTGTTGATGTTTGGTATAACACCATGATGGAGATAAAAGAGTAGCGTCTTCAATACCTGCACTCACACGTTGAAGCATAACATCTTCTGGCAAAAGTTTGATAGCTTTAATGATAGTTTGAATGTAAGACTCTTCCGAAATTGGAATAAAGTCTCCTCGGGTGAGGTCATTGGCCAAAGCTGTTCGTTTAACAACATATAGAGGATGGAATTTAAACGATTTAACACCTAGTCTAAGTGCAAAATTAACACTTTCTAAAGCCATCTCTGGTGTCTCACCAGGTAACCCAAAGATTACATGAGCACATATTTTAAGTCCATACTGACGCGTTAAAGTAATGTATTTTTCAATATTGGCACTATCATGCCCTCTATTGATACGTTTTAATGTTATATCAGAAGAAGATTGAACACCATATTCCACCCAAATTTCATGTTCTTTTGAAAGTTCCGCTAAATAAGCGATCACTTCTTCCGTCACACTATCGGTACGTGTCCCAATGCTTAATCCTACCACACCTTCAAAGCTCAAAGCCTTTGTATAAAGTGCTTTAAGTGTTTCAAGTGGGGCATATGTGTTAGTAAAAGATTGAAAATAAATAATAAATTTTTGTGCACCAAATTTTTTTGACAATACCGTCTTTGTCTTTTTATATTGAGCTTCAAGTTGAATGAGTTGGAACTCAAGATAAGGATTTTCAGAAGTCGGATGTAAGTAAAAACGCTTAGGCTGTTTGTGCTCTAAATTGGGGCTAAAAGACTCATTTTCGCAAAAAATACAGCCCCCTCTCGCTACGGTTCCATCAATATTAGGACAGGTAAATCCAGAGATTGAAACAGGAATTTTATAAATAGTCTCCCCAAATTTTGCTCTAAAATACCGCCCAGCTGTTAAAATATCGCGCATTATTTAATAAAATAATTTCCATCGAAACTCACCAATGAGTAATTCATATCATTTCCAATACTCTCTTTAAGTGCATCTATACTTAAAAATGCCAAGGAATCTGCTTCAATGTACTCTCTAACCTCTTCAACGGTTTTATTGGCACTAATAAGCTCTTTATAACTAGGAGTATCGATACCATACAAACAAGGATGCTCAATTGTTGGAGAAGCAATACGCATATGTACCTCTGCAGCACCTGCACGTTTTAATAATTTAACGATCTGTCTTGAAGTAGTACCTCTTACAATACTATCATCAATCACAACGATCTTTTTACCCTCTAATATTTTATGAATTGGCGAGAGTTTAAGTTTTACTTTGAGATCACGTACCGCTTGTGTAGGTTCAATAAAGGTTCTTCCAACATAATGATTTCGAACAATTGCCATTTCAAAAGGAATGCCACTGGCCTGTGCATAACCTAAAGCTGCACTCACACCACTATCAGGAACAGGGATAACAAGATCTGCTTCGACAGGAGCAAGCTCTGCCAGTTTCATCCCCATTTTTTTACGTGCTGCATAAACGTTTTTGCCTTCAATCACACTATCTGGTCTTGCAAAATAAATAAATTCAAAAGCACAGATATGGGGATCTGGTTCAAAGAGTTGAATGCTTTCAAATTCCTCTTTGCCTTGTTGAAAAATCACCATTTCGCCAGGTCGTACATCTCTTACAAACTCTGCATCTACAAGGTCAAGTGCACATGTTTCACTTGCAACGATATACCCGCCTTCTTTCATTTTCCCAATCGATAAAGGACGGACACCATAGCGATCACGTATCGCAAACATTTTTGATCTACTTTGAATTAAAAGACAATAAGCACCCTTAATGACATTCAGTGCTTCCACAATACGGTCTTTAAGTTTACCTTGTTGAGAGCGTGCAATTAAATGAATAATATTTTCTGTATCCATAGAAGATTGAAAAATAGCACCTTGCTCAACAAGTTTACTTCTTACTTCATGCTTATTAATGAGGTTACCATTATGAACAATCGAAATATCACCCAATTTATAACTTGCTGCAACGGGTTGAGCATCTTTCACTGAGTCACTTCCTGCCGTAGAGTAACGATTATGACCTATTGCCATATCCCCGTGTAAGAAAGCTAGTTTTCCTTCATTAAAGACTTCGGTGACTAATCCATTGTCTTTAATGGTACGAATTTTCTTGCCATCACTGGCACTGATACCTGTTGCTTCTTGTCCACGATGTTGCATCGCGAACAAGGCATAATAGGCTATCTTAGAAGCATGTTTTACATCAAATACACCAACAATTGCGCACATAAGTTCATATCACCTTTTTTTAAAGACCTAAACAGTCACTAATCGTATAAAGACCATTAGGTTGATTGATGATCCACTTTGCGGCTTTAATTGCGCCTTTGGCAAAGGTATCACGACTAGTTGCAGTATGATTCATTTCAATAAACTCGCCATCATTGTAAAATCCTACCGTATGACGACCTACAATATCACCACCACGAAGCGCCATTATGGCAATCTCATCTTTACTACGTTCCCCAATAAGACCATTGCGCCCACTGATGCGAACATCATCTAAATTAAGACCTCGTCCACGCGCAGCATGCTCACCAAGCGTTAATGCTGTACCACTAGGTGCATCTTTTTTATAACGATGGTGTTGTTCTACAATTTCAATGTCAAAATCACTAAGGCTTTTAGATGCAAGTTCGACTAAGCGATTCAAAACTGCTACACCTAAAGACATATTGGTTGAGTAAAGAATAGGCATATTATTAGCCGCTTCTTTTAAAAGATTCTGTTGGTGTTCATTTAATCCTGTTGTACCAATCACTAAAGGCGTTGGATGTTTTAAAGCATTTTCAAGCAATGTTTCTGTACCAATGGAGATCGTAAAATCAATGACAACATCACTCTTTTGCAAAAGAGTAAGTACGTCATCAGTAACAACTGCATCTTTAGGAGGAGTAAAACTAAACTCTTCTATGGCATGTAAAACATACGGTTTTGCTTCTTTGTCTTTAATCAGATTATCAATAAGCAACCTGCCTACCCTACCAGTTGAGCCGTGAATTCCAACATGTATCATTCTAAATTTTCCTTCTTTTTAATGGTTCACATATTCTAAAGCTTGGATACCAGCTGTCGCGCCATCTCCTGCTGCACATACCACTTGTTTTGAAGCTTTTGTCCTTAAATCACCTGCTGCAAAAAGTCCTTTTACAGATGTTTTCATACTAAGATCTACAATCACATTACCGTTATCATCCATGTCGCATAGAAAATTGCCATCTTCTTGCTTTAGAATTGTATTATTGACATTCATTCCAACAAAAACAAATACACCAGGAACTGCAATATCTCTTTCGTTTCCTGCATTATCTACGACGATAATACCATTTAAACCCATTTTATCGCCATAGGCTTTTTTCACCGTAACATTTAATACAAGTTCTATTTTAGGGTTATTTTTCACTTTTTCAATGGTACTGGGGCTTGCTCTAAATGTATCACGTCTGTGAACCAAATAGACTTTTGAACAGATATGAGAGAGATAAAGCGCTTCTTCTAAAGCAGTATCACCGCCACCTAAAGCGACCACTTCTCTGTTTTTATAAAAAAATCCATCGCACGTTGCGCAGGTACTAACACCTTTACCAAATAATTCAGCTTCACCTTCAAAATTGGCTTTTTTGGGAGTACTTCCTGTGCAAACAATGACACTTTTAGCCTGCTCACTTTTGCCCCCTGCTAAATAAATCTGAAATGTACCATCCTCATTTTTAGAAATACGAGTGACCTCTTCCATTGCATGTTTTAAGCCAAAACGCATGCACTGTTCTGACCAAGGTGCCATAAAATCCAATCCACTTAAAATTTCTGCACTTCCTGGATAATTTTCAATTTCGCTACTACTAGTGATCTGTCCACCAGGAAGTCCTTTTTCAAACATTACTACATTTTTTAAACCACCGCGTGTTGCATACAATCCGGCACTAAGTCCAGCAGGACCTCCGCCAATAATTGCTAGATCTAACATGATTTTTCCTTATCTTTTTTTAAACTTTTTGAATGATATAATGCCTATTTAACAGATACAAATCATATTTTAGTCTAAAAGAGGTTTTGTAGCCAAGGAAGTCATTGACTTCCTTGAGAAATTTTATTTAAGAAGTGAATTAACTTTATCAGCTAAAACTTGTTTGGACGATGCACCAATCATTTGGTCTACTAATTCACCATTTTTAAAGAAAAGAATAGTTGGAATTGATCTAATACCATATTTAATTGCGACATCTTGTTCTTCATCAGTATTGACTTTGCAAATCTTTGCTTTACCATCAAAATCACTGGCTAATTCTTCAATCACTGGAGCAATCATACGACAAGGTCCACACCATGGTGCCCAGAAATCTACTAATGCTACACCATCAGCTACAGTACTATCGAAATTTGATGCATTCAACTCTATGTATTTTCCCATTTTTTTCCCCTAAAACGTTATTTTATATATATTCAATTATACTCACTCTAACTTTAAAATTACCATAGCAGTTAAAGTTATTTTTTTAGTAACTAATATTTTTTATTATTTCTATTTTTTCTGGTGTAACGAGAATAGCATCAATTTGATAATCATATGAATTGGGATGCAGCAATAAATAGTAATTAATTGTTTTAATGATTTTTGCCATTTTTGTGGCAGTTATTCTTAAAATAGGATCGTATTTTTCCGAAAATTTAACTTCACAGAAATGGAGAATGTTGTCTTTTAACGCAATGATATCAATCTCACCAAATTTTGAATGAAAATTTCGTGCAAGAAGCGTGTACCCCTCTTTTTCTAGAAAGAATGAGGCCTTGTTTTCAGCCTCTAATCCTTCTTGCAAACCCATTAAGACTCGATGCGTATCATTGCGGGTTTTAATTCAACAAATGATAATTCACTTAGTTCCTGAATTGCTTTTTGAATATCTTTTTCTTTACAGATATGGGTCGAAAAGAGTAATACAGCACTCTCTTTTTTATGAGCATCTTGTTTTTGTAAAAAACTACTAATTGAAATAGAATGTTTTCCCAAAATTTCAGAAATCTTAGAAAGAACGCCAATTCTATCTACTACTGTTACTCGAATATAATATTGTGTATAAATTTCATCTTTATTCATCAATGTTAAACCACTTTTTTCAAGTGGTTTAATAAAGCCTAGCATTGGCGAATTTTGTGTATGCCTCGCAATATCAATGAGGTCAGAAACAACAGCACTTGCAGTTGCACTTCCGCCAGCACCTGGTCCATAATACATTGTCTCACCTACACGATCTCCAATGACGCTAATGCCATTCATGACACCATCAACTTTGGCAATCATCTGCTTGATAGATACCAATGCTGGATGTACACGAAGTTCAACTTTATCACCACTTTTTTTAGCAATGGCAAGCAATTTAATGTTATAGCCAAACTCTTTTGCAAAATAGATATCTTCACTATTGATATGTTCGATTCCTTCGATCAAAATCTCTTCAGGCTTCACATCAATTCCATAGGCAATACTCGCTAAAATGAGTAGCTTATGGGCAGCATCAAATCCTCCAACATCAAACGTTGGATCGGCTTCAGCATATCCCAGCGCTTGAGCCTCTTTTAAAACATCCGCAAATTCTGCTTTTTCATTCATCATTTTGGTCAAAATGAAATTACATGTACCATTCATGATGCCTTTAATCGCTTCAATATGGTTGGCACTTAAACCTTCACGAAGCGCTTTAATGATAGGAATTCCACCCGCAACACTTGCTTCGTAGCCAATAGGTATAGTACCTGCAAGATCACGTAGTTCATAGCGGTGGTACGCCAAAAGAGCTTTATTTGCCGTCACAACCGCTTTTTTATTTTTGAGAGCATGCGTTACAATTTTATAAGCTTCATCCACACCACCCATCAATTCGACCACAATATCAACGTCAGGGTTTTCTAAAATATCATTAACATCACTACTTAAAGGGATGTTAACATCCCTTTTTTTGGTTATATCTTTTACGACACCCATAATAGGAACAATTTTCTTGCCACTTCGTGCAGTGATAATATCTTCATTTTCTTGTAAAATTTTAATAACGTGGCTACCAACCGTTCCTACACCAATAATTCCAACTTTGATCATTCGCTAACCTTCTAAACTCTTCAAATACTTCTTAATATTACGTGCTGCTTGGCGTATTCTATTTTCATTCTCAATGAGTGCAATTCTGACATACCCTTCACCACTCTCACCGAAGCCAATGCCTGGACTTACCGCGATTTTTGCTTCTTGCAATAGCTGTTTAGCAAACTCCATACTTCCCAAATGTGCTGCTACTTTAGGAATTTTTGCCCATACAAACATCGTTGATTTTGGTTTTTCCATTGGCCACCCTGCATTGTTAAAGCTCTCGACCAAAATATCACGACGTTTATGATAGGTTTCTCTGATTTCATCGACGCACTCTTGCGGACCATCAAGTGCAACGGTTGAGGCGACTTGAATTGGAGTAAACATACCGTAATCGAACCATGATTTGATTTTTTGAAGGGCTCCCACAAGTTTTTTATTACCGACTACAAAGCCAACACGCCAACCTGCCATATTATAACTTTTTGAGAGCGTGTAGCACTCAACAGCAACATCTTTAGCACCTTCTACTTGGAAGATAGAAGGCGTCTCATACCCATCAAAAGAGAGATCTGCATAGGCAATATCACTGATAATGTAAAAACGTTCCTCTTTAGCATATGCAACTAATTCTTCGTAAAAAGCGACATCGGTTGTTACACAGGTTGGATTATGGGGAAAGTTAACAACCACAAATTTCGGTTTAGGTGCTGATTCTTTAAATACTTTTTTCAATTTTGTAAAAAATTGTACTTTGTCAAGTTCATATTTTTCATTATAATCTATTCCAAATTTATGAACATTACCACCTGCAATCATAAATGCATAGGCATGGATTGGATAAGCAGGATCTGGTACAACCGCAACGTCACCTGGATTCATAATCGCTTGTGCTAAGTGCACAAAACCCTCTTTACTGCCTAATGTTGCAACTGCTTCCGTATTTGGATCTAAAGTAACACCATATTTACGTAAGTACCAATTACAAATAGCAAGACGAAGTTTATAAATACCTTTACTCACAGAATAACCATGTGTGCCATCTTTTTGCGCTGACTCAACGAGCTTATCAATAATATGTTGTGGAGTCCTTCCATCAGGATTACCCATTGAAAAGTCAATAATATCATCACCTGCATGACGAGCTGCTAATTTTAATTCATTAATTTCGGCAAAAACATATCCTGGTAATCTATCAATTGTATTAAATCTAATTTCATCAAACATTTTTTCTCCTCTTTTACTCTTTTACATGTAAAGATAATCCATGCTTTATATTTTCAAGCATAAAAGCATCACTCATCTTTAAATAAGCTGCGTTACTAGGAACTTTTAGCTTAAGCGTTCGTGTCGATTCTTCAGATTTTACATCACTTAAAAGATGCAAATTTTCATCAAAAAAGACTACATCTGGAAACCATCTATCCCCTGAATGAACCGTTACTGTAATCTCTTTGAGATTTCTAACATCAATCCAATAAGGCTTTAAAGGTTTTCCTAGTGGCGTTGTTACACCACTTTCTAGTTTTTTTGCCCCTAAGTAAGCATTACTTGAATCAATGTCATAAAACCAGTAATTATCATCATTTTTTACGATATTCGTTATGTTGCATCCTCTAGCCACAAGGGCCCCTGCGAAAGATTCAGGATCAACAATATGTTCCGTTTGAAGATAAATTTCCCAAACAAACCCAGCACTATCGCGCAATGCATTATTGGTTAAAAAATAGTTATAACCCATTGCTTCGAGGGACTCATTGATTATTTTAAGAAAAATAAGTGGATCGCTTTGTGTACGAAAAGCCAATCGTAATTGAATAGGTTTATCGTATAAAAGCTGTAATAAGCCATTTTTTTTCAGAACAGAGATCACTTTTACACTGTCAACTTCGCCATTAGGCTTTGTAAAATTACCACTTTGTGCAAAAAGAACTTGAATTAAATTCTTTTGCGTTTCATATTTAGTGGGGCCTACAAAACTTTTGATTTTGTCTTGAAGTGTCTGTGCGCCAAATAAAGAGAGCGAAAGGGTTAGGATAAGAAGTAGCTTTTTCACCAATTTTTGCCTCGATTAAGCTCTATAAATTTTTCTTCGGAAATCTTTTTCATTGTTCCCTCTTCAACTAAAAAACGCGTTGATCCTTGTTCGGTAAAGTCTTCCACACTCCCATCGTAAGAGAGTTTAAAAAAGCCATTCCCCGTTTTGATAATTTGACGTTTTGTTAAATCAATAGTGATATTTTGATCACTTGTGCTCTCTTTACGTGTAAAGGTCTCAAGATTCACAAAACCAACCCAAATACGCTTAGTTGGAATCATAATTGCACTGTTTTTAGGGATATCTTTCACCAACGTTGTGTTGCTTTCAATCAGTGTTGGTAGGGGCGAAGAACCCGTACTATTCGTATCATTAGCTTCTGTTTTACGAGTCAAGTTTTCATCAATACTCACAACAACGGCTTCTGTCGTGCTGTTACTACTATTGGTATCAACAACGCGTTCTTCCACCTTAACACCCAAAGAAGTGGCCGTTGCTTGTACGACTGGAGTACTTTGGAAAGCACTGGTTTGATTAGTTTCTACTTTTGTTTTATCAAGAAGATTCATAATGTCAAAATTAATATCTATTTTAAAAATTGAGAAAAGAGCAAAAATTCCTGATATTAAAACCAAGACTAAAAAAATCCATGCTCCTTTTTTATAAGGTCGATCACTTTTAACATGAATAAATATTTTCTCTTTGTGAGACTCATCTTCCGCTTTATGTGCAGCCCAGTAATCGTAAAATCCTTCAAGCCAATCGGTTAAATCAAGCTTATACTCACGAGAAAGAATTTTCACAAAACCTAATGTGTTAATTTTATTGAGTTTGTCATATTGATTGTTGATCATATACTCTAGTTGCTTGACTTCAATGTGGGTTCTTTTACAAACCTCTTGCAAACCAATTTTTTCTAAGACCCTGATATCATTATCCATTGGCAATCCTATCACACAGTACAGCAGCTGCTGCACTCACATTTAAAGAGTCAAATGCTCTTGCCATTTTGATTGAAACTACTGTATCTAATCGCTCTTTTACTTTAGGCGATAAACCCTTTCCTTCGCTTCCCATAATCAAAACACGTTTAGGTGCGAAAGTCACTTCTTTAACATCTACACCACCCATGTCTGCGCCATAGAGTGTGAACCCTATCTGTTTCAGTTCGTTGAGCATATCACGTGTGGAAGGGCATAATGCAATCGGTAATTCAAATGCTGCGGCACTACTCGTACGTAAAATTGCCTCCAAGTTACAGGTTTTCATACCGCTTAAAATTAAACCGTCTGCTCCAAACGCATAGGCACTACGGACAATAGCACCAATATTGCCTACATCCGTTACTTCGTCTAAAATCACCAAAAAAGAGCCTTGCTTGATTTCGTTAAACGGAACAAGTTCAAGATCTTTAATCTCCGCAATAAAACCTTGATGGTTTCCACCATGACACAAGGCTTGTGCTTTTCGCTCATCAATCGTACAGATATTTTGTGTGACACGCGCAATTTGTGAAAAAAGCTTAGGGTCACACTTCTTGGGTAAGAATACCGTCTCGATCCTTGAAGGATAGTGATTTAACAGATGTAAAAAGAGTTGTTTTCCATAGATTATCATGGCAAATATTGTATCCAAACTGGCTTAAAATAATACTAGTTTTACTATAAAACACGATTTTTAGGAGATTCCATGTAACAAAATAGAGCTATTAATTTTGAAGTTTCGTGTACCACTCTTTAATACTCTCGCCTGTCAGTTTCGAAAGGAGTTTTGCCTTTTGTTTAGGAGGTAAGTCGAGATCAATCAAATCTTCTTTAGTGATGGCTTCACCACCTTGGTGAATTTCAGGTGCAATGACAATCACCCATTCTCCCTTGAGATTGGCTTTTTTGGATGTTTCTTGCACTTCAAGAGCTGTTCCTAAAAAACGTTTTTCGTACAATTTCGTTGCCTCTTTAATCGCAAATATTTGACGATTAGGTGCAAACTGTGCTAACTCTTCAAAAAGTTTTTCAATACGATGTGGAGATTCATACACAATAACAGCATAAGGAGAATTGAGTGCTTCAAACAGCTCATTTTGGCGGTCCATGCCTTTGTGGGACAAAAAGCCATAAAACAAGAACTGATGCGTTTCAATACCACTTGTAACATATGCGAGTAAGGCTGCATTCGCTCCTGGAAGAATTTCATAGGAGAGTGCATTGTTTTGGCAAAAGCGCACTAGAGCAGCCCCTGGATCACTAATGCCAGGCATTCCTGCATCGCTAAGATACCCCACAGTCTCTTCAAATATTTTTTTATCAATAGTGGATAAAACAGTATCTTCGTTATGTGAATGCATGGAAATAAAGTTTTTAATTTGAAATTCAAGGTTATGTTTTTGAGCCAGAAGAGAAAGAAGTCTTTTAGTGATTCGGGTGTCTTCGCAGAACAATGTTTTACACTCCGCTAAAAGTTTAAGGCTTCTAACGGAGATGTCGTCTAAGTTTCCTATGGGGGTAGGAATGAAATAGATCAATGGTTTTAAGAACTATTTTAAGCTATATTTTTTCTTAAATTTCTCAACTCTACCTGCAGCATCCACTATCTTCTCACTGCCCGTGAAGAATGGGTGGCATGAACTACAAATATCAATTCTTAACTCGGCTTTGTTAGACATAGTTTCAAAACTATTTCCACATGCACAAGTTACAACGCATGGTACATATTCAGGATGAATATCTTTTTTCATAATGTTTTTCCTTAATTATTCATAAAAATAAAATCTATTATTTGGCACAGCTTGCCAAAGGGTGCAAATTATAGCACAAAAGATTCATTATTTCAAGTCATGCCAATATTTTGGAAGCCGCAGCGACAACAGCCGTTTCACTTCGTAAAATTGTGTTACATGTAAGACCCACAATTGACTGATTTTGAAGTAACATTCGCTCTTTTTGACTCAAACCGCCCTCTGGTCCGATCAAGATGGAAGAAATTTTTTCAGTCTCATTCAGTTTTATTTCTGAAAAATCTAAGATATGGCTCTGAGGGTATGCCTTTATATAGTCTTGTAGCGTTGGAAGCACTTCAATTTGCATCAGTAAACTGCGTCCACATTGTTGGGATGAGTTAATCAAAATTCGTTTCATGCGCTCCAAATCAAGCTTGTGACTTTTTTGCGAAAATTCGGCGTAGACAAAACTAATCTTAGAAACTCCCAGTTCATTGAGCATTGGAAGCGTCTTTTCAATAATCTTGGGATCGATGATACTCCATCCTACATGTAAAATTTTTGAAGGTAAAAGTGGTAACTCTTTTTTACCTATCAGATCAAGTTCTGCTTCTTTTTTGCCTATCTTCGAAATTTCATATTCATAAAGAAATACATCTTCCAAATTGCGCCACTGAAGCTTCTCGCCTACACTCATACGCCGTACTTTAAAGATGTGCTCATACTCTCTTACATCAACACTCAGTGTTTGAATACCTGCATTGGGATGGTAAACAAATTGCATTTTAATGTACCATGTAAAAAAGGATACTTATCGCAATGACAGCAAGTAAATCTATGCTATATTTTTTGATGGCATAGTGCTTATAGGCACTTTGAGACTCTTCTGTTCGCTCAATTTTTTTATAAAGTTTATGCCCTCTGATACCAAAAGCAACGATAAGAAGCCACACTAAAATCATAATCCATACAGAAAAAGAGAAGTTAAACTGTTGGACTGCCATCACAATAATACCCGTAAAGAAAATAGCTGAGAGTACAATGTAATATTGAGGGGCAATTAATTCAAGCCTTTTTGAAAGTTTGAGAAATGTTTTGTCACTTTTTAAAAGATAAATATTTAATCCAATTAATACCACTAAAAGAATGATGAAAAGCAAATGCAGTTGGATTGATAGTCTTATTAGTTCATCCATGATGAAAAATCCTTCACAAAAATAATCTAAAATTCTATCATTCTTAGTATAATATTCCCCATAAATCACAAGGTTCATAAATGCCTATTTCTTATCAAGAAGCGCTAAAGATTATTCAGACGCACATCAAACCTTTACATGTAAACAAAACATTGCCTCTTCTTAAGGCAATTAATCGTATTGCAAGTGCCGATGTTTATGCTAAATTTGCACTTCCCAAATATCCAATGAGTCTTAAAGAGGGTTATGGTATCGCTTTTTCTGTGGATAAAACAGTTTATACCCTACTCTCACCTCCCTATCCAAACCCTATTCCTTTGGGTTATGGAGTGAGTTTATCCACCGGAGAGAGAATTCCTGAAGGAGCTGATACCATTATTGCGGAAGAAGATGTCGTGTTGGAGCAAGAAAATTGCATCAAAATTCCTTTACATGTAACGCAAACACAGCACATCAAAAAAGAGGGTGAAGACATCGCCAAAGGTGAATTATTGCTTAAAAAATGTGAACGTGTTAGTGCCCAAAAAATTACTGCTCTCTCTTCACAAGGTATCACTCAAATCAAAACATTCCAAAAAACGACTGTTAGCATCTTAAGCATAGGCAATCAACTCGCCTCGGGTGAAATTCACAACTCAAATGCGATGAGTTTAGCAGCAAGGATTATTGAACTGGGTGGGAAAGTGGATGAAATTGAAATTTGTGAGGAAAATGAAACAAAAATTTTAGAAAGATTAAAGGCACTCGTTCAAAAATCAGACTGTGTGATTACGACTGGAGCGATGAGCCGGCATGATGCAATGCGTTATTTATTGGAGACAAAGACACTAACACCGCTTTTCCATCATGTACGCATTGCTCCAGCAAAACCTAGTGCACTCTCTTTACTTGAGAACAAACCTATTTTACATCTTCCGGGTCTGCCCCTTGGATGTATGCTCGGTTTTGAGATGCTAGGAGTTCCACTCCTGAGACAATTGCAACATCAACTGTGCATTATTCCTGATTTTATTACTTGCATCAATCAAAAACGTGTTACATGTAAAGATAATTGTATGAGTGCCATACCAGGATACAGCGATGGGAGAAACTTTGTATGTGCCCCTTATTATGAGGCAGGAAGGCTCAATATCCTGAGCCAATGCAATGGTTATACCCTTATGGAAGATCAAGAGAGCATTGAAGAGGGAAGAGAGATTCCCTTCTTCTATTTTACTCATCCACCTGTTTCGTAAAAAGCGCGCGTTGATGTCTCATTTTGATCATCATCGCTCCACTTATTTTTTTCAGGCTTATTACGTAATACCTCTTTTAAAATCTCAGCTGCACCAGCAACATCACCCTTATGGACAGCATCTTTGATACTCATAGCTTCATCAAAATAGAGACAAGGAATAAGCATACCCTCTGCAGTCAGGCGAATACGATTGCAATCCTCGCAAAAATCATGTTTGTGGGGATCAATGATACCAAAGATGTAACCATCATCCAACTCAAATAGGTGCGCAGGGCTAGGCCCTACGCGTCCGATCGCTTTAAAGTGATATTTTGTAGCAATAATATCTTGTACTTCTTGACCGCTAAGTCCTTGAAGTTTCTCTTTGGCATGCGTATTCTCCATATATTCTATAAAACGAATCGACATTCCCCGTGCTTTGGCATACTCCAAGACATCTAAAACTTCATCCGCATTAATTCCTTTGATAGGAACCATATTAATTTTTACTTTAAGTCCTACCTTGAGCGCTTCTTCAATTCCTGCTTGCACTTTAGCTAAGACATCTTTTTGTGCCATTTTTGCAGCGACATCTGCTTTAAGGCTATCAAGCGAGATGTTAACACGCTGAAGCCCCGCTTTTTTAAGTTTAGAAGCAGCCTCTTTGAGTAAAAAGCCATTTGTCGTAAGGGCAAGATCAAGTCCACTTTTATGATTATTGATCATCGCAATGAATTTATCCAAATCCGTTCTTAAAAGAGGTTCTCCTCCTGTAATACGAATTTTGGTTATTCCCTCATCAATAGCAACTTTTACAAATAGAAATAGCTCTTCAAAATTCAATAAATTCTCTTTAGGTACCCACGAAAAAGGTTTTTCAGGCATACAATATTGACATCTAAAATTACATCGTTCGGTTACTGAAACCCTAAGGTATGTTACATTCCTTCCAAATCCATCTACAAGCATTTTTTTTCCTCAATTTATTAAGTCGTTGAAGCATTATACATAAAATGTCACTTTGAAGCTATTTATAAAAAGTATTGGGATAAAATTATCTTACATTATCTTAAGAAACCTCTCAAAGGAGTTTAGGTATGCAAAAGCCTATCCCCAATAACAAGGAACATAATGTAGGTGCTGATGCGTTTTTGGTTTCTAAAACAGATACTCACGGAAAAATAACTTACTGCAATGAACCTTTTATCAAAATCGTAGGTGCGAGCGAACAAGATATTCTTGGTAAACCGCATAATATCATCCGCCATCCCGATATGCCTCGTATTATTTTCAAACTTTTATGGGATAAAGTCAAAAATAAAGAAGAAATTTTTGCCTATGTCAAAAATCTAAGCTTTGACGGGGGGCATTATTGGGTCTATGCAAACATAACGGCCTCAATCGATCAATCAGGAAGTATTATTGGCTATTACTCGGTAAGACGAAAAGCCAATCCTAAAGCACTTCAAGTTATTGAACCGCTGTATGCCAAATTATTAGAGCTTGAAAAGACAGGTAGCATGGAAGCTTCTTCTGCCTATCTCACCGATCTATTAAATCAAAAAGGAGTCAGTTATGAAGAATTTTCTAACACGTTGCAACGATTATAAACTGGTTCTTTTTGCTCTACTTCTTGGTATTGGAATAGGAACTTATTATGCGAATGCTACAGAAGGTATTGTCACATCATCACTTCTATTTGGTGTTGCGGCAGGTTCTTTTTTTGGAAGTCGAAAGAGAATGGAATGTGATACTGAACTCTATGAAAAAACTTTGAAAGTCATTCGTGAGGCAGCTCATGGTAATTTAGAACCTCGTGTTGTTAATGTCGATCCCAATAAACCCATGGGCAAAATTGCTTTAGAAATTAATGACCTTCTTGATCAGATGGAAGCCTTGATGAGAGAAACTAAAACAGCCATCGAATCTGCCAGTCAAGGTAAAACTTATCGCAATATCTTTAATGAAGGCTTCCGTGGCCTTTTTGCCATCAATGCACACTACATTTCAGAAGGTGTTAAAGGCATTATAGAAGGGCAAAAAGGTAAAGCAAGAGGTGTTCTCTCTTCAGCATTTTCAGACCTTGGAAATGGAAACAACAGTGTTTTAAGCATTCAGCAAGACCTTTCTAATAGCATAAAAGAGATGACGCAAATTACCAAAGTTTCAAATATGACAGCTGAAAAATCAAATGATAGCTTAGATACAGTTTCAGCACTCTCATCAGGGATTCAGGAGCTTTTAGAGCTTCTCACTAGTACCAATGAAGCTATTACGTCGCTCAGCGAACGCACTTCAGAAATATCTTCTGTAGTCAACCTTATTAAAGACATTGCCGACCAAACCAATCTTTTAGCACTTAATGCAGCTATTGAAGCTGCGCGCGCGGGTGAACATGGACGTGGATTTGCCGTTGTTGCCGATGAAGTACGCAAATTAGCAGAACGTACCCAAAAAGCAACACAAGAAATTGCCATGACCATTCAAACCTTACAACAAGAGACGAATGGTATTCACTCTAATTCTGATCGCATTAGCACGATTGCCAACAGTAGCGGTGAAAATGTTATTCATTTTGAAGATGCGCTTCGTGCCTTCAACAAAGATGCAAATGATACTGCGGATATCTCTTATAAACTTGAAAATAAAATCTTTACTATTCTTGCCAAAATCGATCACATCGTTTATAAAACCAATGCGTACTCTGCTGTATTGAATGAAAAAACAGATGCCAATTTTGCGAATCATGAAAATTGTAGACTGGGGAAATGGTATCAAGAAGATATAACAAAAGAGCGTTTTCATAGTACCAAAGCGTATACCTTACTTGCTGAACCACATAAAACTGTGCATGAATGCGTTGCTGAAAATATACAACACCTTCAAAATGGTTACAATGCCGATACTATTGCATTCTTTATCAATAATTTTAAAAAGATGGAAAATGCCAGTACAACGCTCTTTGGATTACTAGATCAAATGATTCAAGAATCCGCTTCAGAGTGTCGTTCTACGAGAAAATAAGTCACTCAAACGGCTTTACATGTAAAGCGTTTGAGTTTTGCAAGAGCACTATTTCAAATTAGCCAATTTTAGGACTAAATCCACTTCGCCAATACCAATACGCAAATCTTTAGCAATTTCAGCTTCACTTCTACCTTTTGCATATTGCGAAACGATCACTTTTTCATTGGAACTTGAAGGTGAAGAAGAAGCAAAACTCATCTCTTTCGTTCGACTCTCCAAACGATCAATACGAGAACTCTGTTCATCCCGAAAATTTTGCATAATTTTTTCAACATCCTTAAGCGATCCAACCAGAGGAAAAACACTTTGCTGAATCTCTTCTTTTACACGTCCCAATATCTTGCTTTCAAGTGCTTTCACATCTACAGCAGGCTCTTTTGCAGCAGAAGTTAATTCACCTAATGTTTTATTGAGGACATGATTTTGGTAGTTCAATTCTTCAATGCTTTTTTCATAAATGAGCAACTTTTTATTGACCTCAACATCGCGAATATACACCATTAAAAAAAATGATCACGACAAGAGCCGCTAGTGCAATAAAAGCCAATGTTTCAATACTCATTTTGATTTCCTTTCATCTGGCGTATCATCACACGCTCGCATGCCACCATATAAGTGCTCCAATCCTTTTCATCATCTTCATGCATCATTACAATCTTCCCAATACTCTCATTTAATGCTTCAAAAAAGAGAGGCATTTGCCGTTTCGGAAACGTCGGCATATCAATTCTTGCATAATAACTTTCATCCGGTTTTAATACATTACTATCAAATTCAATGTATCCATGTCCAATTGCCTTCAAATTGCCTTCTAAGGCAAGCGGTAGATGCAAAGGTGCGTCACTGGTAATTAAGTGGGTTAATTTATCAATTTTACGATGTAACTCAACCAAAAGTGTGAGCAAAACTTGATCACTTTGTTCCGATTCCTTACGCACTTTAGAGGATTTAAGCCAAAGACCCAAAGGGTCATCATTCAGCTGTAAAAGAGTGTAATACTCTTGCATAAACGCTGTATTTTCGACGTTACCTAGCTCGTACACTATTTTTAAAAATGCAGGTACAAAGCGAATGTCTTCCATCTTAAATCCTATCTAAAAAGACAAATGCAAAAAGATGATGCCCAAATAACCATTCAGCGTAAAAAAACGCACGATCAATTTTTGAAAAATCTTTCAGCACAATACGATGCTCAAAAAAGAGTACAATCGCAGCGATCAAAACACCGAGATACGCAAAAAAACCAAGATTGGCACTGAGTGCAAATAAGAACCAAAAGAGAATCGTTTGTCCATGAAAAAGACGTGAGATAAAAAAGGTCGCCTCTTTACCAAAACGTGAAGGAATAGAGAAAAGTCCATTGGCTGTATCATACTCCATATCTTGAAGCGAATAGAGAAGGTCAAACCCTGCTACCCAATACATCACGCCAATAGAGAGCAAAATGGACCATAAAGGGATAGATTCTTGAATTGCTACCACACCTGCAATAGGGGCTAACCCTAACGAAAGACCTAACACCAAATGCGCATAAGGCGAAAAACGTTTAAAGAGCGAATAACCACCCAAAATAATCAAAATAGGCACACTAAGATAGAAAGCCAGATTATTGATCAGGTACGCTACCGCAATAAAAATTGCAGCATTGAGTGCAATAAAAAGTTGCATATTAAGGCTACCGATTCTGCCATCAACACTTGGGCGACTCGCCGTTCTTGGGTTGTATTTATCAATATCACGATCGGCATAACGGTTAAAAGCCATCGCAAAATTACGTGCACTGACAGCGGCTAAAAGCCCTAAAATTAAAAGTTTAAATCCAAACCATAGAGTACCACTCTGTGCCTTGGAAGAGACGATCATCGCCACAAAAATAAATGGGAGTGCAAAAACGGAGTGTTTAAAGACGATTAAATCACTAATATCTTTGAGTTTGAGCCAGAGTTGTTGCAATACTAACCTTTACATTTAAGATAGCTTGATTTTACAACAAAACCCTTTAAAAGTGTTATAATTGCACACACAGCACCGCTAAAAAGCGTAAAAGTACTAGTTGTGCCAAGACTACATGTAAGAGAAACTCATTGAAAACCATCGCTATTTTAGGACCAACAGCTTCAGGTAAAACTGCTCTTTCCATAGAATTTGCTCTGAAATATAACGCACATATTTTATCGCTTGATTCTCTGAGTATTTACCAAGAAATTGATATTGCTTCTGCTAAACCAAGCCTTGATGAACGCCAAGGAGTTCATCATTATGGCATGGATGTCCTATCTCCTAGTGAGCATTTTGATGTAACCATGTTTTTTGATCTTTACAAAGAGGCACATGAAGCTTCTTTGCGAGAGGGAAAAAACCTTATTATCGTAGGTGGTACAGGGTTTTATCTCAAAGCCATGATGGATGGACTCAGTTTAAAACCTGAAATATCTTTACATGTAAAAGAAAAAATTGACCAGCATCTATTAGATTTAGAAGCTTCGTATGCTTTGATACTTGAGTATGACCGGGCTTACGCAAACAAAATTTCCTCCAGTGATCGCTACCGTATTGAAAAATGGCTAGAAATATTTTTAACCACAAAGGAAATACCTTCACTCTACCTTTTAAATGCTAAACAAGAGCCCATTATTAAAGATATTGCTTTATATGAGATAGAGATACCCAAAGAAAGTTTAGCTCAAAAGATTGCCTTACGAACAGCACTGATGATCAAAGCAGGACTCATTGATGAAGTTTTTGGCTTAGAAAAACGTTACACAAGAGCACCACAATGTATGAAAGCTATTGGGATTAAAGAGGTACTGGATTATTTTGATGGTAGATTCAAAATTTCTGGGCTTGAAGAGCGCATCACCTTTAATACATTGCATCTAGCCAAACGCCAACGCACCTTTAATGCTTCACAATTTCCACCCCATACCCAAGGCGATATCAAGCATCTTTCTAATGCCATTGAAGCGTATTTTATATCATAATCATACAGGTAAAATAAATGAAAATAATCAATCACAACTACATCAATGGTGAATTTATCAACATTGATTCGAATGAGAACTTAACACTCAAAAACCCTACGACGGAGCAAGAAATTGCTCAAATATTTTTAAGCACTCCCTCTGAAATGAATCAAGCCATTGAATGTGCCTCCAAAACATTTGAATCATTTTCACAAACATCAATTGATGAGCGAATGGAAATTTTACAACGTATCCATGATGAACTCATCAAACACGAAGAAACATTGATTGACTTAGCTGTTTTAGAATTTGGTGCAACCATAACAACCACACGTAGACGAACTAAAAACGCGATCAATCTCTTTTTAGTTATCAAAGAAGAACTTAAAAATTATGACTTTATCAAAAAAGATGCCTACTCTTTGACACGCAAAGAAGGAGTGGGGGTTATTGGTGTTATTATTCCTTGGAATGCAAATCTCGCTCACTTGTGTAGCAATATCGCTCCTGCAATTGCGCTTGGCTGTACACTTGTAATTAAACCCAGTGAATTTAATGCCCTAGAGACACAAGCGTTTTTAGAGTGTTTACATAAAGCTAAGATTCCCAAAGGCGTTGTCAATGTTATCCAAGGAACCGGTGAGATTGTAGGTGAAGTTTTAACGAAACATCCGCTTGTAAATGCCATCTCATTTATTGGCAGTACGAAAACAGGAAAAAAAATCTTTGAAAACTGCTCTAAAACTATTAAACGAATGACCCTTGAACTAGGCGGAAAATCTCCAACCATTCTCCTAGAAGATGCTAATTTACAAGAAGTTATCCCCCAGGTTTTAAGCAGTGCCTATAGCAATAGCGGTCAAGCTTGCCATGCAGGAAGTAGGCTGTTAGTTCCAAAATCAAAACTTCAAGAAGTGGAAAATTTACTCCTTCAAAATATCCATAAGCTCAAAATTGGAAACCCAAAACAGGAAGAAACACAAATTGGTCCTATGATCAATCAAACACAGTTTAATACCGTGCAATCTTACATCAAGAGTGGTATTGAAGATGGTGCAAAACTTCTGTGTGGTGGTCTTGGAAGAGCGGAAGGATTTCAGAAAGGGTATTTTGTCAAACCAACTGTTTTTATCTGCACCGACGAGACATTGAAAATCGTTCAAGAAGAGATATTTGGTCCTGTCTTATGTGTTCTGCCTTATGAAAATGAGCAAGAAGCTCTCCAGATAGCCAATAATACTATTTTTGGACTTTCCGCGTATGTTTTCTCTAACGATGAGACCAAAGCACTTGCATTTGCTAATCATATACGAACGGGAAGAGTTTTGATCAATACCGCTACATCCAAAGCAAAAACCCCTCCCTTCGGTGGTATGAAACAATCAGGACTTGGAAGAATGGGGGGGAAATACTCCATGGATGCATTCTGCGAGATAAAATCAATCCTTTTTTAATACCTTCTCTTATGGTATGAGATCAAGATTTTGTTGGCAGATATTCTTCCATGAGCTGTTATCGTTAATAGAGACACATTGTGTAAAGTAAGATTTGGCTTTGTTCGAATCTTGTAATTTTAAACTTAACTCTCCTGCTTGATAGAAGAGTCGTATTTTATCCTTGGGGACTAAAGACTGTGGCAAGAGTCCTTCCGCAAGCGTGAGTGCTTCTTGGTCGCGTCCCAATCGTTTGAGTGCATCTATGTACATAAACTCCAATTCTGGGCTAAGAGCATTGGATTTAAACTTCTTTTGCATTTCAATACTCGTTTGTGCATATGTCACAAGAAGAAGATCATTTTTAGCATCATTGGCCATTTTGACAATTTCGTAATAAATATCCAAATTGCTTGATTCATCAGGATAGAGAATTTTAATACTCTCAGCAAGTGAGGCTGCACCTTCTAGATTTTTAAGTTTTGTCAACGAGAAGAAGAGGTCACGAATTGTCTCCAACCCAATTTTTTCTCGCAATGTAAAGGAAAGTGTTTTCAGATCTTCTTTGAAGGCAAGAGCATCTTGATATTTTCCCATTTTAAAAAGCACTTGAACCTGTTTTTGTGACCATGCGTAACGACTGATTAGTTGTGCATCTTTAAGATGTGTATCTGAAATCTCTTTGGCTCGATCATAACGTGAAACACGCATAAAACATTGAAACAATTTCTCTTCATATTGCGGTTCATTGAGTTGAAGTTTATACTCTTCTATAAGTCCAACTGTATTTTGACACTCATCTTTGAGGAGCTCTTGCAACGCAAGAGATTTTGCCGCTTCATAAATCAACTCTTCAGGTTTAATTTCATAACGATCGGATAGCTTCTCAAGATCTTTTTGTAACTTTAATACCTCTTCATAACGTTTTTGTTTGAGCAGTAATTTTGCTTTTTCTAACAATGCTTTTTGCCCAATTTCATTGTTATACGTCTCAATTAATTTATCATAATAATTAGCCAGTTTTGTTTCATTATTTTCATTCAGTTTAAAAAAGAGTTCATCCAAACTCTCTGTTACCTCTTGAACATACTCACCACTATTCTTATAATCTGCCAAATACTCTTGATAGCGTGCATGAGCCACTTCTACTTCATTGGCTTTGGCATGCCAATCCCCACTCTCTTTAAGAAGCAACTCTCGATTATCTGCTTTTTTAGGGGTATTTTCTAACAACAAATCTGTAATCTTAGCCGCTAAATCATAAAGGTGATGTTCAAAAAGCCTTCGTGCTAATTTATAACTTGCCTCTTTATCTTTGAGTAAATATTGGGCATTCACATTGAGCACTTTAAGCAAATACTCTTTGGCTTCTTTCATTTTGCCCGCATCCATTTGGTGGTCACTCAAACGAATCGCTGCTTCTGAAGCAATGTCTAAATCTTGTGCGCTGAAGAGAACATCTAAGTAAAGTTTCATCGCTTTATCTTTCTCTTTTTTAAGGAAAAGATTATCAGCATACAGTAAAATTGCACGTTTGGTGAAAGGACTATCGGAATGTTCTCCTACTAAAATATCAAGCGCATAATTTGCATCTGATTTCGAATTCGTTTTCAAATAGGCTTTTGTCATCAACATTAAAACTTCAGGAATATTTTCATCGCTAGCAAACTCTTTACTCCACCTTTTCGCGACATTAATAATGTCATTTTCATTAAAGGATAAAGTATCAGTTTTATCTTCGCCCTTTGCACTTAAGACCTTGTCCATAGAGCGCATCTGATAAAGTTCTAATTCACTGCGAAAAATGGAGTTAGGAAATAGTGTTAAAACACGTTTCACATCTTTAACAACACTGTCATAATCACCGCTCTCATACGATTGCTTAATATCTAAATAAAGTTGAATATCTTTACTTTGCGCATAAGAAATAGGTGCACCATTAAGATCAAGTGCCCCTATATAAGGTTTTTGATATTTAGGAAATTCTACAGGGAAATCCAGTCCATCTAAAACCTCTTTTTCTTGATATAAAGGTTTTTCTTGCAATAAAATTGTCCAGTGGGAATATAATGTTTCTGTAGGTTTACTTAAAATTTCACTGGTATCGTATAAGCTCTCTTCAACAGGCACTAATTTTGAATCAACTTTAGGATCTATCGTAATATAAAAGTCACCATCTTTCTCGTAAAAATCAAGTTCCGCAAGCTTCATTTTTTTTGATTCTATGGGTTTATTAATAGGTCGGCTTATTTTACAAATATAGTGTTTTTTATCAAGAGCATCCGGTATAGTTTGGCAGAGAAAGGGCTTTGCATCGATTACATGTAAAATAGCATAATTTGATTTGTTCTCTTTACCACTGTTTAAAACAATATCCAGGGCGAGAAGTTGTACTGATGCTAAAAGGAAGATTAATATGTATTTCATGCCTATATTATAGCAAAATAAGGGGATTTTCACCCCTTATTTAAAAACCGCTGGCAGTAACGTATTTGGTAATAATTATTAATAAAGGTTCTACAAATACAATAGCAAACATTGTGATAATAGCGGCAACACCTACAATAACTTTAAGAGGTGTTGAGGCATTCGTTGCATAAAGTGCGGCATCAGCTCTAACAGGATCTGGATCTTTTAAAAACATATAGATGACTAACTTCATATAATAATAAATGGCAATAGCACTATTAAGGACAATAATAATGGCCAATGAAATATACTCACTGTTAATGGCTGCACTAATAAGATAAAGCTTACCCCAAAAGACAGAAAATGGAGGCATGCCCGCAAGAGCAAACATAAAAATACCCATTATCGTTGCTGTTGTAGGCATGATTTTAACCAAACCTGAGAACTTCGCATACGGATGTTGATAACGCTCATCCCAAAGGTTTTTAGGGTGTCTGACAATCCAAAGCATTGTAAATGCACCCAAGTTGGTAAACATAAACAAAATCCAGTATAAGAAGAGCGCTGTATTGGCTTGAGTCGTACCAATTAAAATCGCTGCCATCATAAATCCAGCATGTGAAATAGAGCTAAATGCTAGCATTCTTTTGACATCATCTTGCACCAGTGCTGTCAAGTTTGCAAGTGTCATTGTTAAAACAACAGTGATATATAAAATGTTCTCTAACCAAACAACGCCTGAGCTTACCAGCATTTCAAACAAACGTATAGCAACAACAAAACCTGCAATTTTTGGTACAACAGACATATATCCTGCGAGTGGAGCTGAGCTCCCTTCATAAACATCGGGTGTCCATGTATGGGACGGCACAAGGGAAAGTTTAAATCCAAGCGCCCCTAACATAAACACGGTTGCTGCAAGGACACCAATAAGTGGTTCAAACTCTCTTTGCATTAAAATTTTTTCAATTTGATTAATCTCAACACTGCCAGTTAAGGCATAAAAGATAAGCGCTGAAACACCGTAAAAACTTGCGGCTAATGCTCCCATGGTGAAATATTTAATAGCTGCCTCAAATACTTTTGCACGATTGTGCATTGCTATCAAAGTGTAAAGAGCAAGGCTTGAAGTTTCAAGACCGATAAAAATCAATATAAGGTTATCACTTACCACCATAAATTGGAAACCTACAATCATAAACATGAAGAGAGCATAAAACTCTGCCATTCTAAATTCTTTAAAATGTCGATGACTAAGCGAAAGAGGTAAGAAAAAAGCTGATGCAACAAGAATAATCACTTGTGCAATAATGGAGATACCATCGACAAGCATTACATCAAAAAAGCCACGCGCTGGTCCATTATAACCAAGAACGGCACCACAATCTAATATGATGAAAAGAATTGTAAACATTGTTAAAAAACTACGGTTTAACCCTTTGACCGCCAAATCAATACAAATAACGGCAAGGGCTCCTATCGTTAAAATTGCCATAGGAAGAAGTGCTGGGAGATTGAGGCTTGCCATATCAATCGAAATAGGCTCTAACATTAGTGTGTTCCTCCTATAGTATTGGCTTTAATGATAAGATCTTTTGTTGTTTGTTCCACCGCTTTTTGTTCCATTAAAACAAGCATTTTTTGTACACTCATATCAATGACATTTAAAACCGGTTTTGGATAAACACCTAAAATTGCTACAAGCGCTACTAGAGGAATCAATGCCGTAAGCTCTTTACCATTTAGATCGTTAAGCGTTTTATTCTCTTCATGAACCACTGGACCAAAAAAGGATTTTCTATAAAGAACCAACATATAAATAGCCCCTAAGATAATACCCGTTCCTGCAAAAAGTGTCATCATCCAATTGATACGGTAGAATCCTGCTAAGGATAAAAATTCGCCAACAAAGCCAATTGTCAAAGGAAGCCCTACTGAAGCCATAAGCATAATGCCGTAAATTGTTGCAAAATTTGGCATTACCGACGCAAGTCCACCAAAATCACGCATCATTTTTGTATGGCGGCGATCATAAATAACGCCTACTAGCATAAACAGTGCACCACTCACAATACCGTGGCTGAGCATCAGAAAAATGGAGCCAGTAATACCTTCTGCATTCATTGCAAATGTTCCTAGTATCACGATGCCCATATGTGAGATGGAACTGTATGCAATGACTTGTTTCATATCTTCTTGGGCATAGGCAATCATCGCAGCATAAATTACCATAATGATACAGATCGTTGCCACAGGTATTAAAAAATAGGCCGACGCATCTGGGAAAAGGGGAAGTGAAAAGCGAACAAAACCGTAACTTCCCATTTTCAAAAGAACCGCCGCTAGAATAATAGAGCCTATCGTTGGAGCTTGACCGTGCGCGTAGGGTAACCACGTATGAAATGGAAACATAGGTACTTTAATTGCAAAGGCTAGGAAAAATGCTCCAAAGAGCCATAATTGTGTTTCAAATGGAACTTGCAATAAATACCAATCAGGAAGAGCAAAACTCCAAATACCTGTTGCTTCGTGGTATAAAAAGCCCATATATAAGATGCCAACCAGCATCAAAACAGAACCTGCAAAGGTATAGAGGAAAAACTTAATAGCAGCATACACACGATTTACACTTCCCCATGCACCAATAATATAGAGCATTGGTACTAATGAGAGCTCCCAAAAGGCATAAAACCAAATAACATCTAAGATTACGAAAACACCAACCATCGTCATTTCTAAGAAAAGAACGGAGATAATTAAATTCTTAATCTCATTTTTAATACTTAGCGCTATGAATGCAATCATCGTAATAAACGTTGATAAAATAATCAAGAAAAGCGAAATGCCATCCACACCAAGATAATAACTCATACCAAAACTTGGTACAAAAGGGTAATACTCCACAAACTGATAGCCTGCGTTTGAACCATCAAAGCCAATCCATAAAACGATGGAAAGAAAAAATTCAATGGCACTCACACTAATGCCATACGCCCTAATACTCTCTTTTGTGACCAAAAAGCCTAAGAGTCCTGCCATCGCTGGAAAAAATACAAGAAGCGATAAAATATGTTCCATGCCCTACTCCCTACGCCATTGGTCTATAAAAAAAGTGCAAGAGCAAGTAAAACAACCATACCTACAACCATCCATCTGAGCATATCAGAAAGATTTCCGCTTTGCATTTTCCGGGCATTTTGCCCTGTTGAATACACTATTTTAGCAATTAAATCCACTGTGAAATCTACAATCTTTGTATCTATTTTCAACCATGCAAACCGTGCAATAGAAGTAAAAGGACGCATAATGTAAAGTTCATATAGTTTAGGAATGTAGTATTGATTACTGAGTAACTTATAACCTACACTCTCTTCCCATGACTTTGGAAAACCACCCCGCTTGTACATAAAAACCGCAAAGGCAATACCACTCATCGCAATGCCTAATGTTCCAGCAATCAGTAAAGCTTCCGTTCCATGTGCAATGTGAATTTCATACTGCGCTAAAAGGCGAGTTACAAAACCTTCAAAGGTATGCTCTAAAAATCCTGCAACAACGGCTAAAAGCCCTAATGGAAGCATCGCATAAATGACAAAAGGTTGTGCATCATGCGGATGTAATCCGTATTTCACGTACTCTTTCTCACCAAAGAAAACGAGCATGACTAAACGAAAACTGTAAAAGGCGGTCAATCCCGCTCCTATAAAGAGCGCAAACCATAAAAAGTATGCACCTTCATTGAAGGCAACTTCCAAAATTTTATCTTTGGAAAAAAATCCTGCAAACGGATAGATACCTGCCAATGCTACAGAAGCCACACTCATTAAGATAGCCGTTGCTTTCATCGAGCCATAAAGTCCACCCATCTTTTTGATGTTAAGCTCATCATGCATCGCGTGCATAACGTTACCTGCCCCTAAAAAGAGCAACGATTTAAAGAAAGCGTGTGTCATCAAATGGAAAAGTGCAATCCAGTAAGCGCCAAGTCCTGCAGCTACAAACATATACCCCAGTTGTGAAAGCGTTGAGTAAGCGATAATGCGTTTAAGGTCATTATTGACCAATGCCATTGAAGCGGCAAAAACCGCTACGAAAGCGCCTAAAGATGCGATGGCAAAGCCAACGTCTGGAATCAATGTATACATTTCACCACAGCGAATAACCAAATAAACACCTGCTGTTACCATTGTTGCCGCATGAATCAATGCCGAAACAGGTGTTGGACCTTCCATAGCATCGGCAAGCCATGTGTGGAGTGGAAACTGTGCTGATTTACCCATTGCACCAATGAATAAAAACAATCCAATTGTTGCAAGAAGTACCGGATCCATCGTTTTGACACTCGCAAAAACATCATCGTATTGAAATGAGCCAACAGTCCAATAAATAAGGAAAAGCCCCATAAGCATTCCCAGATCGGCGATGCGGTTCATAATAAATGCTTCATTAGCTGCCCAAGAAGCGGAGTGCCTTTCGTACCAAAAACCAATGAGTAACCATGAACAAAGACCCACACCTTCCCATCCGATAAAAAGACCTACAAAGTTATCACTCATAACCAAAATCATCATTGAAAAAACAAAGGCTGACAGGTAAGAGAAAAAACGGTTAAAACTTTTGTCATGATCCATATAGCCAATTGAATAAACATGAACAATGGTTGAAACCAAGGTTACAGTCACCATCATAATCACGGAAACTTCGTCTACAACAAAGCCGAAAGGAACCTCTAGATTACCAGCTGCAATCCAGTCCATCATCGTTACATGTAAAGGGCCATAGGTGTTCACATTGATCAATAAAACAAAAGATGCAACCATTGATGTAGCAATAAGTAAAGAAGCAATAATTCCCGTAATGAGCATCTTTGGACGTGCCGCAAAAAGAGCCACAAACAAAGAGCTTACTAAAGGGGCAAAAAAGTGCTGTATAAAGATAGTTTTCCATACCTAGCCTTTCATCGTCTGAAGGTTATTAAGATCTACTGAACCGTTGCGTTTATACCACAAAATCAGAAGTCCAAGACCAACAGCTACTTCACTTGCGGCAACCGCAATAATAAAAAAAGCGAACATTTGTCCGGTAAGATCTCCATAGTATTTTGAAACTGCTACAAAGCCAACATTAATGGCATTCAATAAAATCTCTGTTGAGAAGAAAAGCATTAAAAGGTTGGTTCGTCGCATCACACCGACAAGCCCAATGGAAAATAAAATACCTGCTAATACAAGGTAATGTGTTAAGGTGATCATTTAGTCTCCTTTGGATATTCGATTTCATTCTCTTCCATAGCTAAGTATTCATCCATGCGCTTACTCGCAAGCACAATACCCGCAATCATTGCTACTAAAAGCATAATAGCCGCTAACTCAAATGGAACTAAATATTTGGTAAAGAGAACCACACCGATCATTTGTACATTACCAACAGTGTCAATAGATGGATACATGGCTTCAATCTCTTCAGATGCTAACGGTGCACATAAAATCGTCACGACTAGAATTGCACTGATTACAGAAAGCGTATAGGCAATTTTTTTGGAACGCATTTTTTCACTGACATCACGAGTTGTATCAAAAAACATCATACCAAATGCGTACAGAGCCATAATCGCACCCGAATAAACGACGATTTGAACCACTCCTAAGAACTCGGCATCTAAAATAAAAAAGAAACCTGAGATAAAAATCATTCCACCGGCTAAGGCACTCATGGCATAGAGTGCGTTAGAGCTCATCACCACAATTCCAAACATACCGATGGTGAGTGTGGCAAAAACATAAAACGCTATAATTTCATACATGGCTACCTCAATACGCTAATGGTGTTTGTTTTACATTGTCATCGGCATTATCACTTAATGCACCAAATCCTGGAAACTCTTTTTGTTGTTTGGCTTTAAAAGTATCAAGTGGTGTTAACATATCCTCTTTAAGGCCAAAATGAGCTCGTTGCTCGCTGGCATTTTCATACTCTACCCCGTGTACAATCGCAAGTTCAGGACACACTTCAGCGCAATACCCGCAAAAGATGCACCGCCCGAAGTTAATGCTGTACTCACTCACCATTTTACGGCTTTTTTCATCAATATGTGTGTCCATGCGAATACAATTTGAAATACAAATTTTCTCACACAACCCACACCCGATGCAGCGTTCACTGCCACTTTCAAATAAGCGAAGTAAACGATGAATAGCACGATAACGTGGGCTCATCTCATATTTTTGGGCAGGATACTGAATCGTATGAATATCAAAACGAATCATCTCTCGAAATACAATCCAAAGCCCCACAAAAAGCTCACCTTTTAGGCTTCTTTTTACCACTTTCTTAAAAGCTTGCCAACCATTTTCAGGTACATTTTCACCCTCAAAAAAGATATATCCAGGGGCACAATTTCGTTGTGTAAAATCTTTTAGTTCCATCCTCGCCTCCTAAATCAGCACAAAGCCCGTAATCAAGATATTGACTACGGCTAAAGGCATCAACACTTTCCAACAGACCCACATCAATTGATCGGGTCTAATGTGTGGCCATGCTGCTCTTACCCACAAGAAAAGAAAAATCCATAGAGAAACTTTCACGAGCATTGCAAGAGAACCAGGGATAAACCAAATCGGATTGTAACCACCCATAAAGACGATACTTACGAGTACCGAAATCGTAATCATATTGGCATATTCTCCAATAAAAAAGAGACCCCAACGCATTCCTGAATACTCCGTTGCATAGCCCGCTACGACTTCAGCTTCAAATTCTATTGTATCAAAGGGTGCACGATTCGTTTCCATAAATCCTGACATTGCAAAAAGAATAAAGGCTAGAGGTTGTTTCCAAATCAGCCAATGGCTCATGCCCCCGACTTGATAGTCATTGATATCGATTAAAGAAAGAGAACCTATCAGCATAATTGGAGCAAGTACCGACAAACCACTCACGACTTCAAACGAAAGCATCTGTACTACGGCACGTGCAGCACCTAAAAGTGACCATTTGTTGGCACTGCTCATACCAGCAAGTAGCGGTCCATAAATTCCCACCGATGCCACACCCATAACATAAAGAAGCGCTACGTTAATGTCTGAGATAATCGGATGAATCACATAGCCAAAAAGCGTAAATTCTGGGAAATAAGGCACTGCAGCCATTGCTACGAATGCTGTGACTGCTGCAATGACAGGCGCAATCATAAAGATGGGCTTAACTGCATTTTGAGGAATAATGTCTTCTTTGGTGAAGAGCTTAATACCATCGGCGGCAAGTTGTAACAAACCATATGGTCCCACATTCATAGGTCCAAGACGTCGTTGCATAAAGGCTAAGACTTTTCGCTCAATAAACGTTGCAAATCCTGCCATAGCTGCCACAATGGACACAACGATTACGGCTTTGACAATGGTTTCAACCACAACGGCTGTTTCAAGCATGTTCAACTCCTTTAATCGCGACGTGAGCAAAGCGGTAACCCTCTTTAAAAAACGGCGCGGTATCAATTTTTGTATCAAATGTCGGAAGGTAGGCAATGAGTCCATCAATCATTTTTTCTTCTTTAATGGCAATTGGCAATTTTACACCTTCATCATTTTCCAATGTCACTATCGCACCATCGTGAAGATTTTTAGCTTCTAAGAAAGCTGTAGATACATAAAGTGCTCCTGCCTCATTAAGTTGATGCGCTTTATTCGTAAAGGCACTAAACTGATGCACGGGGTTAGCTCTGTACACCACATCGCCCTCTTTACATGTAAAGCTTTCTATTGGTGCTACATCATCTTTACATGTAAAGGTTTGCGCAGTCAATGCATAGCCACGATTTTCAGTGCCATCGTTTTCAAAACGATTGGGTAAAGCATCAAATTTCTCTGCTTTAAAACCTTTGTCAAGAGGCAAATACGGCGTGTAATCAATCGTCCACTCTGTTTCTAAACCCAAAGCGTTGGCAATATCATTGAGACAATAGCCTTTAAATGGCAATGCCGCATTGGTTGGGACCACGCGTTTATTCATCGATGTAAACGTTCCCTCTTGTTGATTAAGGGCTGGCATATCCAAATCACCCTTACCAAGAGCGCTTAGAGTAAAGTCGCCTTTAACATTGTAACCTAGTGTGAAGTTACCTTTTTGTTCATCTAAATCACAAATCAGTGAAACACCGAATGTATTGGTACGTGATGGGATAATGACCAATTTAAATGCGGTAAATCGCTCGATCAAGCCTAACAGTTTGGCGATATTTTCCGCTCGTGGATGGTTGTACAAATCTTCACCCGCGATCAAACTAAAGCTATCTTTTTTATCCAAAAGCTTGGTAATTTTTTCAACCAAATCCGCTTCCGCGCCAATCATTCCAACCAGCGCATTGGTGTCAACTTCGATCTCTTTATCCACCATTTTCGTGATGGTCTTAACAACCTCTTTTTCCTCACCACTCTCTTCGTCTTTGACCATCTCTTTGATCTCTTCTTTGACGCTCTCTTGAATGGTTTTTGTCTCTATAGTGTGAAAAGTTGCCAAATATTCCACAACACTTTTTGGCATCGCTTCTTTGTCTCCAAAAAGATCAAGTAAGAGGTAAGCAATGGCTTCTTCAGCACCAATTTTATGGGTGATGCTGAGTAGGTTTTTAGAATAACCCGCAACGATAGGATCAGCCACAGGGTGGAAATAAATTCCAGCACCTTTGTTCATACCAATCGCATTGTTCATCGCATAACCCGCATTGGGGCTATCGGTTTTAATCGCTGTCCCAAAACTCACCACAAAATTGCTTTCAGCAATACTTTTTAAATCACCACCGTACAAGCTTGTGCCCGCAGTGCTTGCAAAATGTTTGAGGAAGTTTTGATACGCTTTGGCATCTTCATTGATTAATTTAAAGCCAAATTTTTCTTTGAGTTTTTGTAAAATCAGTGCTTCTTCATTGGTCATGTAACTATCAAAAACAATGGTGTCGACTTTGGTTTGAAGCAGTTCAACTGCTTTAGTAAAGGTGTTTTCATCTTTACATGTAACCTCATTTTGGAAGTCAAAGCCATAACGTGCTGCCGCATGAAGCGGTGCGTAATTATGGTCACTATTGACGCGGTAAATTTTTGGCGAAGAGTTACTAATACTCGTGTGTTTGACATCGTAATAAAGAAGTGAACAATCTGAACTGTGAGGATTGGACGCTGGAATTTTTTTCAGTTCCCACGCGTTGGAAGTGTATTGGAAGTCTGAACCTACGAGTGCACCCACAGGGCATACGGCGGTACATTCGCCACACTGCGTACAGTCTAATGTTTCAGCGCCACTGGCGATCCCGATGATGGACTTTTGAAGTTTATTCCACATCGCATAGGCGTCTTTTTCGGTTTTATCTTTCCATGCCTTATCAAGCTCAGCACCACCGCGAGGAACAGTTTTAAGGGCTGATTCACCGATCATGTCTTTACAGACGGTGACACAACGCTCACACACAATACATAACGATGCGTCGTAATGGATTTTACCCCACTGTTTCGTCGGGCGATGCGTATCCGCGATGCAGTGGTGTTGGCTATCTACACCCATATGCAAGGTGTAGTTCTGAAGTTCACATTCACCGCTTTGGTCACACACACCACACTCTAATGGGTGGTTAATGTCGTATATTTCCATAATCGCACGACGCTCTTTTTCTATTTCCTCTGTTTTGGTGATAACGTTCATACCCTCTTTGGCACGTGCGTTACAGCTATACGCCCGCTTGCCGTCAATGTCTACCAAACACAAACGACATGCAAGCGTTGGCGAACAGTTGGTCACATAACAGAGCGCGGGAATAAAAATATCATTTCTGCGCGCAACGCCTAAAACGTATTCACCCTCTTGGGCGGTACACTGTTTTCCATCTATGGTTATTAAAACATCGCTCATTGCACTTCTGCCTTCACTATTTTTACTACATGGTAGGGATAGCTCGAATCCGCTTTCGCACAGGGCATTAAAGCGATCACGCCTTTTAAACTATCATCGCGTACAAAGGTGCGAGGATAGACCTCTTGATTGATAGTTACATTGATTTTGTCGTTGTTTTGCACTTTGGCTGCCATTTGAAATTGAGCAGAACCTATAAGTGAATGCTCTTCTTCTTCGCTCATTGCAGGGCATTGATACACTACAACACCATCAAAACTTTTTAGCTCTTCAACCTCATCTAATACCGTTTCATTCTTAGATGTGATGATCATTTCAGGAATGCTCCCTACAACCAACAATTTTACTTTGCCATACTTTGCGATTAGTCCTGCAAGGTGCGCTATAGCAGACGCTCTTGGATGACATACAAGATCCTCTCCTAACACTAACAATACATTACTCGCCTCTTGATACAACGCTTCAATCTCTTCGATTTCTTCTTCTCCAAGATTACTCTCTGCGCTGATATACCCTTCATCAAGCTCTTCAAAATAGTTTTTGATATGCTCTGGAATCTTTACATGTAAAAGAAAACTTTTGGCTAAAAGCGCAAAGACACCCTCTTCTGAGCCTATTTCATAACGGCTAAAAAAAGCACTTTTTTCAACTAACACTGGGTCTTCCATCGTAAAGAGATAGACCACGTTAGCATCACTAGCACGTAAGTTTTCAAAAAGCGTTGTATTATGGCGAGAAGGGAGTGTTCCTATACAGATAATAAGATCAAATCCTTTACATGTAAATGTAAATTGCTCGTTATTGGATTGATTTAAGCTCTCTATAAATTGCTTCGTTGCCATTATGCTACTTCACTTTTCACTTTTTTAACGACAATCGTCCAGTCTGTTTCATTGAACTTCAAAGAGTTCATCAATGTCCAACCCGCTTCTTTGATAACGTCTGCACTTTTTTGAATAGGGGAGAAATCACCGATCTCAAACATAAAAATAGAAACTTCGCCCATGGAAGTTTCATCAATGATCTCAAGCATACGTCCGTAAAAATTATCGCCTAAATGGCGTAAATCATAACGTTGCATTCTCTCTCCTATCTGTCAATTTCGCCAAAGACGATGTTTGCGTTACCAATGATCGCAACAACGTCGGCAAGATATTCACCTACTAACAACTCTTGTAAGAAAGCGGTGTGGAAGAAACTTGGTGTTCTCAGTTTCAATCTGTACGGATATGGATCACCTTGGGAATTAATGTAAAAACCAAGCTCTCCTTTTGGTGATTCAGTAGCCACATACACTTCACCCACAGGTGGGCGCATACCTTGCGTTACTAACACAAAATGTTGCATTAACGAATAATTTTGCGTCATAATCTGCTCTTTGGGAGCGGAAACATAATTTGGAGCATGTGCGATAATCTCAGGGGAAGTTTGTTCATACATCGGAATGAGCTGTTTGAGAATGCGAATACTTTGGCGCATCTCTTCCATATGCAATTTATACCTTCCATAACTATCACAGGTTGTACTCACGGGCACATCAAATTCCACTTCATTATAGAGTTCATAAGGCTCTTCTTTACGAATATCCCATGCGATACCAGAGCCTCGAAGCATTGGACCAGAACAGCCCCAGCTTTGCGCTTGTTCAGGTGTCACGACACCCACATCTTCCAAACGCATTTTCCAGATACGGTTTTGGTCTAATAACCCTTCATAATCACCAATATCAATCGGTAAATGGTTAATAAATTTATTCAATCCTGCAATCCACCCTTGTGGAAGATCAAGAGGCACGCCACCAATTCTTACTGAAGAGTGTGTCAAACGTGCACCACAATAATCTTCGATCAAATCAAGTGTATATTCTCTCTCCCTAAAAGCATAAAGGAAAATGGTCATTGCGCCCACATCAAGCGCGTGCGTTGCAAGCCAGAAAAGGTGAGAAGAGATACGGTTGAGTTCTAAAAGCATCATACGAATCACTTTAGCACGTCTTGGAACTTCAAGACCGATGAGTGTCTCTACCGCTAAAGCAAAACCATAGTTGTTTGCACTCGCAGCGATATAATCCATTCTATCGGTGGTTGGCAAGAACTCATTGTAAATCATATTTTCAGCCATTTTTTCCATACCACGATGCAAATAGCCAATATCAGGTGTTGCTTTTGAAACCTTCTCGCCATCAAGTTCTAATATCAGGCGTAATTGTCCATGCGAACTTGGATGCTGTGGTCCAAAGTTTACGATCATGTGGTTGTCTTCACGCTCAAAGACCACATTTTCAAAAAAGGGTTTAAGTCTGTTGACCTTTTGCATGATTAGTATCTCTCTTTCACGATTTTGGCATCTTCTTTTTTGAGTTTTTTCACGATAAATACGCCACCCTCTTCTTGGTAATCAGTAAACGTTTTTTCTTGACTTGGCTCAGCTCCAAAAGGAACTTCATGATTAAGGTGTGCAAAACGATGGGTATCCTTCACATCAATACGCGCACTATCACGCTCTTCGGGTCCTATGATGTCACGATACTCTTTACCAAAAATTTTATCGATCTCATACCACTGTGCCACTTCATCACCATGCAACGGATAGGTTTTACGAAGAGGATGATCAAACCAATCATCGGGCATTAAGAGTCGTTTCATATAAGGATGCCCACTGATGATAACACCAAACATATCATACATCTCACGCTCTGCCCAATTTGCACTCGAATAGAGGCTAATGACGCTTTTGAGCACCTCTTTCTCTTTGATAAAACATTTAACACGTAGACGTTTGCGTTTAGAAGTCGAAAGTAATTGGTAAAAAATTTCAAATTCTCCACTTTTTGCTAACCAGTCAATGGCGCTGTGTTCAGATAAAAAGTTATAGAAAAGTTCATCTCGAAGTGTTTTGAGCACCTCTACATTATCTTTAGGATCAATATAAACAACGAGTTGACCTCTTTGAATATATGCCTCTTTAATTTCAAATTTTGCTTTTAAAACGGCTAAATCATTGGTAAAAACTTCATCACTTTCAACAACGTCTTTAGGAATTTGTGGTGCAACGAAATAACGATCACTGAAATAAGGCTTTTTTTGAACATTTTGTTTATCACTATAACTTCTCATCATACCAACCTTTTAGGTTCTAATCTGCGTGATGCTTTTTCTGTTCGAATTTTCTTTTGTAGAAGCATTAGGGCATATTGAAGGGTTTCAGGTCGTGGAGCACAACCTGGGAGATAAATATCTACAGGAACGATACGATCTGCTCCTTGAACAGTTGCATAGGTGTTAAACATACCACCCGTATTGGCACAACTTCCCATGCTAATCACCCACTTTGGATCAGGCATTTGATCGTACAAACGTCTCATAAACGGAGCATGTTTTTTGGTCAGCGTCCCTGCAATCACAAGTACATCTGCTTGTCTAGGACTCGCTCGAAAAATCGTTCCGAAACGGTCAAAGTCATAACGACTCGCACCCGTTGCCATCATTTCAATCGCGCAACAAGCAAGTCCATACGTCAGTGGCCACAACGAGTTACTTCTACCCCATTGAACAAGCTTATCCACTGTAGTTAACGCCACAGGAAGCCCTGCTTCTTGAAGGTAATTTATCTTATGCTGTGCCATTCGAGCGCTCCTTTTTTCCATGCATATACAAAACCAATGGTTAAAACGATGACAAATAAAATCATTTCAGTAAACCCAAACATTCCTAGGACTTTAAAATCTACTGCCCAAGGAAACATAAAAATAATTTCAACATCAAACAGAATAAACAAAACGGCAAAGAGATAAAAATGTGCAGAAATTTTATTGGGTTGCTTTGTAACTTCAGGGCCACACTCATAAATACTGAGCTTGAGTTTTTCGGTATCCAATCGTGCCATCTTGCGACTGATCGAGCGTGCCAATACAGTAATACCATAAAAAACAACAGCACCAAAGATAAGGAGAAAAAAAGCTCCAAAATAAGGATGGGCAAAATCCATATGCGACAAGGGGGTCATCATCATTCCTTCATTTTTTATAATGCTATTTGAGCAAAACCCAAAAGCTACGTTAACCACAAGAATACAAAACAAGGGCTATGTACCCGATATTTCTTTCGAAAAGCTCACCTCTAATGAGGCAAAAACGATAGCTTCACAACAAATCCATCTGAGTGTTTACATGTAAACACTCAAAAAGGCTTGCTTACGCCTTTAATTCATAAATCCAACCGACTTAGCATCACCAAAGGCACCTTTGGTTTCACGATCAATAGCAAGTTTGAAATCCTCAAAGGTAAATAAAGGCTTTGCTTTAGTGGCAACTTTCAAAGCTGTATTCTTAAGTACCACTTTAATCTGCCCACCCGTCAGTGGATACAAAGCGAGTTTTTCAATATCTAATCCCTCTTCATAGGTCGCATTTTCAGGTAAAAGTTTTTTCCAAAGTTCAATTCGTTGTTTCAAATCAGGCTTTTCAAAAGCAATTTTATAGTCAAAACGCCTTGAGAATGCAGGATCAATCGTTTCCAAAAGATTTGTCGTTGCAATAAGTAGTCCATCGAAACGTTCAATCTGCTCTAAAAAGATATTTTGCATCTGATTGTGCATTTTATCGGCACTTGCTCCGCTATCGGTTGAACGTGCACTTAAAAACTGATCGGCTTCATTGAGAAGCAATAATGGCTCACTTTTGGTCTTTTTGCACAACTCTTTGTAGGTATCAAAAATACTGCGTACATTTTTTTCACTCTCACCAACATATTTGGAAAGAATCTTAGAACAATCAAAGCTAAGGACACGTTTTTTCATCGACTTGGCTAAAGAGAGTGCCGTCATCGTTTTACCCGTACCCGGAGGGCCGTAAAGAATAATCTTGGCATCAATGCCACTACGACGCTCTTTTATACCCCATTCACGCAGTAATTTCACCACATTTTTATCAATTTGTTTTAGTAAATTATCAAGCACCTCTTTGGTTTTTGGATGCAAAATCACATCATCCAAATTGGTCTTAGGATCGATTAATTCAAAAAGTTCCTGCTCACCAATGAGCATATCAAGTTTAATTTTCTTGCTTTTTTTCTCTTTGTTAGGATGCATAATCTTTTGCAAAAACTCTTCACTAATAAAAAAGCTTCGTGTCACGCCGCCAAAAGTGCTAAGCATCTCGTCGTAATCAATAATAAGATTTTCAATAAGTTTTGACCCTTCTTCTAAAAGAGACCGATTTTTAATTTTTTCATAATCATCCACGCTAATAAGGCTAATCAATGTATTCATATCACGTAAACTTTCAAACTCCCCTGCATACTCCTCTTTTAGAAGTGCAAGAAAAATAAGCTGCTCTTTTGCATTCAACTCATTTTCTTTAAAAATCGTCTCAACAATGATCTCATTTTGTGTTACTTTTATACGCTCAATAATACGACTCTCTAAAAGTTCAAGTTTATTTTTTAGTCGTCCAATACTCGGTGAATTTTCCGTAGCATTGTGCTTAGTTTGACTTAATTTTTGATAGAGTTCAATACGAAAAAATTGATCTTTCAAATATTCGAGATGATCTTCATAAGGCGTAACATCTGGTAACACTACTTCAAGTGTTCCTTCTTCTAATAGCTTCAAAAAAGCAGAGCTTAAAGTGACGGTACTGTTTAAAAGTTCTAAATTGGAGACATCCATAATCTTTGAAGTTAGAAAGCTATTTTGAATAATCCAACCTTGTTCAATGATGTCTTTAACAAGAGAAAGTTGTTGTAAATGAGCATAATTTTTATCACCAAAAAGTTTAATAAGACCATCAGCAACGCCCATTTCTACAGAACCTAAGACATACTCTTTGGTCATCATTTGTAAAAATTTTGCTTCGTCAATAGAACATTTAAGATGCTCATAAATTTTTGATGTTTGAACCGTTTTACTCTCTAAGAAATCTACCAAATACTGCAATACAAACCTTTAAATCCAAATAAAAAAATTATAGTATAGCTTATAATGACAAGATGATGATAAAATAACCCTTTGATGAAAAAGTTAATCTCTATTTTTTACGTAATATTCCACCACTTTGTACTTTCTCTTTTAAAATGCGCTTAAGAACCTTACCTGTTGCATTTTTGGGAAGCTCCTCAACAAAATAAATATGCTTAGGCAACTTAAAATTTGCTAAATGTTTTTTAAGATATTGGCGCAATTCCATTTCTTGGAGCTCAATACCCTCTTTAGGTTGAATAAACGCTAAGACATCTTCATCTTTGGTTTCATCTTTCACACCAATCACCGCAACTGAATCAACACCTTCATATTTATAAATAACTTCTTCTATCTCACGAGGATAGATATTAATTCCTTTGGAAATAATAAGGTCTTTTTTACGATCAACAATATAGATAAAGCCATCTTCATCCTTTTTACCCAAATCTCCTGTAAGCAACCAGCCATTCATGATTGTTTCATCTGTTGAATTTGCATGGTTAAGATAACCGTGCATAACGCAATCTCCCTTAACCATAATTTCACCCACTTCACCAGTTCTAACTTCCATCATCTCTTCATTAACTATTTTTACTTCATAGCTAGGAAGGGGTAGCCCCACAGAAAGTGGTTTTTGATGATCAAGTCGATTGACACAAACAGCCGGCGAACATTCACTTAACCCATACCCTTCTAAAAGCTTGGCTTTTTTAAATTTTGCATTAAAATCATGGAGTGATTGTTCACTAAGAGGTGCACTACCAGATATAAAAATACGTACTTTATTAAACCACATAAAGTACCATGGAATTTTTGCTTTTAAAAGTGCGTTATAAAGAGTCGGGACACCCAAGAAAATCGTCACGTGTTTGAGCAACGTCTGCTTAAGCACATTGGCAAAAGGGAAAACAGATCGAACAATGACAATGCTTGAGCAGGTAAACATTGGAAGAAGCACCATAATAGAGAGAGTGAAAGAGTGAAACATTGGTAGAAACACGATGAAGCGATCTTTCTCTGTAATTTGAAATGAAATAGATCCAGCAATAGCATTGGAAAAAAAATTGCGATAAGAGAGCATAGCTCCTTTAGGTTTACCTGTTGTTCCTGATGTATAAACGATACAAGCAAGATCGTCTAACAGAGGTCGTTTTAGTAAGCGCTCATGGGTTCCTAGATTTGCATCAATTTCAGTGAAGCTATAATTTTGCTCATCTAAATAGGGATATTTATCTGTCCAAACAATTTTTTCGATTTTTGTTGTATTGAGCAAATTTTTAGTCTCATTTGCAAATGATGCAGATGAGATAAGCATCCGTGCGCCGCAATCATTCAAAATATACTCAAATTCCTCTTTTTTCAAAAAAGTATTTAGGGGCACTGCTATGGCCCCAATTTTTGTAATTGCAAATAAAGAGATAACAAACTCTTCAGAGTTACCAACAATCATGGCAACTCTCTCTCCGCTTTTAATCCCGCTAAATTCCAAAAAACGTGCAAAAGTATCAATATTTTGCTTGAGTTTTAAATAGGTAACTTTGCGATCATCCATAAATATGGCTATTTTTTTTAGGAGCATTTTTTAGCGTTGGCTTCCATGACCTCATAAAAATTCTGATACGGATAAGTTAGCATTTTTAAAACTTATATTTAAATGATGCCGTCACTAAATGGGCTGCAGAATCTGAAAATGTTCCATACGGTGCTGTTTGATTCGTAAAACTTCTATTAGTAACTGTTCTATCTTCTTTATCATCATACAAATAGGCTAGACCCATTTTTAAATTTTGAGTCACTTTATACTCAAAACCAATAGAATAAAGTTTAGCATCTGAATCTGGCAACTCGAAACCAAGAGTATTATCTGGAGTAGGAGATTGATCAATTGCAAAACCAAGCATCATTTTAAGATTATCTGTACATTGGTGGCTCAAACCAATACGATACGCATTTGAATCTTTCCAGTTTTTTGAAATTGGTTTATCAAATGCTGCCATAGCAGTGGCTGTTAAATCAACATCATAATTAAAGTCTAAATTTTTGTACGAAGACCAATAGGTTCGCTCATAGACAAACTCAACAGTTGTTTTGTCCATTGTATAGGCAGCGGCTAGGGCTAAAGAAGCGGGTAAAGGAATTGTCACTGAAGCACCTCCCTTATACATACCACTCACAAGTGTTGCATCCCCTTCAACTGTTAAATCAACTTTTGAGCGATATGTTGCTGCCAAAGTTAAATCTTTAATTGGCTTGTAACTAAGAGCTAAGTTATATCCAAAATCAATTGAATCTCCTGTAAGGTCTCTATTTGCTGGTGACCCAAGTCCAGAAGCATTACTCTTAACAACACCATCCGTATAAACACCTCGCACGCCAAAACCAAGTGAAAGTTGATCATTAACAAGATAACTTGCTGTTGGATTCACTTCAATAACTTTCAGCGTAAACTCTTCTGAACTTGCTTTCGCAAAGGCTTCATCCCAGCGCTTTGAAAGACCCGCAGGAGCAGTAATGGAAAGACCATAACGCCAGTTACCTACCATAGGAGAGACATAATGTAAGTTTGGCATTAAAAATTGCTCTTCTTTAGAGTCTCCATTATAATGACTGTTAAGAGTGTCAGTATAATTCACTTTAGGCAAATTAATATAGGTTATTGCAACCTCTGTAAAAGCACCGTTTTCCATAAAAGACATATTAGCGGGATTGTAGTAACTGGCATCTGCCCCATTGGCTCCTGCAACATACGCTGCACTCAGTGCTACAGAATTTAAAGATTGCTCAGGTATACGGTATCCTGAAGCTAGTAATGTCGCCGCACTAAGACTGAGCAGAGTGACTACTTTTACCGTTTGTTTCATATAGGTTCCTTAAGGTTTTTTAGTTGACAAGACTATAAAGCAGTGCGATTTCTTCTGCCCATATGGAATCATCGATTGTTTCAAGGACCAAAGGAATGTCATTAAGGCGTTCATCATTCATAATAAACCTGAACGGCTCGATCCCAAGTTTTCCCTTGCCAATAGAATCATGTCTATCAACTCGAGCGCCCAAATCGGGCTTAGAATCGTTTAAATGCATCCCTTTAAGATACTTAAATCCGACGATTGTAGCAAATTTTTCCATCGTTTGCCTATACGCTTCTTCACTTCTAATATCGTAACCTGAGGTAAACAGATGGCAGGTATCGATGCAAACCCCGACACGCTCTTTATCGATAGAGTTATCCATAAGATAGCCTAAGTGTTCCATTTTGTAACCCATATTGCTTCCTTGACCTGCTGTGTTCTCCACGACTAATGTCACGCCCTCAGTTTGACGTAACACTTCGTTCATGGATGCACAAATGAGCTCCAAACATGCCTCTTCATCTATCTGTTTAAGATGACTCCCTGGATGAAAATTGAGTTTATCAAGTCCTAAAGCTTCGCAGCGTTTCACCTCATCTAAAAAAGCACTCAGCGATTTTTCACGTGCTTCATACTCAGGATGGCCAAGATTAATCAAATAGCTATCATGAGGTAGAACATGTTTGGGTAGAATCTGCGCTTTTTCTAATTCGACTTTAAAACGATCAATCTCATCTTGGGTTAAAGGTTTACCTTCCCATTGACGTTGATTTTTAGTAAAGAGAGCAAAGGCTTTTGCTCCAATTTTTGTAGCATTAATAGGAGCATTAAAAACTCCGCCACTGGCACTGACATGCGCTCCAACAAATTTCATAAAGTTCCTTTATTGTAATGGTTTTAAACGGATCAGAACACCTTGCTTGATGTCTCTAAAAGAGAGATTTGAGTCTTCAATTTTATAGATAATATGACTATGAGGAAAGTCTAACTCTTGTTCAAAACCATGATTCGTTTGATGTAAATTTTTACCTTCAAAAATAGGTTGTTTAGTAATAATCTCTTGCATCAACCCTGCATAATGTTCTTCTTGAAAGAACTGCTGATTGAAAGAGAGTTTATCCATACATCTTCCATCCAAGCAGATGTTATTTCCCATCATTTCAAGATTGAAAAGAACACTTCCTGCAGAGAAAATTTGCACATTGGTATAATCTTGACCTTGATTGATAAAACCCGTATCGGAAAGTGCTATCTGTTTGTTTTTAATTGTAATGACATACGTTTCTGACGTGGTAATATTTTTTTTTAACTGCACAGCCACTCAAGAAAAACAGCACTAAAAAGCTTACATGTAAAAGTTTTTTTCATGTGCGACACTCCTTACATGTACCTTTAAGTACAATACTTTTTACATCACCTTCCACGTTACCAAGATCAACATTCATACAAGTTATTTGATGACAATGCTCACAAATAAAATGGGCGTGAGTAGTGCTGGAAAGTTCAAAATACCACTTACGATCATCGGCCTCAAATTTATGCACCATTCCCAATTCTTCGAACTTGGCGATATTGCGATAAAACGTCGCTTTATCCATTGTAATATTCATCTTCTCTTTAATTTGCTCATAATTCATAGGATGATGTGTCTCTTTGAGCACCTCTAAAATTGAGGAGCGTGCGGCTGTAAATTTGATGTCGTGTTCTTGAAACAATGTTTTAATTTGTTCACTCATGATTTTCCTCATTAGTTAATAATGAATGTTATCTAAAAAGTTATTAAGTCACAACTAAGTTGCATTAGATATATCCTAACGAGTTCTAAAGGAGATATTTAAAACTTAAAAAAATGAAAGACGTTAATATTCCATACGCTAAATAGCATTATTCCTTCTACGATACTGCTCCATATAGTATGAGCCAAGTTCTGCCGTAAGCATACCACCTAGAATCATCACAGCACCACATATTTGTGGAAATGTTAAAAGTTCATTTGCAAATAAATAACCAAAAATACCTGCACTTACAGGTTCCATCGTAAAAATAATCGCAGTTTTTGCTGCCGTTGTAAAACGTTGCATCGCTGTTTGCACCCAAAAGGCAAAAATTGTTGCAAAAATAACTGTAATGGCTATGGCATCTACAAATAACCTATTAGTATTAGGAGGTATGATTGAACCTTCCATTATAAAACCTCCAATAAAAGAGCAAATACCAACTGTTAAAAACTGAATCGTCACTAAAAGGTATATATTATGTCGACGTGAGAGGTGACCCGTAAAAACAATATGCAATGCAAACATCATTGCACAAACAAAAGCATAAAATTCACCCAAAGATAAACCTAATTCATTATTGAGTGTCAAAAAGTAAAGTCCCGCTGAAGCTATAATGGCTCCTAATGTTGAGAACATTGAAGCCTTTTGTTTAAAAATAAGATATGTCACAAAAGGAACGACAATAACGCTGAGCCCTGTGATAAAACCTACTGTTGAAGAGTAAGTATACGTAAGCGCAAAAGTTTGAAAAGCATAACCTAAAAACATAAAAAGCCCTAAAAGAGCACCTGCTTTTAAAACTTTAAAATTTAGATAACGAATTTGTTTAAATGAAATAAATGCCATTAAAAGACCTGCTAAAGAGAATCGCCAAAACAAAAATGTATAAACAGGTGTTTCATTCACCGCTGCTTGTACTACAAAAAATGTACTTCCCCATGCCACCGCAACCATTAATAGTAAAAAATCTGCGCCCAACTCTTTAAATTTATTGCTTATCACTCTTAACCTCTCACTTTGATAAAAGGGGCATTGTATCAAATGATATGTGAAAATACAGCACATACAAATTATTTTCTTACGAAAAAAAAAATTTATTTATCTCCCTATCAATAACATGATATAATCAAATTTAGTAAAATATTTTTATACTTATTTAATATTGGAGGCTTTTGGTCATGGCGCAAAACATTAAAAATTCCCTTCTTTCTCTTCTTCTTCTCTCTTCTTTTTTATCTGCGCAAAATAATGGCGAAACCCTTTTTAAGCAGTGTGCAGGTTGTCATGGTGCCGATGGTCGCAATAAAGCCTTTGGTAAAAGTGGCATCATTGCGGGACAGAGTGTAGCAGAGCTGATGGAAAGCCTAAAATTTTACAAAGAGAGTGAGTTCAAAACCCACAGTACCACATTAGTCATGTCTAAACAAGTCAAGAATATGAATATGGAAGATTTAAATGAAGTAGCAAACTACGTCTCAAAATTACAAAAATAGCCTTTAAAGGATTGCGATGAAAAAGATTATCTGTGCCATATTTTTTGGTACTTGCTTGCTTTCAACATCTCTTTATGCAAGCACCGTAAAAGGGAAAGTATTTTATGCACAATATTTAAAACCTGTTTGTGGTTTTAATGGTGACGTTATGGGGAAAAAATATACCGCTAATGAATGGAAAACCTTTTATGACAATAACCAACTCTCTCTTGCAATTAAAGCTTTGTGTCCCAATTCACCTTTAATTACTACGGAAAAAGATCTTACCAATTTATATCATTTTTTGAGTTCTTTTGCCAGTGATAGTGGAAATGTACCTTCCTGTAATTAATAATTTTTGTCTTTTTCAACTGTCAAAGCCCTTTATCTTACTTTTATATTCTACTGCTACAATTATGATTTACGCCACATAACGCAAGAAAGGTTTGAATGAGTCAAGCTATTGTTCGCATGGAAAATGTTAATAAATATTATGGCGATTTTCATGTTCTTAAAAATATAAATTTTTCCGTTACAGAAGGTGAAATTGTTGTTATTTGCGGACCTAGTGGTAGCGGTAAATCAACACTTATTCGCTGTATAAACAAACTTGAAGAGATTGATAACGGTGAGATCGTTATTGACGGATTTGATCTCTATGCAAAAAAAGTTAACATTAACCAAGTTCGTGCCGAAACTGGCATGGTTTTCCAACACTTCAATCTTTTTCCCCATTTAACGATTTTAGAAAACATTACCATTGCGCAACGCAAAGTCAAAGGTATTAGCAAACATGATGCCAATGAAGCAGCTCTTAAACTTCTAGAACGTGTAGGCTTAGTACATAAAGCTGAGGGCTATCCAAATGAGCTTAGTGGTGGTCAAAAACAACGTGTCGCTATTGCAAGAACGTTAGCTATGAAACCCAAAATTATTTTATTTGATGAACCAACCTCGGCACTTGATCCTGAGATGATTGGTGGTGTTTTGGATGTTATGCGTGAACTTGCCCATGAAAATTTTACCATTGTTTGTGTTACCCATGAAATGGGTTTTGCTAAAGAAGTTTGCGATCGTATCGTCTTTATGGACGAAGGCGTTATTATTGAAGAAGCCACACCTGAAGCTTTCTTTGCCAATCCAAAAACAGAACGCGCACAGAAATTTTTACAAGAAATATTAACACATTAAAAAATAAACCCTTAAGGAGAGTAGCAATGAAAAAAATTTTAGTAGCATTACTTGTAATGCTTGGTATTAATGCTATGGCTGATGATATCAACCTATGGCAAAAATCAACCCTCAACAGTATCATTCAAAAAGGAGTCTTAACCGTTGGACTAGAGCCAGGTTATATGCCTTTTGAGATGAAAGACAAACAAGGTAACATCATCGGATTTGATGTTGATATGGCCAATGAAATGGCAAAAGCCATGGGTGTTAAGCTTCAACTCGTTCCAACCGCATGGGATGGTATCATTGCAGGTCTTTTAACAGGTAAATACGACATTATCATGTCTGGTATGACGATTACACAAGAAAGAAACCTCAAAATCAACTTTGCGAATCCTTACATCAGTGTTGGTCAAACTATTCTTGCATCTAAAAAACATGCAGGTAAAAAATGGAGTGATTTAGATAAACCAGAATATACAATCGTTACAAAAATTGGTGTAACTGGCGAAATTGCAACTCGTAAAATGTTCAAAAAAGCTAAAATTAGAACCTTTGAGACAGAGGCTGATGCGGCACAAGAAGTTCTTAATGGCAATGCAGATGGAATGGTTTATGATAAACCTTACAATGCGATCTTCTTTGCAGAAAAAGGTGCTACTGGCAAACTTGTTCACTTAGATGAAGAGCTTACATATGAACCTCTTGGTTTTGCAATCAGAAAAGGTGATCCTGATTTCCTTAACTGGCTTAATAACTTCTTGAATCAAACACAACACGACGGTACCTACAAAAAAATCTATGACAGATGGTTCGCAGATACCGCTTGGCAAAAAAAGGTAATGTAACCAGTGGCAAAAGGAAAACAAAATCTTTTGCACAATAAAGCATTCGGTCACTTAGTGGCCGTTGCTTTTTATGTTGCCATTGGATATTTACTCTTTGTCGCTGCGTCCAATATGAACTATATTTGGAAGTGGACCAGTGTCCCTAAATACTTCGCATATGAAAAAACTGATACTATAGTCGCCCCACTTGATGGAACGATAAAAATCAATGGGACATCTTTGATCATTCAAGGACGAGATGACAGTAAAGAGATAGCAATAGAAAATGGATATTCCATTAACGTTAAAGACGGTGATAGCGTTTATGAACGCGATACACTTGCTAAAAAAACATCGATGCACATAGGACCTTTACTTGAAGGCCTAATTGTTACGCTTGAAGTCTCAGGACTTGCTGCGATTTTAGCATTTTCTATAGGTGCGCTCCTTGCCTTTATGCGTATCTCAAATTATCAATTTTTCAAAGATATAGCAACTGTTTATATTGCCATTATCCGAGGAACTCCTCTTCTTGTTCAAATCTTTATCTTCTATTTTATTATCGCTACTATATTTGAGCTTGAACGCTTTTTGGCTGGCGCTATTTCATTGGGGCTTTTCTTTGGAGCTTATATAGCAGAAGTATTGCGTGGTGCTATTCAGTCCATTGATAAAGGGCAGTATGAAGCGGCTAAATCGCTTGGAATGAACTATACACAAACCATGCTTTATATTATTATGCCTCAAGCTCTCAAACGTGCACTTCCAACATTAGTGGGAGAAATGATAGCACTTGTGAAAGACTCTTCATTGGTTTCTGTTATTTCTATTACCGATCTCACCAAAGTAGGACGAGAAATCGTTGCCAATACCTTTTCACCATTTGAGACATGGCTGATTATTGCTGCAGTTTATTTCGCAATTACATTTTCACTCTCAGTGTTCGGACATAAAATCGAAATGAAAATGAAAAAACAAGGTGGTATGTAAGCTTTAAAGCTTGTATACCATCACCCTTACTACACCAAATAATCTTTTAACTCACTATTAAGATCTTCAAGGATTTCACGCTCTCTCAACGTTATATAACGTAAAATTTTTTCACTCATAATACGATCCGGAAAAATACGCATACAATATCTATAGGAGTCTTTATATTCAATAATATTGATAACTTCGCCTTGTACTTCAATTTTTCTGTCCCCATCTGTTGAAACAGAAGCACTGTTTAATTCAAAGGCTATTAAAACTTTTGCACCAATAAACATGCCATTATTTTCATTACTTACAACACCTAAGCCACTCATAGAAAGGTCATATAACCGACCACTGGTTTGAAGATTACCAAATTGATGTAGAAAAACTTTAGCAATGATATCAGGATGTACCCTGATAAACTCTCTTTGAAGGGCAGGCATATTGAGTAAATAAATGAAGTTGGTTAACACCACTGTATTTGTTTGAAAATTACTATAAACGATATCTGCTTTTAAATGCTTATTAAAATAATCATTTTTGACGATAAAGGCTTGACCATCAAGCTTCATTGCAATTTCCTGCAAATGATCAATTTTAAAAGTGACATTTTCACCTTCAATATCAACTACTGTCGCTTCTGAACTAACAGGCACACCTTTATAAAGGTTGAGAAAAACAACACTTTGCTTTTCGAGTCTCATTTGATTAAATGTTTCGATAATATTATTGGTTGGAGAAAACATAACATCATTACTAAAGCTCATATCAAATGCTCCAGTAAAATTGCATACTTTAGGGGTTACTTCATTTTCTATTAGATTAATAAATCTACTCACACATCCAATTAGAAGCTCAATTTGTGGAGAAATATCATGTATTTTTGCAAAGGCGATATAGTGTTCAATCAAATAAAACATGCTCCGATTGATAAGAAAACCTATCATTACACCATCTTGGCGCATACGCACAAAAACATCTTCTCTAAGCTCTCCAATGTCATAATCACACTTGAAGAGTCCCTGATAGATTGCCAAGGCAATCTCTTTTGCCTCTTCTTTTGTAATTACCTTATCATAACTGACACACAGACAAGTAAAATAGTCTATAAACTTCTCTTCGAATTCTTTTAGAAAGAGTTCCGATGTGGCTAAAAACTTCTCTTTGTCACTTTGAGAAACGACTTCATTTTCCATTGTAATGTCCATGATGATTTTTATTGATTATATCATTTTTTTATTCAAGAGATACGCTATATCCAATATGACCTCTGTACCCACATTTTTTTTGCGAATTAATACGCATAGCAATTTTAAACTCATCACAATATGCCTTTACAAGGCTGAGTCCTATACCATATCCTTCTTTTGTCGTATCTGCCTGATAATAACGATTAAATGCTAAAAAAAGCTCTGCCTCACTCATGCCAATACCTTGGTCTTTAATGACAAGCGTCTCTTCTTCTTGAAAAATATGAAGGGGTTTATGGTTTTGGTTGTATTTCAAAGCATTATGAACCAAATTAGAAATGACTTTGGCTAAACCATGTTTATCAGCAAAAAGTTCTACATGTAAAATATTATAAAAAATATCTACACCATTAGCCATCTCTTTTTGTTTTTGAACTACGGTGTCAACCAATTCATCCAAATAAAACTTTTCACGAACATCTTCTTGAATCTCTTTCTTGATGTAATAATCTACCTCTTTATACAGTGCATACAAATCTTTACTGGCTAATTCAATGCGCTCTAAGCGTTTGAGCTTTTTAACGTCTTGCTCATCGGCTTGAAGCATTTGAAGATTGGCATTGATGACAGAAAGAGGAATGTTGAGCTCATGAAGTGTGTCTTTGAGTAAAATATCGAGGAAACGGTTTGTTTTAAACAAAGATGAGAGGGTATACGAGACGATGAGATAGCCGATGATTAAAGAAGTAGCCAGCAAAGGTACAACAACCCAAACTTTGTTTTCACCTAAATATTCCCATAAAACAATGCCAAAGAGTGCTACAAAACAGAGAGAAATACTAAAAGCTAAAACGGAGCGAATAAAAAAAGCTCTATCACTACTTCTCAAAACGATACCCAATTCCTCGGATATTTAAAATGCTGTCTTTACCAAAAATTTTTTTGAGATTATTGATGTAAACTCTGATTGATCCTTCGTTGATCTCTTCACTACTGCTCCAAAGCCTTTCATGGATCATCTCTTTGGTCACTACTTTGCCTCGCTCTTTTACCAACAAATAAAGCAGTTCAAAATCTTTGAGATTGATGTCAAGCTCTTCTTGATTGTGAAAAAGACGTTTACGTGCAAGGTTGAGCTTGTACGCATCATCAATTTCTAGCCAATCGTCCACAATGCCTTTCGCACGTGCTAAAAGTGCTTTGATGCGCAATAAAAGCTCGCTAAGATCAAAAGGTTTTTTAATGTAGTCATCGCCTCCTAGCATAAAGCCCTTGGTCAGGCTCTCTTGATCGCTTAGGGACGTTACAAATATAGCAGGGGTACGATCGCCAGATGCACGCAATTCTTTTAAAAAATCAAATCCACTCAGATCGGGGACTTTAACATCCAAAAGGTAAAGATCATATTTGTTTTCATAACATTGTTTAAGTGCCTCTTTGCCACTCGAAACTAACGTACAAATATAATCATGTCCACCTAAAAAATCTTCCAGAGTTTGAAGAAGTAATGTATTATCTTCCAAAATAAGAATTTTATACGACATGCTTAATGCTCCACGCTAATGTTTCGTTAGCAAACATAGGGACAACGTCAGCATAACTGTGTGTTACTTGAAAGGGTACTTTTTCTAAGATAACCTCTTTATATAGGGGTTTATAGTTATAAATTGTTTGTGCATTGTTACTGACAAATGCTTGTAAAGAAGCTAATGCGTTATGTTTGTCAAACAACTCTACGAGAGCTTGCAAGGCAATGGGTGCTGTAAAAACACCCGCCGCACAACCGCAACACTCTTTTTTATGAATCGGATGTGGCGCAGAATCACTTCCAAACATCACTTTAGGATGGGCTTTAAGGCTTACATGTAAAAGTGCATCACGGTCTTCATACCGCTTGGCAATCGGTTTGCAAAAAAGGTGCGGTTGAAGCATGCCACCGGCAACATCATCAAGCGTGATAAGTAAGTGATGAAGTGTGATCGTTGCGTAAAGGTTTTCATATTTGTCTAAAAGAGCCACACTCTCTTTGGTGGTGATATGTTCCATAACGATTTTGAGGCGAGGAAAGGCAGAAGCCAAACTTTCATAAATCGAGCCAAACTCTTTTTCTCGATCCATCACAAATCCATTGGTTTCGCCATGCACACATAAAATAAGCCCTAGATCACTCATTACATCTAAAACAGGACGCAATATCTCAATATCCATGCTTGCTACGCCACCCTCAGAATTGGTTGTAATGCCTGATGGGTATAGCTTCAATGCCTTTACATGTAAAGCTGCTTTTTCTAAAAATTTCACGACTATAATCCGAGCGAAAAAAAAGTGTCATCAAAGGCTCAAATACGTTGCTACCAATAGCATTTATAATACGCTCTTTATAGGCAAGTACCGCTTCAATAGTCGTAATCGGAGGAACAACATTGGGCATGATGATACCACCCGCAAGGCTGTGCGCGCTCAGGGGTGCGACTACTTTAAGCATCGCTTCATCGCGTAAATGCAAATGCATATCTAAAGGAGAAAAAAGTGTGTGTGTCATCTAAAACCTTTTTGATCTTATTCGAAGAGATTTAATTATATCAAAGCATCGCCAAAATGTTATACTTTGAAAAAAGAGAAAAGGCTAGAGAGATGGAATATCGTTACATCGGGAAAAGCGGACTGAGAGTGACACCCATTTGTATGGGCACCATGAGTTTTGGCAGTTGGAGCAATAAGGCAGAATCGTTCAGAATACTTGATACTGCATATGATCGCGGCATTAATTTTTTCGATACGGCTGAACTTTACCCCGTTCCTCCCAAAGAGAGTTATGCTGGAGTCACTGAAGAAATTATCAGTGAATGGCTTGCAACAAAGCCCCGTGAAAGCATCATTTTGGCAACTAAAATTGCAGGTGCAGCGAACGGATGGTTTGTACCACCCATTCGTCATGGCTATACGGCAATCGATCGTTTTCATATTAAAAAAGCAGTTGAGGGAAGTTTGAAGCGTCTCAAAACAGATTACATCGACCTTTATCAAGTCCACTGGCCTGATGAAATTGTACCCAAAGAGGAGTCGATGCTAGCCTTTGATGAACTCATTAAATCTGGCAAAGTACGCTACATTGGTACATCCAATGACTCAGCCTATGGGCTGACGAAATCAAATACAATTTCTCAATATGAAAAGTTGGCACGTTTTGAATCCATTCAAAATAACTTCTCACTGCTCAATCCCCGCTTCTTAGACGAACTTGCGAATGTATGTCGTAAAGAGAGCATTTCACTGCTTCCTTACTCACCGATGGCTGGTGGTGTGCTTAGCGGAAAATACAACCAAGCGTTTATTGATCCTAAAAGCCGTTTTGGAGAATATTTGCAAACAGGAGAGCCCAGACAAAAAGCAATGTACAAACGCTTTGTTAATGATAAATCCTTAACTGCAACAGCCAAATATATTGAGATTGCAAGGAAATACGACATGAGCCCTGTTACCCTTGCCATTGCGTGGAGTATGCACTTTGATTTTGTCGCTTCTACTATCATTGGAGCGCGTTATGCGACACAGCTTGAAGAGAGCTTCAAAGCCCTGGAGATTAAGCTCCGTCCTGAGGTATTAAATGAATGTGAAAAAGTTCAAAAAGAGATTTTATACCCGATGGGATAGTTTACATGTAAAGAAGTTAGGGAGCCCAAAGCTCCCTATATAGCACTGTTTTAGACTTTTGATTTAATAAATTCTGGATACGCTTCCAAGCCACACTCTTCAAGATCAAGCCCTACATACTCATGTTCTTCATCACTTCTAAGCCCAATGACTTTTTTGATAATTACAAAGGCAACGTATGAGACAGGAAAGGTAAAAAGCCCTGTTATAGCAATTCCCTTAAGTTGTGTAACCAGTGAAAAATCAGCAAAAAGCGCTACAGCAATCGTGCCCCAAATACCATTGACCAAATGAACAGAAAGTGCACCCACAGGATCATCAATTTTGAATTTATCAAAAAGAGGAATCGCAAAAACGACCAATGTTCCACCTACAGCACCAATGATAATTGGTTCCCAAAGGCCAACCACATCGGCACCAGCAGTAATGGCAACAAGGCCCCCCAATGCACCGTTTAGTATCATCGTAATATCAAGTTTTCGATACTGTATATACACAATCATGGCTGCTATAATTGCGCCCGCAAGGCCAGCTGTATTTGTGTTGACAATAATGAGCCCAACAAGGTCTGCATTTTCAACACTAGAGATATGAAATGCGCTTCCTCCATTAAAACCGAACCAACCAATCCAAAGGAGCATGCCTCCCAGTGTTACCAGTGGGATGTTTGAAGCGGGAATTGCTCGTATCTGTCCTTCTTTGCTATAACGACCTCGCCTAGCACCCAAAACCAAGATACCCGCCAGCAGTGCCCAACCTCCCACAGAGTGAATCACAGTACACCCTGCAAGATCATGTACCTCTTTTAAAAATCCTCCACCCCAAATAGCATTTCCAACGATAGGATAAATAAAGCCACTCATCAATACCGCAAAAATCATAAAAGGAATAATGCGAATACGCTCACTCACACCACCACTCATAATGGAAACGGTTTTACTCACAAACGCCATTTGGAATAAAAAATAGGCATAAGGACTATATCCATCTGTAGTCACACCTTCAAGGAAGAAGCCATTTCCGCCAAACATGTTATTGTAACCCCAGAGTAAAAAAATAAAAGAAGTGATGGCATAAAGCATGACATTGCCTGTAAGTACAGCCGAAACATTTTTGCTACGAACAAGACCCGCTTCAAGCATTGCAAAGCCCGGAACCATAAAGATAATTAGAACAGAAGAGAAAAGTAAGAAGAAAGTGTCAATAATATAGTGCATATGAGATTGATCCATTACACATAACCTTTGTGTGAAATAAAATGTAACGGATAATTGTACAAGAAAGAGGAAAAGCTTTGTGATTAAAATTTAATCACAAAGCTTAAAATTTAGATAGCATCTTCGTTTTCTTCAGCTGTTCTAATGCGAATAATTCTTTGAATATCACTCACAAAAATCTTACCATCACCTATTTTACCGGTCTTTGCTGCTTCTAAAATCGTTGAAATTACTTTGTCTACATTTTCATCAGCAACAACAATATCTAGTTTAATCTTTGGCAAAAAATCTACAACATACTCTGCTCCACGGTAGAGTTCAGAGTGGCCTTGCTGTCTTCCGTAACCTTTTACTTCATTCACAGTCATACCTGTGACTTCAATACTTGCTAGTGCATCTTTAACTTCTTCAAGCTTAAACGGTTTTATAATTGCTTCGATCTTTTTCATAGGGTATCTCCTCTATTGTTTCAAAATTGAGACTATTTTACCTTAAATTATTTTAAATACGCTTTGAGAATTTTTTGTGGTTGCATCGGCATGTCTCTACCATCAGTTGTAATATTTTCAAGCTTACGAACAACATCCATACCTTCAACCACTTCACCAAAAATAGTGTGCCTACCGTTGAGGTGCGGTGTTGGAACAGTTGTGATAAAAAATTGACTTCCATTCGTATTGCGACCAGCATTCGCCATAGCTAAAATTCCCGGTTTGTTAAATACAATATTGGGTTTAAATTCGTCTTCAAATGGTTTCCCATAAATGGATTCACCACCACGTCCTGTTCCCGTAGGGTCGCCACCTTGAATCATGAAGCCTTTAATAATGCGATGAAAAGTGATGCCATTGTAGTATCCTTTTTTCACCAAAGCTTCAAAATTTTCACATGCTTTCGGTGCTACCTCAGGCTTCAATGCAAACACAATCGTTCCTTGGGTTGTTTCAAAAACAACCTCACTTGCCATAAGAGCACTCCATATCCCTAACAATAAAACTAAAACTATTTTCCTCATCTATTGATCTCCAACAAGCTTGGTGTTTCTAAAACGATACATCTTATTTTTAACTTTTTCCAAAATACCCACTTTGATAAGTTGCTGAAACATATGTACAACCGTAGGCTTACTCACGCCAATATTATCAATAATATCTTGATATGAGCCATTAAAGATTTTATCATCATCTAAATGGCTGATGATGTATTTCAAAATCTCAATTTTTTTCCCCCCTATAAGAGCAGCAAGTCCTTCAATAATAAAAGAACACCCTTGAATCTCTTTGCTATGCAATTTAGGGAGCATCGCACTATAAATGGTACTGATTAAATCTTTGACATTAATCGGTTTCATAATAAACCCATCAACCTTCAGAGTAATCGCCTCAATAAGATATTCTGTTTCTGTAAATGCCGTTGTAATGATCGCTGGAATATCACGATGATACTCATTCTTAAGCTTTTTGAGCATCTCAATACCATTCATAACAGGCATTAAAATATCTGTTACAATAATATCAATATCTTTTTCAAGCGCAATTTTAAGCCCCTCTTCTCCATTTGATGCAATATATACTTCTTTGACAAAATCTTTTAAAATCATCTGCGTTTGTATTTGCACTGATTTTTCATCTTCGACATATAACACCACACAATCTTTTAATCCATTAAAATCCATATTATTTTTCCTCCTTTTTATCAAGTGGTACTAAAATGGTTATAATTGCACATTTTTCGTAACGCTTACCATTACTAAAAACGTACGATATATTCGTTCCAATAATACTACCCCTCATCTGTTTCTCAATAATTTGTTTGGACATATACAATCCTATACCTGTTCCTGAGGATTTATGCTTGGTTGTAAAATAGGGTTCGAACATTCTATCTTGGACCTCTTCACTAATCCCACCGCCATTATCTATCACACTAATGACTGCATTATTTGCTTGCTTTGTAATGATAATTTCAATATATTTTTTTTCAATATTTCGCTCTTCTAAAACATCTTTAGCATTAGAAAAGAGATTCATTAGCACCTGTGAAAACTCATTGGGATAACCACTAATCTGTACATCTTGAGTACAATTTAAAAAAATATCAATACCAGCTTTTGCATAATATGCTTTTACCAACTTCAGGCTATACTCCACGGTATCTTTAACACTAAAATGCTCTTCATTTTTATTTGGCTTAAAAAAATTACGAAAATCATCAATAGTATGTGACATCAGTGACGCTAATGCAATACCTTCTTTGACCTGTCTATCGATAAATTCATCACTTAATTCTACTCCTGCCAAACGTTTCATCTGAAAGCTTTGAATAATAAGTACAATCGCATTAAGCGGTTGGCGCCACTGATGCGCAATATTACCAATCATCTCACCCATTGAGGCAAGCCTTGATTGACGAAACATGATCTGATCTTTTTGGCGACTTTGATCTACCTCATGTTGCACCTTAAGCTCAAGGTTTCGATTAAGTTGTTGTAACTCATAGGTTTTAGCATCAACCATCTTGGCGAGTCTCGCATGAAGTAGACGAATATTTTGTAACAAAACGATGGCTAAAAGTGCTGCAAAAGCAATCGTACCAATCGTCGCTACCACAATCCACTCAAACGTATTATCATAAACTTTTTCTGTACGAGCGTACCCCTCTTTCGCACTGTCTAAATTGAGATTGATCAAACCTGTTAAATCAATATTGATTGAATAAACGCTGGGGTAGAGTTCATTTTGTAATACGTCAATGGCTTTTTGCGATTGTTTGGTTTCAAAATAATTAAACATTTTGAGTAAAATTCCATCAATCGTATGGATTTTTTGCTCAATTTTAGAGATTAAAATATCATCCTCTCTAGTTTTAAAAAATGGTTTATGCATAGGATCATCCATAAATCCCCATGAGCGTGCTAGCTTAATAAGCCAATCACTTTCATCAATACTCAAACTATTTTTATACTCTTGAAGTTCAATTTTAATGAGCTCTTGCGCAAGGGCAATAACTGTTTTACCTTCTTGCGCACTAATAAGGCCTTTTTCAATATCTCGAATCGTATCTAACACATTGACGGTATAAATATCTTTGAGATTTTCAAGACGAATGGTTGGTAACATTCGTTTAGTATATAAAATATCAAAATTATTTTTAATGCGGTTAATACTCATATGAGCAAAACTTCCAATAAAAAACATACCGACGACCATAATGAGAAAAAGAAGTGTTGTCTTTTTCGCAATCGTCATCTCATCGATGCTACCCATAAAATCACTCAAAGGATTAGTGTTCATCGTTTTGCCCTACCGAGTAAAAATCATCATCGACATATTCACTTAAATGGACACGATGTAAACACTTGCAACGCTCATCTCTATTTTTAGAAATGGCAGTTTCATCTAATGTTTTTGAAAATGTTCCCAACGCCTTAATAAACTCTTCTTTTGTAAACTCTTTCCCCAAACTTTTAAAAACCTCCGCAATCATACGCGCTGCAAAATATCCTTCCAATGAAACATGCCCTAGTTCTTCTTTAGGGTAATATTTATGCATCAACATACGATAATTTTCTACCTCATCCACTTCTGAGGTCCACGGCGAAGGTACAACTTGTGCGAAAGTGATCCCTTTACCATTGCCATGTAAAAAATCAATCAGCGGTTTAGGTTCGATAAAAGAAAAAAGACCAAATTGAATATTCTGACGGATTTTTTGACTTTTGCGTGCCCGCTTAATAAACTCAGCTGTTGGTGTCGTAGAGCCTATCATTAAAATAACTTCTGGATTACATAACTCTATTTCATACAAAGCATTTCCAACAGAGAGTGTATTACGTTTATAACTCCCCTCTCCTACGAGTACAAGATTGCGCTTTGCAAGAGCATTTTTAACACCACTAAGACCTGTTCTTCCATAACTATCATTTTGATAAAACAGTGCAAAACGTTTATATTTAAGATCATCCGCATAATATTGTACAAGCTTTTCAATCTCATCGAGATCACTGGCTCTGGCATTAAGGACAATGGGGTTAGGAGGATTACGCAGAAATTCTGCTCCTGAATACGCACCTACAAAAGGTATCCGCTTTTCAATGGCGATGGGGAAAATAGCCTCAGCTACGGGTGTACCAATAACGCCAAAAAGAGCAAAAATTTTATCTTTTTTAATCAACTCATCAACATTTTCAATGGCAATTTTTGGCTCATAACGATCATCTTTAGCGATAATCTCTATCTTTCTTCCATAAACACCACCGTGGTCATTTAAATTTTGAAGATAGATTTCCGCGCCTAGTAAAAACTGATTACCAACACTTGTCAGCCCACCACTAAAAGGACCACTCATCCCTAAACGAATCACATTACCTTCAAATTTTGTATTGGCAAAGAAGTATGGCAACATAAAAAGAGATATAAACAGGAGAATTCCGATGAGTTTACGCATCTTTGTTTTTAGCTTTCATAATATTTTGCAGATATAATATCAACTATTCTTTATAATAATGCTTAATTAGTAAAAAATTATTTACTTAAGTATCTTTTTTTGAAAAAAATTGGAAAGAGAGTTAAAAAAATGAAATGTAAAAATTTGCAATTATCCTACAAAATTATGGGAAGATACACAACTTCAAAAGCGCTATTTTTACTGTTCACACTGTCACTGCATTTGCCTTGATTCAGCCTATTATCTTACATTGGAAAAAGAGCATAGCCTCTACAACAATCATCGAAATTCGTTAGAAAATGCAGGTTACGTAAAGATGTTTGAGGATTTTTTAGATTTCTTTTGGAATGATCTTACATGTAAAGAAAAAGCCCTTGATTTTGGTTCTGGGCCAACACCTGTTCTGAGCCAACTTTTAACCAATAGAGGTATTCATGTTGATTATTATGATAAGTTTTACCAGCCTATAAAATGCTTTGAGCATCAAACGTATGATGTCATCACCTCAACCGAAGTTTTTGAACATTTAGATAACCCCAATGAAACATTAAAACTTTTAACCCAACATCTTAAACCTAATGGCATTATTGCATTAATGACCCTATTTCATGGTGATGATCAAGCTCATTTTTTCACATGGTGGTATCGAAGAGACCCAACACATATTATATTCTATACTCCAAAAACACTTGAGATTTTGGCGCGACAGTGTGGGTTAGAAGTTGTAAAAACAGATGGTAAACGAATAGCAGTATTACAAAAAAGGTAGCGATGGGTGTCGCTACCTCAAAGTTTGAACTTTTAATGATTATCTATAAGAACGGTAATAACCGTCGTCATAGTAGCGATGATGACGTGGTGGGTCAACGTAAATAACCCTCTCGTGTACATAAACAGGTTCTCTGTACACGACCGTTGGTCTCGTTTCATAATATACAGGACTTTCAACATAACGTGTTGGTTGTTGTGATGCATTAATTAAGCCACCTAGTAATACAACTGCACCTGCGCCAATCAGAGCACCCTTTTCTCTATCGCCCATGGCCTGAGCGCTTGTGATACCACTGAGGACTAACACAGCTGAGATTAATAGTGTATTTAAGATTTTCATCTGGGACTCCTTTTCTTTATATGATGAAATCTTAACGCAAAATCGTGAAGTATTTGTGAATTTAATCTTTTAAATTTTCACGAGCCTCTAAAAAAACATCTAAATGTTCAAAGAAAATATCAACGAGCCTTGGATCAAACTGTTTTCCTCTCTCTTCTTTAAATAATGCAAAGATTTTTTCATCTTCCCATGCAGGTTTATAAATTCTTGCACTTCCTAACGCATCAAAGACATCTGCTAACGCCGTAATACGCCCATAAATATGAATATCTTCGCCACTTTTTTGATCAGGATAACCTTTCCCATCATAGCGTTCATGATGTTCTTTTGCCACAATAGCTGCCATTTTGAGAAGTTCTCTTTGTGAATGTTTGAGCATTTCATACCCAAGCATCGCATGCGTATTCATAATTTCACGCTCTTGTTCATCAAACCTTCCAGGTTTATTTAACACACTATCGGGAATACCAATTTTACCTATATCATGCATTGGAGAAGCGAGTTTAAGCATTTCAGCCTCTTCTTCATCAAGCCCATAATAGAGTGCAAGCATTTTCGTGTATTCTGCCACACGTTTAACATGATTTCCTGTCTCTTTAGATCTCGTCTCACCAATAGAACCCATCGTAAAAAGAACCTCTTTTTGTGTATCTTCGATCTCACGATTGAGTGCATTAACCTCTTCAAGCCCCTCTTCTATTTTTGCTTCCACCTCATCCATAGTAAGAGATACATTGCGAGAAACCTTAATGGCAAGCAAAATGATAAAAAGGATGGTCACTATCCCCACGAAAAGTTGAATCAAACGCATCTGATCAAGAAAGTTACTGGAAAGCTCTGCGATCATCTCTTCTAAAGAAATACTTACTTTTTTGTTATCATCCAAAACTTCAGAAGCCTGATCAATCGTTGAATGTTCAATCAATTTTGTTTCTTCAATTTTGATTGTTTTTTCAGCAATTGTACGTACAATCTCTTTATAATGAATCAAATTTTCATGAAGATCCCCAGTCCCCTTTGTCGTTGTATCAATCAGTTTATCAATAGGGGCAAGCCACTTTAGCATGGTGGCATTATTGCCATGTTGATACAGCATCTCCTTGCTATAGTAGCGAAGATCACTGAGTATTTTGATCTGTTCTATACGATTATTGTGCAAAATATGTTCTTGAATTTCAACGCGTGCACTATTTTCTTCTGGATAAAGAGCTTTAAATATAGCAACGTATTCTAGTTTTTCACATTCAAGTTTGAAAATCTCATCATACATAAGCTCAAGACGATGTTCGTTGGTATAAAGAGTGTTGAGATAGTGTTTGATTGTTTTATCTTTTTGTATATTAGGAAGTAGTGTATTAAAAAAATAGTTATGTGCATGTTGAGATAACTTCGTACGTAAGTATTCAAAACGCTTTTCATAGGTTGCGAATTCGGTATGCAATTGTTCTAATTTTTGAGCTTCTGTGGTTTTTGTACTCTCAAGAATAATATCATTCATTCCCTCTTGCATCAGCAGAATAGAAGAGATACTCTCTCTAAAATTACTATTTTCCTTAATTTGATAGGTAATAACAACACTAATCATTCCTAGAAAAAGTAGCATTGCTATAATCAGAACAAAACTAATTTTAACCCTCGTGCGAATATTCATACGCAACCCTTTCACTCAAAAAGATTATTTTATCACAGTTTTTGTATCCATTTCCAGTAAAAACCAAAAAGGAGAAAAGCTACTCCTAACCCACAGGTTACTTGCCATAAAGAGATACCAAAATCAAACAATGCGCCAATAGCGAAAGAAACTCCTGTACAGGCGCCCATAAAAACCATATCATTATAAGCAATGACTCTGCCATAAAATTCAGTATCTGTTTCATATTGCAATAGAGTATATGTATAGGACCATAACGTTGTTGTAAAAAGTCCACATAAAAAAATACCAATAAAACTAAGATAAAAATCATATTGCAACATTCCCCAAACCATAATGCTTATGCCTTGTGCCATAAAAAGATAAAAAAGAGTTTGAGGGTTAATGTAACGGCTGAACGCTAACTGTCCTAAAATTTGAGAAAGCGCCCGTGCCGCATTGATAGCCCCCATGACTAACGAAATAGATAAAATATGTTTGTATACATGATCTGCCAAGAGAGCAATGAGCGCATCATACGCACTAAAACCAATACTCGCATGTAAAAAAATAATATGCATGATCTTGGGATGCGCTCGTAAATAAGTAAATCCACTCCAAATCATTGCCTTTACATGTAAAGTGTGTTTGCTTGCAAGAGAGGGAATATCAAGTCCTAAAAGCATATAAAACCCAATGCAATACAAGAGCATATCGGCAATAAAAGCGCTGGTTGTTCCAAAATAGTAAATGTAAAAACCTGCTACTGCCATGCCTAAAGCATAAGAGGTTGACCAAATAATAGAATGAATTTCGTTGGCAGTTTTTAAATCATCATCACTAAGTAACTTTGGCAATAATGACATCTCAGTTTGAAAATAGATACTTCCTGTTCCCATTCTTATAAGAATTAATACTAGGAGTAACCACAGCGCATCTAATGAGTGAATAAACATCAGCCAAAAAACGGTAAAAATCTCAATTGCTGTTAAAAAAAGCATAAATTTTTTGGTATCTACTTTATCAATAATCGCTCCGCTAAAAGGGGCTAAAAGCATTGATGGCAAAAAGGTAAACGCTGCAGCGGTGCTTAGTGCCCAAACAGGAGCGTCAAGACTTATGAGCAATGTATAAATGGCCATATGGCTAAACCATGCGCCAAAATAACAGATGAGTTGAATCACACTCAGTCTTCGGAGCGTTGCATTGTTACGTAACAACTCACCATAATGGTTCATATCTTCTCCTAAACTCTTTTAGCCGCCATTGTAGCGCTTTTCGTTGATATATTTAAACTTTGTTTATGATAGAATAAATTGTTACACTTATGAATTAAGGAGGCATTGTTATGAAAATTTCAACACGAATTTTAATCTCTCTTATCCTATCACTCCTTATCTTGGGTGCCTGTTTAATTGGTATCTCTTACACCAATACTAAAAACAATGCTAGCATGTTTATAAACGATTACGAAAAGAGTGCCTACTCTTTTTATGAAAATGAACTCAAAACCATTATGGAAATGATGCAACAGAGTGCTAATGCAATCTACAAAGCAGAAAAAGCCAAGGGATCATCCGATGAAAAAATTAAAGAAGCTATTGTGGAACAACTTGATGGACTACGCTTTTTTGATGACAAAAGTGGTTATCTTTTTATCTATGAGTCCGATGGAACCAACGTTATGCTTCCAACCAATAAATCACTCCAAGGTAAAAATCTAAGTGCACTCAAAGATTCCAATGGAGTCTTTTTTGTTAAGGAGCTCATAGAAACGGCACAAAAAGGTGGCGGTCTCGTTAAATACTTTTTCCCAAAAGTCAAAGATGGTAAAGCGTTTGAAAAGTTTGCGTATTCCGTACCTTTTGAGCCTTATAAATGGACGCTAGGAACTGGTATCTATGTGGATAATGTTGAAGCAGAGGTAGGTAAACTTAAAACTCAAATTGGTGAGAATGTTGCCTCGCAAATTCGCTCTTTTCTACTCATATCTTTAGTATTAGTCATTCTTAGCATTATTGTTACAGCTATTATCATTAAAAAAACTATTTCAAATCCTCTCAATGATCTGATTAGTAAAGCTGACAACCTTTCCAGCGGTGATGGCGATTTAACACAAAAACTTGAAATTACCGGAAACGATGAAATCGCACAAGCAAGCCATAGTATTAATCGTTTTATTGAAAAAGTGCGCCTCTTAATCAGTGAAGCGAAGAACCTCTCTAACGAAAATTCCTCTATTTCCCACGAACTTTCCTCTACGTCTTTAGAGGGAGGAAGAGCTGTTGAGACTTCAATGAACATCGTGGGGAATACAACAACCAAAGCCACTACTTTGAAAGATGAGATGCATATAGGTATGGGTGAAGCCAAGGCAGGAAAAGAAGAATTACTCAAAGCCAATAGTTATCTTACAGAAGCCAACAGTGCAATACTAGAACTGACCAAAGATATTCAAAGCAGTGCCACTATCGAAATTGAACTAGCGCACCGCATCCAACAGCTCAGCTCAGATGCAAGCCAAGTGAAAGAGATCTTAGTGGTCATTGGGGATATTGCCGACCAAACTAATTTACTTGCACTGAATGCGGCTATTGAGGCTGCACGAGCAGGTGAACAGGGACGCGGCTTTGCTGTTGTTGCCGATGAAGTACGAAAACTCGCTGAACGCACCCAAAAAAGCCTCCAAGAAATCAATGCAACGATTAATGTGATCGTTCAAGCCATTGCTGATAGTAGCGATCAAATGACATCGAATTCTAAAAAAGTAGAATCACTTGCAACCACGGCTAGCGAGGTTGAGACAAAAATAAACAATATGTTCCACGTCATGGGTAATGCAACAAAAGTTTCGGACAAAACGGCTGAAAACTATCTCAAAACAGGCTCAGACATTGAGTCGATGATCAATGATGTTTCTCAAATCAATGATATCTCTTCTCAAAATGCTAGAAGTGTTGAAGAGATCGCTAGTGCAGCAGAACACTTAAGCCGTATGACGGAAACCTTGAACCTCAAACTCTCTGAATTTAGAACATGATTGGATGAAATAAATGAACGCAGAATTTTCAATTGTCTCAACAGCTATACTTTTAATGTTTGTAATCGACCCGTTCGGTGCAGTCCCTATCATTCTTTCGATTTTGAAAGATGTTGATATAACGCGAAGAAGACGGATCATCATTCGAGAAATGATCTTTGGGCTCGCTATTTTGACGCTTTTTCTCTTTGGAGGCGAGCTCTTTTTTAAATATCTTTCATCTGGAAACAGAATCGGTACGTATCGCAGGAGCAGTTATCTTTTTTGTTATTGGTATTAAGATGATTTTCCCAGGAGAAGAAGGAAGTAGTGGGCTTTATGGCTCATCTAAAGAGCCTTTTATGGTGCCCATCGCCATGCCTCTCATTGCAGGACCTTCCACCCTTGCTACGCTTTTAGTGCTGGGAAAATCTCACGCAGATGCTACAGGGAAACTTTTTGGTGCGCTTTTACTTGCATGGTTTATATCTGCACTGATTATGTACCTTTCTCCATTGCTGTACAAGCTACTTCGAGAGAAAGGACTTTCAGCCTTGGAGCGTCTGATGGGGATGCTCCTTTTAATGATGTCGGTACAGATGTTTATTGATGGTGTACGAGGTCTTATTCATACCTTTTAGCTTTACATGTAAAAGCTAGATAACATTGCTATCTTTTCGATAAACAGTTCCCGTGTATGTTGCAATAACACTATCTTTTTCATCGCTTATCCGCACTTCATACGTTGCGACTTTATTTCCAATACTAAGCTCTTTGGCATACGCGTAAAGTTTGCCATTTGGCTTTGCTTGTTGAAACATAATATTAGCACTGATGGCTAAAGAGAGTTTATTATGGGAATTGGAGGCCAGTGCAAATGCATAATCAGCGAGCGAAAATAAAAACCCTCCATGCACAACATTAGCCGCATTAAGGTGCTCTTCTTGGATGATGACACTGACTTTTGCCACACCGATATTAAACTCCTCGATTTGAAATCCTAAAAGTTTTGCAAATCGATCGTTTTCTTCAAAAAATTGTTGCAATGCTTGCATTGAAAAACCTTTACATGTAACGTACGTAAGATTGTAGCATTTTGTGAAAAATTTTTGAGCTAAAATCTTTACATGTAAAGGATTTAACTACTTCACCAAATCCTTATATTCATGTTTAAAATGATCTACTTTAGGCGCGACCACAAACATACAGTACCCTTGGTTTGGGTTGTTTTTGAAATAGTCTTGATGATAGGCTTCTGCTTTGTAAAACGTTTCTAAAGGTTTTACTTCAGTCACAATTGGTTTTGTAAATTTATTTGAAAATTCTTTGATTGAAGCTTCTGCTTTCTCTTTTTGATTTTCGTTATGGTAAAAAATCACAGAACGGTACTGTGTTCCTGTATCATTCCCTTGGCGATTAAGAGACGTGGGATCGTGAATAAGCCAAAATATTTTGAGTAATGCTTCATAAGAAATCATAGTTGGGTCAAACGTAATTTGCACCACTTCTGCATGCCCTGTTGAGCCACTACTGACTTGCTCATAGCTTGGTGCTTTTACGTCTCCTCCAACATAACCATTCACCACATCTAAAACACCTCGTGTTTCTTCAAAAACGGCTTCTAAACACCAAAAACATCCACCTCCAAGTGTTGCAACTTCAGTTTTCATCAAATTCTCCTTTGCGAAAAAATGTGTATTAAATATTAAAAGAGCCATACTTAAAAAAAAATGCTTTTTTCACGTTAAGTCTCCTTTTTTCAATGATTATAACATCCTGATCTAAAACCTTTCTATGTCATTTTGAGTAATATAATTATGTTATAATGGAACAAAAAAATAGGGTGGTGTAATGAAAAGAGAACCCTCACTGCAAATAACACAAAGTGGAGATCATTTTAGTGTTGCATTGCAGGGTGTTTGGGTCAAAGAATCGATTCAAAAGCTAGAACTTGCATTCAATACACTAACATGCCAGCCAAAAGCAACCTATACGATTGACCTCTCAAGAATCAAAGATTTTGATACGTATGGAATTATGCTGATTTTGCATCATGTAAAACAACTTGAAGCACATGACTGTACGGTCGAAAAAATTGGAGCAAGCACTTCTTTGGAAAAACTTTTAAGTGTCTGTGAAATGAACTACCCCAAAGAGAAAATTCAAGAACCAAAAGAAATTTTTATACTCTCGTACCTTGAAAATGTTGGAAAACTTGCCTTTGAAGGGTATAAAACCCTCGCAACCTTCTTCTCTTTTACAGGTGAGCTTGCTCATTTTGTACTTGCAGCATTTCTGAAACCACAAACAATTCGACTCAAAGCAACGCTTTATCATATTGAACAAAGTGGCGCGGGGGCTCTTCCGATTATTTTACTGACCTCTTTTTTAATCGGTATTGTCATTGCCTATCAAGGGGCAACGCAGCTGGAAAAATTTGGTGCAAATATTTTTATTGTGGAGATGGTGACTATTTCAGCTGTGCGTGAGCTTGCTCCTCTCTTAACAGCGATTGTCATAGCAGGACGGAGTGCCTCGGCGTATGCTGCACAAATTGGCGTTATGAAAATTACCGATGAAGTGGATGCGATGAGCTCTATGGGATTTTCACCGTGGAATTTTTTAGTTTTACCTCGTCTTTTTGCCCTGATTATCTCTTTACCCCTTTTAGTATTCTTTGCAGATATTGTCTCCATCTTTGGTGGTATGGTGATTGCAACCACAAAACTGGATGTCAGTTTTGTCGAATTTATTGACCGTATCAAAGCAACTGTTGCGCTAAAACATCTGATCATTGGACTTATTAAAGCACCTATTTTTGGATGTATCATTGCAACAATTGGCTGTTTCCGTGGCTTTCAGATCGATAGCAGTACTGAAAGTGTGGGTAAATACACTACCATCAGCGTGGTCAATGCTATCTTTTGGGTTATTGCGATGGATGCAATTATTTCAGTCTTATTGACGGAGCTTGGGTTATGAAAACTCCTGTGATCATCGAAGCAAAAGAGATTGTCACATCTTTTGGAGACAATGTTATTCATGATGGTGTTAGTTTTAAAATCCAAAAAGGAGAGATTTTTGGACTTTTGGGTGGCAGTGGTAGTGGTAAAACAACGCTCCTTCGAGAGATGATCATGCTTCAAAAAGCGCATTCTGGAGAGATGATTGTCCTAGGAACAAATGTTCTAACTGCTTCTCAAAAAACAGCTCAAAAATTGAGGCAACGATGGGGTGTTCTTTTTCAATTTGGCGCTCTTTTTACCTCTCTTACTATTTTAGAAAATGTAGCCATTGCTATGAAAGAGTATACGCAGGTTCCCGATTGGCTCATCGAAGAAGCTTCGTTAATGAAACTCTCAATAGTAGGTCTTCCTCCCAAAGTTGCAACGATGTATCCTTCCGAGCTCAGTGGCGGTATGAAAAAAAGAGCAGGTCTAGCCCGTTCCCTTGCACTTGACCCGAAGCTACTTTTTTTAGATGAACCAACGTCGGGACTGGATCCTCAAAGTGCAAGAGCCTTTGATGAACTCATCGTTACCTTACGAGATACACTTGGTGTTACTGTTGTGATGGTAACCCATGATAAAGATACAATGGCAAATGTACTGGATCGTTTTATTATTTTAGGAAATAAAAAAGTACAATTTGAAGGAACTATGGAGCTTTTAAAGCAAACAACCGATGAAGAGTTGAAAAAATTTTTAAGTTGAGGCTGAGATGGAAAATAAGTTAAGTTATATTTTAGTAGGCGCATTTATCTTTGTATTACTTATTGGAGGTGTTTTCTCCATTCTTTGGCTCGGTAATTACTCCGATAAAGGAAACTTCAAATTTTACAAAATAACCACCAAAGAGTCTGTTTCTGGCTTAAATGAAAAAGCGCCCGTTAAACTTCAAGGTGTGCAGATCGGTGAAGTACGAGGTATTACCATCAATCCGTATAATGCTGAAGAAGTTTTAGTGACTGTACGTGTTCAAGATAATGCTCCTATCAAAGAAGATACGTATGCCGTGATTGAGGCACAAGGTATTACTGGACTTAGTTATATCCAGTTACAAGGAGGAACCAATGAAGCAAAAAACCTTAAAACAAGTAATAAAGATGAAGAATACGGCATCATCTATTCACGCCCATCTACTTTTTCACGACTTGATAAAACGATTACATCGCTAAGTGCAAAAGCGGAAATGATTTTTGAGCGAGCAGAAAGTATCATGAGCGAAAAAAATGTCAAAAACCTTGAAATCATTATTGCCAATAGTGCCAAGATAGCTGAGTCAACTAGCAAAACCATGGCAAATATTGAAGCCCAAAATAAAGAGATCAATCTGTTACTCAAAGAAGCGACAAATGCTGCGACTGGGATTAAGAACATGTCATACTCCCTCTCTTCTGCAGTTGATAATACAGGGATTGATATGATGAATAATGTACGAGATTCTGCACAAAGTGTTAAAACTGTCATGGGTAGTTTAAACCAAAAAGTCGAAAAAGGCTCCTTTGATGTTGATATTTTGCTCAAAGAGAATTTAATGCCACTTCAAAGAACGCTTCAAGATTTACAAGTGTTGGTTAATGAAACGAAAGATCTTGTCAGTAATCTCAAAGACAGTCCAAGCGATCTTCTCTTTAAAGAAGAGACCATCCAACCAGCACCTAATGAACGATAAAGGAAATAAGATGAAAAACGTACTTCTAGCGCTTACCACACTCATGCTTCTTAGCGGTTGTAGCATCAAAGAAGCGTCGCAAAGACCCTACAACTACACCCTTGAGCCTATGATGAAATTAGAGCGATTTAGTGTTGCCAATCAGGATGTACTCAAAATTGCTTATGTTGACGCGCCCAGTGGTCTTAATTCTAGAGCCATTGTGTATAAAAAAGAGGGTGCAATGTTGCCTTATAAATACGGCGCATGGAGCGAAACACCTCCTTTAAAACTTCAATACCTCATCACGGAGGCATTACAAGACCAACACCATTTTGGATCTGTCATTTCAGGAACGTCTATGGCATCTAATAACTTGGTCTTAGAACCAGTTATTCAAAATTTTGAAGAGGTTTTTCGTGAAGATGGGACATCCTATGTACATGTAAGCATACGCTTTCGTCTTGTTGAAATCAAAACAGGTGAAGTGTTAGGCAGTACTAAACTTTCTTCAAAAAAAGATGTCACCAATACCCATGGCGCAGAAGGTGCAGTAGAAGCATTTAATGCAGCAACAGAAGATGTGATTAAAAGCCTCTCTATCTGGATCAATGAACTTCGGAAATAAACAATGAAAAAAGCGCTCTTCTGCTGTTTAATTCTTATGAGCTTGTTGTTTGCTAAAACCGATTTTAGTGAAATGAGTACCGAAGAGCTGATAGCGCTTATTGGGTATGTCGATCAAAAGGCAGAAGAGCATTTTTACCAAGAACTTGACAAACGTGTACCAACCATGAGTGAAGAAGAAAAAGCACTCTATGAAGAGGATAAAAAAAGAAGAGACAATGCCCAAAACTAGACTCCTTCTTTTGGAAGATGACATCAATCTTAGCGAAACAGTCTGTGAGTTTTTAGAGTCTAAAGGCTATCATGTTACTCCTGTATATGACGGTGAAGCCGCAGAAGAGCTTATATACGAGCATCAATATGACCTCTTTTTACTTGATGTCAATGTTCCTTCTTTAAATGGATTTGAACTCCTCAAACGCATTCGCCACGAGAACAATACAACCCCTGCCATTTTTTTGACATCCCTGAATGCTATTGAAGACTTAGAACATGGTTATGAGAGTGGTTGTGATGATTATCTACGCAAACCGTTTGCACTTAAAGAGCTTCTCTTTCGTATCGAAACCATTTTAAAACGTGAGTTCTTTCATACTCAAAGTCCTAAAATTTGCATTGATGAAGGTATTGAGTATGACCCCCTGAGTAACCAACTGTTAGTCAATCAAAAAGCAGCACAACTCCAAAATAAAGAGGCAAAACTACTCAAACTCTTTTTACAAAAGAAAAATGAAATTATCAGTCACGAGATGATTATGACACATTTGTGGGAATACGACGAACAAGGTAGTGACGATACTTTGCGTACTTACATCAAAAATCTTCGTAAAATTATGGGGAAGGATCGTATTGTTAGCATTAAAAAACTGGGATATAAATTTACGCTCGCGTGAGAAGAAAACGCTTCGATCGTTTTTAGTTCTCTACGCCTTTTTAGCACTGCTTATTTTAGGATTTGTAGCTTTTTTATACTATGGTTTGGAACGTGATTTGATGCTTCAAAATCAAAGAGAAGCTCTTTCTACCCTTGCTAATGAGCAAATTGTGCGTCTCAAATCTTTACATGTAAACCTTGGAAAAGAGCAAATATATCCAAGAGATGAACGTTTCAATTCTGCCATTTACGATAGTAGTCTTAAACAAATTTTTTCAACATTGAGTACCAATAAAGTCAACCTTTACGAAGATATTTACCTCAAAAAAAATCATATCTACTTTGTTAAAGAGTTAGAATCTTACTATTTGGGTGCTCGGTATATTGTGATTGAAATCGATGCACCACTTTCATGGGAGAAAAAAGTTTTCCGTAAGCTTTTGACATATGGTGCCATCATTTTTGGTATTTTGATTGTTATTGGTTATTTTTTACTGGGTCTTCTTCTACGCCCGATGAGAGATACTATTACGCTCTTAGATCGCTTCATTAAAGACACAACCCATGAACTCAACACGCCTGTCAATACAATTCTCTCTAATATTGAAATGATTGAGCTTGCAACCTTGGACGAGAGTTTAGTAAAAAAAATAAAACGCATTACCATTGCATCTAAAACTATCTCAAATCTCTATGATGATCTTACCTATTTAGTGCTTTCTCATCATATCATTTCTCATGATGAAAAGGTCAATCTTAAAGTTATTATTGAAGAGCGACTGGAGTATTTTTCACTTCTGATTGAATCAAAAAAACTTACGCTAACATCTACGCTTGAAGAAAATGTTTTTTTGATGATAGATCGTAAGAAAATTGCCAAACTGATTGATAATATTCTCTCGAATGCTATCAAGTATAATAAAATTGGTGGAACGATTCATGTACTTTTGACACCTGAATATATTGAGATTAGTGATAGTGGAAGAGGCATCGAAACCAAAAAAATCAATCAAGCCTTTGAACGCTACGTGAGGTTTGATCGTACAGTTGGAGGTTTTGGCATAGGACTTAGTATCGTAGCAGCCATCGCCAAAGAATATACTTTACATGTAAGCATAGACTCTCAACTACACGAGGGAACAACAGTGAGGATTGCATGGTAAAAAAAGTTCTTATTTTAATGATTATAGCCTCTTTTATCTGGGCAAAGACAGGTGTATATGAGAAGAATTGTATTCCCTGCCATGAAGACATGGCTATAAAAATTGATAAATTTTTCTACCGCTACCTTCTCAAATACAGTAGTGAGATGGAAGTTAAACATGCCATGAGTCAGTATCTTAAAAATCCAAAAGCAGAAAATTCTATCTTAGTGGATGGACTGATTAACCGCTTTGGAGTGAAGAAAAAAACAACACTAACTGACACAGAGCTCCAAGAAGCACTTGATACATATTGGGAGCAATACAAAGTTTTTAATAAATTAAAATAATTACTTTTTTATTTCACAATAAATTCACTTTTAATCTATATAATTATCCTATTATTTACATAAGGAGTTACGATGAAAAAGGTATTGTTTTTAGCAGGTCTTGTATGTGCTACTTCTATTTTTGCAGCAGATGGTGAAACCCTTTTTAAAACCTGTGCAACCTGTCATGGGGCAAAAGCAGAAAAATCAGCATTGAACAAATCACAAATCATTGCAGGTTGGGATGCAGCTAAAATTACAGCAGCTCTTGACGGTTACAAAGCAGGTACATACGGTGGTGTATTAAAAGGTACAATGACTGCTCAAGTCAAAAATCTTAGTGCTGATGATGTAAAAGCACTCGCTACTTATATCTCTTCAATCAAATAATCTATAAGGGGAGAGAACCTCTCTCCTCTTATAGCCACTGCTATATTTCAAACAAAACAAACATCAAACCAACAATATATTACAAGCTTCTTCATTTTTCCATTCTTTTTCACTATCTCTAAATTTAACATTAAATTAACACTGATATGTCATTGTTTTACACAAGGAAATTTTTAGTTTTGAAGTGCTGTTTACCCGAGTTGATCGCCAAACCTACATCGGGTAAACACAACGTGCTTGTTGCAACGCAAAAAAATTCTACTCAAACAAGGCTTAAATACTAAGCTTTTTTCTGCGTTAACCATAAGCACATTCTTACATGTAATGATCAAAAATGGTTTGCAAAGGCAGAGACACCTCCCCTCTTGGTGCAACATTATGTCACAAAAATAGTACGTATTAAGAGACTCTGCTTTCGCAAACCATTTTTAAAATCTTAAGGAGGTGTTAGGTGGAATACATTGGATTATATCCTCTATTCTATTTTCCGCAAATTGGTTCAGCTTGGCTGATGGGAATTACGGGCAGTATTCACATTATGGCGTCACATACGTCTGTGGGTGCGGCTTTATTGTTTGCTTTTTTAGCACACAAGGCGTACAAGGAAGATAGACCAGAATTGTATGACTATATGAAGAAATATGGTATGTTCTTGATTATTTTTTCCTATGTCATTGGCTCTATTACAGGACCTGGTATTTGGTACACTGCCACAGCGGCAAGCCCAAGAGGTATTAGTGCGCTGATTCATAACTTTGTTTGGGTATGGGCAACAGAATGGGTTTTCTTTATTGTGGAGGTCATTGGTGTCTTTACACTGATTTACACTATTGGGAAAATTGATCGCAAAACGCATCTTAAACTTACCTATATGTTCGCGTTGGCTTCTGTTTCAACGCTTTTCCTTATTATCGGTATCATCAGCTTTATGATGTGGCCAGGAACCGAAGCATGGTATCAAACAGGCTCAGCCAGTGATGCATTCTTTGGTATCAATACCTTCCCTCATATGTTCTTACGTATCGGTTTTATGATTGTTATGTCAGCCATTATTGGCTTCATCATTAGTAGCAGTCTTAAAGAGAAAGAACTTAGAATTGAACTAACCCGTAAACTAGCTGTTATTGGTATGATTGGCGGACTCACAGTGATGATGTCTTTTTTATGGTATATCCAAACATTGCCTCAAAGTGCATGGGATCTTTTCCACGATGTTTTATGGGCAAGCGATGGCATGACTCGTATTATTGTGGTCAGTGTTATTGCACTTTATCTGCTGTTAGCTTTTGTGCTTCCTCGCTCCATCAATACCGTTTTAGCCGTCGTAATGATGCTTGTCATCGGTATTATTGGTGTTTGGCCGGGTGAAAAAATGCGTGAAAGTATGCGTAAACCTTATGTTGCAGGTCGTTACATCTATAGTAATCAGCTGATTGCACGCGATGTTCCTGGCAAACATGTCAAATCTGAAATGGCACTTGTAGCAGAAAAAGGTTTATTACAACTAGACCCATTCATTCCAGATCATCTTAGAACCATTACGCCTGAAAATCAACTTGAAGCAGGAAAGCTCATTGCTAAAATTGCCTGCTCAAACTGCCACTCTTTGGAAAAAGGAGCTAAGTTTAGACCATTGCCAGATAGGTTCCCAGAAATGGATGCGGATACCATTGAGACCATATTGACAGATGTTGTAGCGGCAGGAGTTCGTAGTTATATCCCACCGATTAAACTACCAGCTGATGAAACAAAAGCGCTAGCAGCTTGGCTTGCTACGCAAAATAAATAGGAGGAAAACTATGGATATCGGTCTTGTTTTAAACACGCTACGCGATCCTGCTGGCGTACCATTTTACCCTATTGTATTTCAAGCATTGTATATTTTAACATGGGCATTGCATATTGCTTTTGTTCTTTTAGCATTAGGAAGTATACCCCTTGCATTGATAGGTTCTGCTAAAAAAGCGATTGATGAGAACTGGAAAAAGTTGAGCAGTCATATGACACAAGTGGCAAAAATTAGTGTCTCTTTACTGATTGTTTTAGGGGTTGCACCTCTTTTATTCACGCAAGTTATTTACGATGCTAACTGGTATGTCACAAATACCATTTCTGGGCTTTGGGTCGTTGCTTTCATCTATATTCTTGTGTTAGCATACTCTCTTTGGTATTGGTTCTATTATGCCAATAGAAGCAACTCTCCTATGGCAGGAATCATAGGCATCGTCTCTTTTGTTGCTTTCATCGGAGCAGGTGTCTTAATGCACGCGTTTGCTAACGAATCCATTCAACCTGAACAATGGATGAACTGGTACGCACCCAATGGTGTGATCGATACATCAGGAACGGTTTTACACATTGATCTTTTACGATTGGCCTTTATGGTCAGTCTTAGCGCGCCCGTTACAGGTATCTTTTTACTTAACTATGTAGATTACACCTCAAAATGCGATGGGTATACCGCGGAGTATCTCGCATTTGTGAAAAACCTTGGTAAAAAAATAGCCATCGTAGGATTGCTCGTTAGTGCCGTTCTTTTTGCCGTTTGGGTACTCACACTCAATATGCTTCTCCATCCATTGGTACTTGCCATTGTGCTTTTTGTGCTTATTTTACTTTTCATGGTCATCAAAGAGAGCAATAGCTACATTACAACCATTGTTTTAGTGGTCACAGCACTTTTGATTTCAACACTCCGTGAAGTAATTCGTATGAACATCATGAGCAAATACGGTTACAGCATCTACGATTATCCAATGAACATCGACTGGCCAACGGTTATTATGTTCCTCTCTACCTTTGTCTGTGTTGGATTTACAGGTGTTGGATTTATGCTCACCTTAGCATGGAGAGCAGGACGCACCAAAGGTCTTTATACCGCAGATGGTACTGTGACAAAACTGGCTAATACGACGGTTGGTATTATGATTATTTGGGCATTAGTTTTCATTACATGGGGACTTGTCGTTGTCTTTAAAAATACGCTCTAGGTGGCTATTTATCGCTATTTGCAAGGCTAAAGTTTAGCCTTGCATCTTTACATGTAAAAGTGAATAAGTGAAAATCCCCACACAACTACAAAAATAACGATACTTAAAAAGACAACAGAACTGCCTGCATCTTTTGCACGCCCCGCCATTTCATGATACTCAAGCGTTACAAGGTCTGTCACACGTTCTATTGCACTGTTAATCGCTTCTGCCATAGGAATGCCCATAAGCGCTATAAACATCACGAGTTTATACAAAAGATCCAAAGGGAGCAGATATAGAACAGGAAGTAAAATCACTACAAGCCCCAGCTCTATTTTAAATGAAGTCTCATTAGCGATCATATCTTTTAAACCCTTGAGCGCATAGGTTGTATTTTTAAAAAAATGATATTTCGGTTGGTTTCTCACGCTAAGCCTTTATTGATGTTTGTAGGTTAGTATATCTTTTGTACGATCATAGAGTGCTGTTTTAACCCCCATCACACCTAAAATTGTATGAAAAAGATTGTCATGTGAGTATTCTTGTGATGATCTTTGCGTGAGAGATACTACATCAATGCGTTCCTTGCTTTGAGAACCAAACCACATCAATGCCCCTATATGTGTCTGTTCTTCGGGAGCCATAAAATAAGGAATCCCATGCAAATAGAGCCCTTTTTCACCCAAAGATTCTCCATGGTCTGCCATATAAATCATTGACGTTTGGAAATTTTGGTCATTCTGTTTTAAAAAAGCAATGGTTTTAGAGAGAAAATAATCCGTATATAAAATAGCATTATCATATGCGTTTCCGATCTCTTCAGCACTGCATTTTTCGACCTGATTGGTTTGGCATACTGGGGTAAATTTTTCAAATGCTTTCGGATAGCGTTTATAATACGCTGGACCATGATTACCCATCTGATGAAGGACGATAACAATATCACCTTTTTGTGCATCAACATATTTTTGTAACCCTACTAACATTCCCTCATCACGACATTCATCTTCACACAGTGTATTGTTTTGACTTATTTTATAATCGTGATACTCTACCCGTAAAGCAACGCCTTTGGAATCAGAATTATTGTCTCTCCACAATACATTGACACCGCTATGTTTAAGTACATCGATAACATTTTCAGTTGACTTCGCTTCTTTATCACTATAGTTTTGGCGTCCTAAATTAGAAAACATACATGGTACGGAGATAGCAGTCGATGTTCCACAAGAATAGACATTTGAGAAATTAATAATATCCTCTTTTTGCAGTAAAGGATTGGTCTGTCTTTCATAACCATTTAGTGAAAAGCGATTGGCACGAGCCGCTTCACCCACAACGACAATAGTCAATTTACGAGTTCCACCCTCTTCTTTTGTTGCATCTAGGCCAATTTGTTTTAATGTTGCTTCTTTCTTATAAAAGCTATTATATATATAACTTCCTGCAGAGTAAAGGCAATACGTTGGATTAGTATAGTAACGTAAAGGTTTATTTTCTCTAAAAAATGAGGTGTAAAAACGATTAAAAGCAAATAGCATCACTGCAATCAAAACAAGAGCAATACCAATACTTTTTGCCTTATTCCAAGCCTCTTGTTTGAAACTTCCATGAAGGATAGGTACACGATAAATTAAAAATGAAGGAATAATACCCAAGAAAAAGAAATACCCTAAAAGATTCCAGTTTACAAGATCCAATGACTCATTGGCATTGGTTTCCATGGCATTTTGGATCATTGTATCATCAAGAATGACGTTGTAAGTATTCATAAAATAATTTGTTAACGAGGCAAGCAATAAAAATGCTATTGCGAGTGGTTTTAGAGTATAACGTGAAGCGAATAAACTCAGCAAGACTGTTATACTAGCAACTAATACAACGCCTAAAGAGAGTAAAAAGCCACTATTGGCAATGGATACATCATAGACTTGCGTAACATGTTTAAAAAAAGAAATATTGTCAAAAAACACTAAAAAAAGTGCTACAACAACGATAAGCTGATTGCGGGTCATTTTAAATTTCATTTATTTTCTCTTGATAGTTGGTTTTACATGTAAAGTATAGTTTAGTTTTTTAAACAAATGTTTTTTGCGAGATACCATTTCACGATTGCCATTGTTGAATAACTCATTTCTCGCTGTTCAAAAGGAATTGAACAAACACGCATTTTTGAACTTATGACACCACTTACCAAGGTTAAAAAAAGGAAAAAGGCTATTCCTATTACGATATTATAGGAATAGCCTAACCAACTACCCACAAGAAATGGAGTAAATGTTAACAGACCATAAAGGCTAAACATCACTACGCGACACCAAAACCCTTTTATTTTGGGAATAATCTCAATAATAGGAGGGACTTCTTGTTCCATAGGTTACTTGAGGTTAGTAAAATTTACAGGGAAATCAAAATCGCACCCACGAATCGCTTTAATAGCTTCTTGCAAATCATCAATTGCTTTGCCTTCAACTCTGACAACATCGCCACGAATCGAAGCTTGGACTTTAAGTTTGAGCTCTTTAATCTCTTTAACAATCTTTTTAGCATCATCGCCAGAAATTGCATCGACAATACTCACCGTTACTTTGGTTTTATTGCCGCCGGCAACTTCACGTTTCGTCTCTTTGAGTGCTTTCGAAGAGATCTCACGTTTGATAGCCTCTGAAATGAGTGCTTCAACCATTGCATCAGCTTTCGTATCCGTGGTTGTGATAAGTGTCACTGTCTTGGCTTTTTCATTGTGTTCAAACTCACACGTAATGCCTTTAAAATCCCATCGATTCGTGATAACCTTTTTCGCTTGCTCATACGCGTCTTTAAACTTTTGCTTATCAATCTCTGCTGTGATATCAAAACTATGCTCTTTTGCTGCCATATATTCTCCTTAGTGTCTTAGATATTCTTTGATATTTTCGCCAACTTGTCGCATCAGTTCACGCCTAGCTTCAATGCTCCCCCACGCAATATGGGGTGTAATAATTAAGCGTTCAGGATGCTTTACATGTAAAAGTGGATGATGCTCTATCATCGGCTCAACTGCCAATACGTCAAGCCCTACATAAATCTCTTTGGTATCAATCACTTCACGTAAATCATCTTCGTTAATGATACCTCCCCGTCCAACATTGACAAGAATAGCACTTTTTTTCATTTGATTGAATTGCTCTTTGGCAATCAAATTTTTTGTTTTGTCATTTAGTGGTGCATGGATGGAAATCACATCACATGTTTGCATCATTACTTCAAGACTAACACGTTCATAATTACTATCATTGTTAGTGCCACTGGTTGAAAAATACACTACATTTGCGCCAAATGCAGAAGCAATTTTTGCGACCTCTTTACCGATTGTTCCTAACCCAACAATGCCCCAACGCTTCCCTTTAATCTCCCAAAAAGAGCGATCTAAATGGGTAAAAATAGAGGTTTTTGTCCATTGCCCTGATTTGACAAATTGGTTATAGTAGCCGCATTGACCCAAGAGGTTTAGAACCAACATCATCGTAGTTTGCGCTACCGATGCAGTTGAATAGCCAGCAACGTTTTTAACAACAATACCCTTCTCTTTAGCATACTCCAAATCAACGTTATTCGTCCCTGTAGCTGTGATACAAATCAACCCTAAATTAGGGCAAGCATCCATCACTTCTTTATCAATAACAACTTTGTTGGTCAGAATAATTTTAGCATCGCTAATATGTTCAACACGCTCAGACACAGTTGTCGTCTCAAATGCCTCAATTATCCCAAATTGTTGAAATAGCTCTAAATCAATATCATTTCCCATCGTTGTAGCATCTAAAAAAACAATCTTCATTACTTAGTCCTTTATTCTATGCCCAACAAATTTTGAGAAGTTCTCCATAATGAGCCCTCCTCTTCGAAAGCCTAGTCCGCAACCCTCATACGCGAAGAAAACACCCGCTTGATAAGATTTCCCTTCAACGTCTTTTGGAAGTTCCACATACTCTTGATAGATTGGTTTAAAATTACCATAATCACCCTCAACTTTTGCCATAACAGACATATCTGTATCGTAAATAATCGTGTTAGCACCTTCTCGTCCAAAGGCTCTTTTTTCAACTTGCTTTTTACCTGTAAGCGGTTCATAGGAAGTTTCAAGGAGCAATGGATGATTGGGGAAAAGATCCCATAAAATTTTCATAAAAGCTTTACTTTGAAACAGTAATGTATAAGCAGGATTAATGATAATTGCGCGTTGCTCTTTGACCATCTCGTCTAAAAGAAGTGCCAAGTCACCCTCTTCTATTGCAATATTTTCCCAAGGAATAAGTTTGAACCAAAATTCGAAATTTTCTTCCCCTTTAAAAATACCTTCTTTTCCACTAAATTGAACCTCATCGACATAGGCAAAATCTGTATGAAAGCCTGCCTCATTAGCAGCAGATTGAAGAAAACGTGTCGTGTTTTCATCTTCGATATTACCACGAATTGAAGAAAAGAGAATCTTCCATCCCTCATAAGAGGCAGCAAAATCTTCTGTATTGCCATCAAGTACCACAAGACGTTTGAAATTCTCTTTGAGTGCTTCAAAAACAGTATTGAACTGCTTCGCTTCATTCATACCATTGGCTTTAAGCATTGCCCATTGAATAATGGCCGTTTCATACAACGATGTTGGGGTATCTGCATTAAATTCGATCAGTTTAATCGGCTTACCATCAACGCCACCTGCAAAATCAAACCGGCCATAGAGATGCCAATGTACGTCATTTGCCCATGAGTTTTTGATCAGATCAACTAAATTGAATGGAATATTTAATTCATGAAATAGATTATTGTCAATCACATATTGCCCAGCATCAGCAAACATATCATAAAGCTCATTGGCTGCCTCATAATAGGCTTCAACTTCATCATTACAGACAAGCACTAACTCATCGGCAACATACGATGTTTGATCCGTATCCGTATGCCAATAAAAACCAATTGACTCCAAAAATTCCTTACTTAACGGTTTTATTTTTTCTACATGTAACATCATTAACTTCCTGAACTTGAAGGTACGCTTGAACTTGAAGTACCACTAGATGAGCTACCACTTCCAGAACTTGAGCCAAAAAAGCCACTGCTTTTCGTTGTACTGCTTGTGCTAGAGGTGGACATTGGTTTGTTAAAACTAGTTGTACTACGAGAATAAGCTTGCGGACTTGAATAATTGGTTGCTCTTTGATTTTGATATGTTGGGTTATTAAAAAGCTTTCCACCTATCCAACTACCAATCATACCTCCAGCAATACTTGAGAGTAGAATGCCGCCCAATCCCATTTGTCCTGAACTCATATTTGAATTGGTCAGAGGAGATGTGTTGTTATCAATTTTTTTTGCCTCTTCTTTGACTAAAGCATCTATTTCAGCTTGTGATAAAATCCGCTCGCTTCCATCAGGTTTTCGAACAATAACACGTGTGGTTGAACTTGGATACTCTTCGGCTATTTTATACTCTCCTGTAGCGCTTTCATCAACAATGACAAGTGCTCCTTGTGTTTTTGCTGCATCTGCAAGAGCATTTTTTATTCTCATCTTTTTGATCACAGCCTTGCATACTTACAAGAACCATTACACCAATGCCTCCTGCGATCATATAATCTGAAATTTTACGGATATACTGCACGATTTTTACTCTCCTAGAATTTCTTTAAGTTTTTTACCCTTTTTGATAAAAAGTTTGCCATTTTTATCCATAACATCATTCAGTTGACCTATCTTTTTACCAATTTTATCACTGATATGTTGTTTTTCTTTTTTGGAAAATCCTTTTTCTTTGAGATAACTTCTCAAATCTCTCCAATCACTATAAGACTCAAACATATCTTCCACGACCCTATTCTCTTCATCTTCATCTAAAACGTCTGCTTCTTCAAATGAAAAAGGTGTTTGTGAAGCTGTGGTAGCACTAGAAGGAACGATAGTCGTAGGTGTGTTAGTAGATGCTTCATTCCCTGTGTGTGTAATTTGTCGATTGGCTAAAGTCAGAATCGCTTTAAGTTGCTCATCTCTCTCTTTATAGATCATTTCGATTTTTTCTTTTGATTCAATCAACAAACGTTCTTTATCGGCGATGAGACGCTCTTTATCCGCCTCAAGTTTTTCATTTTTAAGTTTCATCTCTTCAAGTTGTACTTTGAGAAGCTCAACATAAGCATTCTCTGCCATATTGTCTATTTTGCGGATCGATGGACCTTCCTTTAGACTACTTTTTGTTAGTAAAATGTACTTGACACCATTTTCAATAATACTTTGCAAGGAACCACGTCGCAAACGATTGTAGATAGCCTCTTTGCTCACGCCTAAAAGCTTTGCTGCCTCAATAACAGTTAGTTTTTTATCCATCTTGATGACCCTTTGCTAACGAAGAGAAATATATTTGTTCTTATGTTATCACAGCTTAGTTTAGTTTAGTTTGAGGAAATTGTTTTGAAGGACAAGAAGAAAAGCCAAGAAGATAACTTCTTGGCTGTGTGTGTTAGAGTCGTGACTCGTAACGGCGAAGCATATAAAGTCTTTTCAACTGTTTTTTGCGAGCACTAATTTTATCTTTTTTGCGTTTTTCTGTTGCTGTTTCATAGAAACGTCTTGCACGCACTTCAGTTACAACTAGGTTACGATCAACTTGTTTTTTAAACTTTCTATACGCTTCGTCAAACGAATCGTTAGGATGTACTTTAATTCCTGGCATACTCTATCCACCACCTTTCTGATGAATTTAGGAATGCATTTTATCTAACTACAATTACATGTAAGCTTAAATCATTTCCCTGATTATCTGTATTAATGCTTATAATATAAAATTGACGATAAAAGCTAATTTTATATTGACTTTATACGTCATTAAATGTATACTTTCAAATAAAACAATGATAAAAAGGTGACATTTTTATGAATATTGTCCTTTTAAAGGCGAGGAGTAATGACTCTTCAATGGTCGTTCAACAGAAACAAATCTTGAAATATGCTCATCATCATGATATCGAAATCGATACTACTGAGATCGAAAATTCGGATCCGACATTAGAACTTGAAGAACGTAAAGAGTTCAAAGGCTTCTTGCGATCTCTTTCTAAAAATGATCATATTCTCATCTTTGATCTCTTAACCTTCTCTAACAATGTTGAAGAGTTAGTCAAAATCTTCGAATGTCTACTCACACGTTCCATTTCTATACATATTGCCGATGTCAATACCTGTATTCATGTCGACTCAAAACCTTTAATTTTACTTGATCTTCTTGTTAAACAAAGAGAGCTCAATAAACAACTTGATAAAGAAAAAACGCAAGGAAGGCCAAAAGGTAGAATGTCAAAATCAAAATTTGACGTCCATCGCCCTTATGTTATTGAACTCCTTGAAAAAAGCACTTCTATTAGTGAAATTGCAAAAATTTTAAAGGTTAGTCGTACTTCATTAAAAGACTATGTAAATTCTAGAGGACTAAAAGAGCTTGTAAAAGCTAAATTTTCGCTCCTTAAATCATCCAAACAACCACCACTCACACTAAAATCTTCTATTTCGAAAGAATGTTCACTCATTAAACCACCAGTAGATTACACAGAAGGAACCGTACATGAATTGTAGCAACGATTGTTCAACTCAGCCTACTTATTATAGGTTGAAACGCTATATGAGTTTTGGCATTATTACATTTATATCCCTTGTTTTGCCATTTATCACCATAGAAGGTAAACACTTCTTTTTGCTTAGTTTTGATAAAAAGCAGTTAAACCTTTTCTTTACTGCTTTCGATATGCAAGAACTTTACTTAATGCCTTTTGTCATTATGCTTTTTTTCTTAGGTATCTTTTTTATTACAACTCTCGGGGGTAGAGTTTGGTGTGGTTGGTCATGTCCACAAACGATTTTTAGAGTTATTTTTCGTGATCTTATACAAACCAAACTGTTAGGAATTCGTAAAAATATTCATAACAAACAAAAAGAACCTGAAAATCAGATCGTAAAGCGCTTTATAGCTATCATTATTTGGGCATGTCTAGCGCTTCTCGCAGCATCAAACTTTTTGTGGTATTTCATCCCTCCTGAAGATTTTTTTGTTTACCTTCAACATCCTTTGGATAACACAATTATGTATGGCTTTTTAATAGGCATTACTACTTTTTTGATCTACGATGTCGTTGCACTTAAAGAAAATTTTTGTGTCTATATTTGTCCTTATGCACGTATTCAATCTGCACTTTTTGATGAAAACACCATTCAAACAATTTATGATGTAAAGCGCGGTGGTCAAATCTATGATGCAAAAGGAATGAAGCTTAGTAGCAAACCACCTTTAGCAACCGATGATTGTACAGGATGCGAGGCATGCGTTAGAGTTTGCCCAACGCATATTGACATTCGTAAGGGAATGCAACTAGAGTGTATTAACTGTTTGGAATGTGCAGATGCATGTACCCCTGTTATGGAAAAACTAGGTAAACCTTCTCTCATTACATGGACAAGTTATAATGCAGCAGAAAAAGGTGTTAAAACACAATATTTTCGTTTTAGAACCATTGCATATATGGTTGCCCTTAGTATTGCACTTATCGGGCTCTTTGCTATGGGAACTCAAAAAGAGTATATGCTTTTAAATATTAATAGAACTAGCCAACTTTACAAAATGGCAGACGATGGTAAAACAGTTGAAAATGTCTATACATTCTTATTTCAAAATACTGACACTAAAGATCATACATACTATTTTGAAATTTCAAATAAAGATATCAAAATTGATAAACCAAGTGAGCCTTTTTTATTGAAAGCAGGTGAAAAAATGAAGAAAGTTGTTATTCTTAATGCTGCACCAAAAGAGCTAAGAGAAGAAGGCGAAGATTTGCCAATTACAATTAAAGCATATGCTGTTGATGCAAAGGAAAAGATTATTGTTAATCGACATACAATTTTTATCTATCCTAAACGAAGTGATGTTCAGCCTTAAAATACTATTTGTGTATGCAAGATAAGAAGTTTAAATCTTCTCTTGTATACACTTTCTCCTTTTTACAATCTCAAATCCTAGATTTTATATTAATGGAATAAGTTCTGAAAGTATAAGAGGAAATAAGACGATGGCATGCTAACCATTCGTCTTATATGTGGAGTGTATTAAAGCGCTGATTTTGCCTGTTTTACAACAGTTGCAAAGGCTTCAGGGTCATTCATCGCCATATCTGCAAGAATCTTTCTGTCTAAATCAATATTTGCTTTGTTTAGCGCATTGATGAAGCGTGAGTAGCTAATGTCATTAAGTCTGCATGCTGCGTTAATACGTGTGATCCAAAGTCTTCTAAAATCTCTTTTCTTTTGTCTTCTATCACGGAATGCATAAACTAAACTTCTCTCTATTTGCTCTTTTGCTTTTCTAAAGTGTTTTCTTCTTCCACTAAAGAAGCCTCTTGCCATCTTTAAAATTTTCTTGTGACGTCTTCTTCTGACGATACCTGTTTTTACTCTTGCCATGGTGTCTCCTTGACCAAATAAATCAATGTCGGTGTCCCGTCTCGGGAACTTACCCTCATTATGAGGGGAACATTACATGTAGGGTGAATGACTCTTGTCAAAAACTCTTTTTAAACTATGCTTTACAAAGCATTAATTTAATGGACTTCTCATCGCGTGCATCTACAACTTTAGATTCTTTCAAACCACGCATTCTTTTCGTTGGTTTTTTAGTAAGAATATGACTTCTAAAGGCTGCGCCTCTTTTAATCTTGCTCTTACCTACTCTAAAACGCTTAGCGGCACCGCGTACCGTTTTCATTTTCGGCATGCATACTCCTTATATTTATTCTAAAATCTAAATGAGGAAATATCCCCTCTAGCGTTAGAAAACGGCTATAATAGCTTAATTTTCCTTAGAGAGGATTAAAATAAAGAAAAGTTACGACGAGTTATAGGTTATTTTTTAGGAGTAACCAACATATTAATATAACGACCTTCAAGCTTTGGCGTTTTTTTCACGCTCAGCAATATCTTCCAACATTGGCCAAAGACTTTCTAAAACCTGCTCTCCAATCTCTGGATTAGACATCTCTCGCCCTTTTAAGAATACCCTAAAACGTACGTGTTTGCCCTCTTCCAAAAACTCTCGAGCATGTTTGATTTTATAATTAACATCATTAGCAGCAATTTTTACAGAAAGCTTGATCTCTTTGATCTCAATAATTTTCTGATTTTTACGTGCTTCTTTCAGTTTTTTTTCTTGTTGGTATTTGAACTTACCATAGTTCATAATTTTGCAAACCGGGGGCTTTGCATCAGGTGCGATTAAAACGAGATCTAGTCCTAGCTCATCCGCTTTTGCAAGAGCCTCTTTTCTGGTAATAATGCCATATTGTGTACCATCATCACCAACACATCTTACCTCAGCTGCCCTGATCTCGTCGTTCAGTATGACATCTTTGTCTTTACTCAAAAGTGTACCTCACTAAGTTTCTCCTTCATTTTTGATATTAATGCTTCTTTTGTCAAATTATACTGTGTTCTTTCGCGTCTATCTCTTACGGCAACACTTTGTCCTTCAACTTCGGCATCACCAATGACCAAAATCATTGGCACGCGCATCGTTTCTGCATTGCGAATGCGTTTATTGAGGCTCTCATTTTTGGAAGAGACTTCTACATCAATTTCTTCAGCCATAAGTTCATTTGCTAATGTTTTAGCATAAGCCAAATGTGCATCTGAGATTGGAATAATCACGGCTTGCGTTGGTGCAAGGAAGAATGGAAATTCTCCCGATGTATGTTCAATCAAAATACCAATAAAACGCTCAAATGAACCCAAAATTGCACGATGTAGCATGACTGGACGTGCATGTTCATTGTTTGCATCAATGTAGGAAATATCAAAACGCTCTGGCAAATTAAAATCAACTTGAATGGTTCCACATTGCCATTTACGTTTAAGCGCATCGGTAATCTTAATGTCAATTTTAGGGCCATAAAAAGCTCCACCACCTTCATCAATGCCATAATGAATGCCGTTTTCATCAAGTGCATTCTTTAAGCCTTCCGTTGCTGCCTCCCAGTATTTTTCATCACCAATTGATTTCTCAGGGCGAGTCGAAATTTCCATCTCATACTTAAATCCAAATGTTTTCATAATAGAATCGACAAAACTTAAAATTTCTATAACATTTTCTTTAATTTGATCCGGTGTACAGAAAATGTGAGCATCATCTTGAGTAAATTCACGCACGCGGAATAGCCCATGGAGTACACCGCTTTTTTCATGACGATGTACAACACCGTATTCAAAAAATTTAAGTGGTAAATCACGGTAACTTCTCACTTCACTTTGAAATACTTTAATATGCCCTAAACAGTTCATTGGTTTAATGCCATATTCAGACTCATCAATGACAGTGAAATACATATTCTCACCATAATTCTGGTAATGACCACTAATTTTCCATGCATCAGATTTTAGAAGTTCTGGCCCTCTTACAGGTAAATAACCTCGCTTGCGATGTGCTTTAAAAAGGAGTTGTTCCAACTTACTTCTTAATTTACCACCATTGGGTAACCAAATTGGAAGACCTGCACCTACTTCATCATCAAAGGTAAAGAGCTTAAGTTCATTACCGATTTTGCGATGATCTCTCTTTTTTGCTTCTTCAATCATAGTAATATAATCTTTGAGGCTCTCTTTATCTGCAAAAGCTATACCGTAAATACGTGTTAGCATTTCACGTTTCTCATCACCACCAAGATAGGCACCTGCAACTTTAATCAGTTTAAAAAATCTAAGATATTTAGTATTGGGAACGTGAGGTCCACGGCATAAATCTTCAAAATCCCCTTGTTTATAAATAGATACTTCACCATCAGGAATTCTTAGCAAAACTTCTTGTTTAAGATTGTCATGTTCAAAACGTTTAATAACAGCCGTTTTAGTCGTATAAATCTTCTCAATTGGCAACTTAGCAGTAGCAAGCTCTGCCATCTTCTTTTCAATCTCTTTAAGATCAGCATCACCAATCTTTTCATTAACACGAAAATCATAATAAAAACCGTCTTCAATGACAGGTCCGACAAAAAATTGTGCATCTTTATATAATGCTTTAATCGCTTGAGCCATTAAATGTGCACATGAGTGGCGGATTACTTCAAGAGCATCTTTTGAATTATCAAATAAGATTTTGTCTTCGTAAGTCTTTGAGGAGGCAGCAGCAGTTTGGGTGTCAATGACGAGAGCACCTTCTTTATAGGCTATAACATCATTCATCATAATAAGATCCTTTTACTTGTATGAACTCCCAAACAGACGGGAGAACAAAAATATGGTGGCCACGAGAGGATTCGAACCTCCGACCACTACCATGTCAAGGTAGTGCTCTACCAACTGAGCTACGCGACCACACAATTTAAGAGCTGAGATTATACCAAAAAAAAATAAAATTGCAACTATTTTCATCATAGCAGGTGGATAAATCGAGCATCTAACCTTCTTTTTTGCTTTTCCAAGAGTGATATAAAATCAGAATTACTCCAAAATCAATCATTACATCGGCAAAATTGAAAACAGCAAATTCAAAACCATAATGCCAGAAAAAAATAATCTACAACACCGCCATGGATAAAGCGATCGTAAATATTACTCAGTGCTGCACCTGAAATAATTCCTATAGGAAAACTATAGTTTCGAAGTATGTCTTTATAAAATAACAGATAAATACCTAAACCACCAACTAAAAACAGTTGAATATACTTTAGATACTCTTCTAAAAAAGCGAACATTGAAAATGCTACACCTTTATTGTAAGTCAAAATCAATGAAAAGAAACTCCCTTGCCAGCGAAATCCTTCTAAGAAAAAAAGTTTTAATCAATTGATCTACAAAAAAAAACACAACATAATGAAGCAATAAGAACAATCCATCTTCTATTCATTCAAGGCACTTTTAAAAAAATTTGACTGTTTTCTCCATACGATCTTCAAGAAGCTTTTCATCTTGACCTTCAAGTAAAATACGTAATAAATTTTCTGTTCCTGAATAACGGATAAGAACTCGGATTTTTTTGCTTTCTAGTTCGGATACTAACTTGTCATAGCCTTTGAGTTCAGCAAGAGGAATTTTATTATCGACTTTAATATTTTGTTGAAGTTGAGGATAAAGCTCAAAAGGACTAAATAATTTACTCACTTTTTGTTTTTCTGTGAGCATACAGTGCATAACAGCAAGAGCAGCTACTAACGCGTCACCTGTTTTAGCAAAATCAGACAAGATAATATGCCCACTTTGCTCGCCTCCAAAGTTTATTTTTTCCCTATATAAGGCTTCTAAAACATTTTTATCCCCTACATCACAACGATAGGTTTTTATACCTGATTTATTAAGATAATCTTCTAACGCTTGATTACTCATAACAGTAACACAGACACCTTTGTTAGCAAGCCTATTTTGCCCTTGTAAAAAAGTGGCAATTTTTCCTATGAGCTTATCACCATGAATAGGATTTCCGTTTTCATCAACAACCACTAAGCGATCAGCATCACCATCAAAAGCAAAACCTAAATCTGCACGAAGACGGCGTACTTCTTCCCCAAGTTCCTCAGGATGTAATGCTCCACAGTTAAGATTAATATTGCTACCGTTAGGTTCATCATTGATCATAATAACATCAGCACCGAGTTCATTAAAAATAGTTGGTGCAACTTTGTAAGCCGCGCCATTGGCAGTGTCAAGAACAATGCGCAATCCTTTAAGCGTTAACGCTTTAGGAAAAGAATTCTTGATTTGTACAATGTAACGACCAATCACATCATCAACTCTTTTAGAACGGCCAATATCAAATTCCATTTTTTGATTTGCTTCAATTAATGCATCATCGTAATAAATTTTTTCAATGGCTGCTTCTTCTGTTTCGCCTAGTTTATTACCAAATGAGTCGAAAAATTTAATTCCATTATCAAAATAAGGATTATGGGATGCGCTAATCATGATACCTGCATCACAACGCATATCTTCCGTTAAAAAAGCAATCGCTGGAGTTGGCATAGGACCAATTTGTCTTACATCGTAACCAACGGCCGTTAAGCCTGATACAATCGCATTTTCAATCATATAACCACTGCGCCTCGTATCTTTACCTACTAAAATTTTATTCGTAATAGAATTTTTACGAAAATAGATACCTGCTGCCATTGCCAAACGCATCGCCATAAAAGCACTCAGTTTTTTGCCTGCTTTACCTCTAACACCATCGGTTCCAAAAAGTTTCATTGTTTTTCCTAATTGTCATCTATACATTCAATCAATTATAATTATGAAATTGTAACAAAACTTTTCTAATCTTTACATGTAAAAGGGTATGCTACTCGTTTTCTACAGTTTATCTATATCTATCAGTGTCAAATAACCCTATTAATATACTCTAATACATAACAATAAAAAATTATTTTGAAATAGAACAATGGTTATAATATAATTAAAAATTGATCAACTTCCTCAAAACAATGCCTTTTTTATTTTAAATTGGCCTTAAAATAAGTTGTATTTAATATTTATTTTTATATAATCTACGCCTAAATTTAAAAACGAAAGGCTTATCTATGGCAAACCACAAGTCAGCAGAAAAGCGTATTAGACAAACAAAAAAACGCACTGAAAGAAATAGATTTTATAAAACTAGAATCAAAAATCTAACACGTGCTGTAAGAGAAGCTGTAGAAGCAGGTGATCAAGCAGCAGCTGAAGTTGCGTTGAAAAATGTGAATAAAAACTTTCATTCTTATGCAGGCAAAGGTATTTTAACTAAAAATACAGCTGCTCGCCGTGTAAGCAGATTGTCACAACTCGTTAATACGCTAGGTAGTGTTGCTGCATAACTTGCGGCAACTCCCTCTTTATTTTAGTTCCTATCCATGTTGAAAGATAAATTACTCCCATTTCTAGAACGTTATAATGAGCTTTCTACACTTTTAAGTGATCCTAATATTGCTACAGATATTAAGAAAATGACAGCACTCTCCAAAGAACAGTCAGGATTAGAGAAAATCAAAGATAAAACCCTTGAATATCTTTCAACACTTGATCAAATTGAGGAAAATAAACTTCTCTTTGATGATGAAGAGCTCGGTGAGCTTGCAAAAGACGAACTTCGAATTCTTGAACCTCGCAAAGAAGAGATCGAAGAAGAGATTAAACTTCTCTTACTTCCTACAGATCCAAATGATGAGCGCAATATCTTTTTAGAAATTCGCGCTGGTACAGGTGGTGATGAGGCCGCTATTTTTGTATCTGATCTTTTTAAATCTTACCTTCGCTACGCAGAAAACCGTGGTTGGAAAGTTGAAGTTGTTTCACTCAGTGAAGGTGTTCTAAATGGATATAAAGAAGTTATTGCGCTTATTAAAGGGCAGGGGGCTTTTTCACGTCTTAAATATGAAGGTGGCGTTCACAGAGTTCAACGTGTTCCTCTCACAGAATCACAGGGTAGGGTACATACTTCAGCAGTTACCGTTGCTGTTATGCCTGAAGTTGATGATGTTGAGATCGAGATACTCGAAAAAGATTTGAAAGTCGATGTTATGCGATCTTCTGGAAATGGTGGACAATCGGTCAATACAACCGATAGTGCCGTAAGAATTACCCACTTACCGACTGGTCTTGTGGTGGTTAATCAAGATGGCAAATCTCAGCATAAAAACAAAGATGCTGCAATGAAAGTGCTCAAAGCAAAACTTTATGATATGCAGATGCAAGAACGCAATGCTAAAGAGAGTGAAGCGCGAAAAACACAAGTAGGATCAGGTGATAGAAGTGCTCGTATTCGTACCTACAACTATCCACAAAACCGTATTACCGACCACAGAGTGGGGCTTACATTGTATCGCTTAGATGCTATTATGGAAGGTGGTTTTTATGATGAAATCATAGACCCTATTATTACGCATTACCAAACAGAGCTTATGAAAGAAGCAAACCTTTAAAAACAATCTATTTATCGTAGATAAGAAGATTGTTTTGATCAATCATCTCCTTAATCATTTTAATATATTCCTCTTTGAGCTCAGAATAATTACCCATCGTTTTAGAAGCTTCCATACCTCCAAAGTTTTTTCCATTATTTCTTGATTGCAGTCTCTTTTCTCTAAATGTGATATATGCATCATTCGTATTAAGATTCAGCATATAAGAATTCACTGATTTTTGCAATGAACCAAAAATACGGATCATGTGTGTTTTACCTATTGCCCTATTTTGAGGCATTAAACCAACACCTGAATAAGACCAGTGACCAAAAAGGTTATTGGCTTCTCGTGCAAATCGACTTTTCCCCCAACCGCTTTCCAATGCAGCTTGTGATAGGGCTAAAGAAGTCGGAATCACATCAATACGTTTAAAATATTCATCTCGATCAAAGAGAGACTCTATGCCATATTTGTTGCGCAATGAGATAAGATACCCCACATTAGCATAATTCAGCCCTCGAAAGGCATCAGGCACTGCTTTGGCAAAAAAGTTAGTAATGAATTCTCGATCTTTCTTAATTTCATCATTACCTTTATCCACAAGAATTTTCATTTCACGAATAAATTCTTCTTTTTGTTTTGCGTTATCTTCAATCTGATAATATTCTGAAGATAAACCTCCTGCATTAAGCGCTCCTTGGAGAAGCAAGCATGAGGCGATAAAAAGTGTGTAGAAAAAATTCACGAATTTAAAGTTCCAGCACCGTTTCAAAGACTTTTTGTACCCTTCCTTTGAAAAAAAGTCTTTGATTTTCAATTCGTAAATTTAGCTCTTCTCCACTAATAGGATAGACTTTTGCGCTTGTCCCTATGAGTTTTTGACGATATGCACTGTAAAAACATGCCGCCATCCCTGTACCGCAGGCAAGCGTTTCATCTTCGACCCCTCGCTCATAAGTTCTTACATGTAAAGTATTTTCCCTAAGCATTGCATAATTCACATTGGCGTTATACTTATAGCGCATTTGACGAGCAATCACTTTATCAAAGCACGCAGTATCATCAACAAATGTCACCAGATGAGGTACTCCCGTATCACAAAAATGCCATGTTAAACCATTTTCATCAAATGATTCACTGAGCACTTGTGGTGTTGTGAGTTCTGTTTCGACAACATCATTTTCTACCAAAGAAGTTATGACGCCAGCCCCTGTTAGAAAACGCATAGAAGCACCTGCTAATTGGTTAGTAAAGGCATAATGAGCGCATGCGCGTGTGCCGTTCCCGCACATAGAAGCAACGCTTCCATCATTGTTGTAAAATTGCCATTTAAAATCATATTCAGAATGGGGTAGCAAAATAATTAAGCCATCTGCACCCACACCTTTTTGTCTGTCACATAGCTGTTGTGCCAATCTACTTCGATCAACCTCAACAAAGGTATGAAAAATAATAAAATCATTGCCATTGGCATTATATTTTGCGATTTGCATACGTACCCCGTACAAATTTAATAAATTTTTCGATCTCACTCTCTAAAAATTTCATATCAAAAGAATTATTGATGAGGAAATCGGCTAAGATTTTCTTTTCTTCAATGCTAATTTGAGCATCGATTCGTTTTTGTGCCTCTTCTTTGCTAAAATCTTCTCGAATCATTAACCGTTTTCGTTGCACTTCAACAGGAGCATACACAACAGCAACTAATTTGCAGGCATAGCCATCGCTTTCAAAATAGAGTGGAATATCGATGATATAAGGCTTTTTCTTCTCTTCTAACTGATCACATCGCTTAAAAATCTCTTGTCGAATCAACGGATGCAAAAAAGTATTGAGTTTTTCACGCTCCTTCTTATCGTTAAAAATCAGTGCGCCAAGTGCTTTGCGATCAATTGATCCATTGCGAATAACACGATCTCCAAAAAGAGTTTCAACCTCTTTTACATGTAAAGGTAAAACCTCTTTCGCGATTACGTCTGCATCGATCACTTCAAATCCATGCGACTTTAGCATCGACGAAACAGTACTTTTGCCTGTGGCTATTCCACCTGTTAAAACAATTGCATGTTCATACGCCATTTAATCCTAATACCTTTGACTATTTTTATAACGATTTTAACATAGTTTTGTTAAAATCTATTAAACAATAACCTCACTAAAGGCATATCCATGAGCACAGTCAGCTACAAAGACGCTGGTGTCGATATAGACGCGGGAAACCAATTTGTCGAAAATATAAAACCACTGGTCAAATCTACTTTTGATAAAAATGTCATCGGAGGTATTGGTTCATTCGCTGGAGCCTACGAGTTGCCATCAGGCTATCAAAAACCTGTCATTTTAGGTGCAACAGATGGCGTTGGAACCAAACTCAAACTAGCGATTGATTCAGGTATTTACGACACAGTTGGCATTGACCTTGTTGCGATGTGTGCGAATGATCTTATCTGTAACTTTGGAACACCACTCTTTTTTCTTGACTACTATGCTATGAGCAAACTTGAAATTGATGCTGCGGTAAGCATTGTTAAAGGGATTGCAGAGGGTTGTATTCAAGCGGAATGTTCACTCATCGGTGGCGAAACAGCTGAAATGCCTGGCATGTACCACAGTAAAGATTTTGATCTTGCTGGTTTTGCAGTCGGTATCGCTGAAAAAGACGAAATGAACCGCTTACCACACGTCAAAGCAGGAGACATTCTCATTGCTCTTCCAAGCTCAGGTGTTCATTCTAATGGCTTTTCTCTGGTACGTAAACTCTTCTTTGACAAGCTCGGTTATACTTTTGATACCGAGTTTGATGGCAAACCGCTCATCGAAACACTTTTAACCCCGACACGCATTTATGTGAAGCTTTTTAAAACACTTAAGTCTAAAATCAACGCTTTAGCGCACATCACTGGCGGTGGTATTGTTGAGAACCTCCCTCGCGTTCTTCCGGAAGGCTTACAAGCGCATGTTTACAAATCAAAAATTAAAACACTTCCTGTCTTTAACTTTATGAGTCAATACGTTGAGGAGAGTGAAATGCACCGTACGTTCAACATGGGAGTAGGGATGATTCTTGTGGTGAGTCCTGAAAATGTCAATGATGTCCTTGCAAACAGTGATGGTTATATCATCGGTGAACTTAAAGCTGGCGAACGTAGTGCCATTATGCTCTAATGAGTAGCATTTACTTTCTCTCAAAACTCTTTACATACCTGGTTTTGCCACCAGGTATTTTTATTGTCTTCTTTTTACTCGCCTCATTTTATGCCAAACGTTTTTCGTCTCTTTTTCTTGGCAATGCTATTATTTTTTATCTTTTGAGTACAACGTATGTTGCCGATTGGCTTCTTGCCCCCTTAGAAACTCCCTTTAATAAGCCACTTGAAAAACAGACCTCTGTAGATGCTGTTATTGTTTTAGGTGGGGGAAATACCAAAGGAGTAGCAAATTTACCTTTAAGCACCGACGCCTATAAGCGTATGATGTGGGGATTGATGGTTGCAAAATCGAACAATTTACCACTTTTATTTAGTGGGGGAGGTACCAGTAAAGAGTATTTAGAAAGCGATGCGTTTTTAGATAGCCTCAAAGAGCTCAAACTCTATTTGGAAATTCCAACGCCCACATCTAAGAGCCTTAATGCTAAAGAGTTCTCTTTGCATGTTGAAGATAAGAGCATTGATACGTATCAAAATGCCGAACTGAGCAAAGTTGCATTTGAAAAAGCAGGATTAAAAGAACCAACGATCTACCTTGTCACCTCTGCGTATCATATGAAGCGTTCTATTAGACTTTATGAGCACTTTGGGTTTAAGGTCATCCCCGCTGCAACCAACTTTAAAATCAATGCAAAAACAAAAGATGAGTGGGACTATCTTCCTAATGCCCATGCTTTTTATAAAAGCTATGTGGCACTACATGAATATATGGGACTGTTTAGCTTGAAATTTAGAGGTATTTAAAATCGATATTCGTGTTTTACTTCGACGATTTGAACATTATAAGAGCTATACCATCGCTTTTGACCAAGTTCTTGAGCGATGAGATGCTCAGCATTTTCTTTCCACGTTTTAATTGCCATTTTACTTTCCCAATACGAGATTGTAATCTCCTGATCACCTTCACAAACTGCTACAAAATCTAAACAACCATAAGTTTCAAAAGCTAATTTTCTTAATTTGTTTGCCATTATTCTATATTCACTATCCGTTTCTTTCACTGTTGCTCTAAAAATAACAGCAAACATGAGTATCTCCTCTTCTTTACATGTAAAGATTATTTTCGTTTATCATTCGTGATTTTATAGATAAAACTAAAGACTTCGGCAACTGCTTTATACAACATTGGTGGGATCTCTTTATTAATCTCGATTTTTGAGAGAAGCTCAACCAAATCAGCATCTTTTTTAATAAATATATCGTGTTCTTGAGCTAATTTGATAATATTATTGGCAACTTCACCTTTACCAGAAGCAACCACTTTTGGTGCAGCACTTTTTTCACGATCGTATTTAAGTGCAACGGCTTTTTGTGTTTTTGGAGTTGGCGTATTCATATGGTTATATTAATCCCAAATTGAAGTTTTTCACCACTAAAATAATCATTTTTGACTGTGCTCACATCTTTGTATTCAAGCATTTTGACATTGCCTGTTATCAATCCAACTTCATTAAATGCTTGCTTAAGATTATTTAATTGCTGAGTTATTTTTTCGCTTAACTCTTTTTTTTGTACCGCAATTGAGATATCAATATACTTCTCTCCTGAGAGTACCAGCATCATATTAAGCTTGCCATAGGCTTCAAGATTAAGATCAATCTGGCAGTGAAAATTATTGTCGCTAGATTGTTTCATCATCATGGAGCCACCTTGAAGCCCATCCCAGCTAAAAGGCACATATAAATGCGTGGAACTACTCACGTACGAAACTAACTGATGATACTCAATTTGTGTTAGGAGGCGATTGGTAATTTCCAATGCTTCCTTATTTTGAGGTGATGTTTGAAGATTGTCGCTAAGCTTGGTCAACACACCTTTCATATCACTGAGCAACTCTACATCCGTTGGGTCAAGTGAGAGTTTTTGTGCAATCGCCTTACCAACAAAAAGCTCTGGTTTGATCAACCCATGAATTTTTTGCTCTAAAATGGTGCTCTTATCAACAAAATCAGACTGTTGAACACTTTTAGGATCAAGAATCTCGATTTGTTGCTTAATACGATTAGCAACCATTTTTAAGGCTTCTTCTGTCGTCTCGGGAGCTTTAGTGACAGCACCATTCATCACTGCTGTTGCCATCGCAGAAGAGAGGAACGTACTCTCTGTCTTAAGAACCAACGCTTCCTTTGATAAAGTCGATCCCTCTATCTCCTCTACAGTATTTTCCATTAACCGTTTTTCTACAGGTTGTCCCATATCTTCTGCTTTTATAACATTAGGTTGAGGAGGTATTTTCAAAGCTCCTTCATCCTTTGAAACAGTAAGCGGTGTTGCTAATAATTCACTTGAGGGGAGGGAAACACTGTTACTCTCTTTTAAAAGACTTCCTTTTGTGAGTAATTGGTCAATCTGAGGTTGAAGATCATCAAGCTGAAGAGCACTGAGATTTTCTTTGAGCATTTCTAAAATAACTTTGACCTGTGTACTAAAGTTTTCTTCAACCTTCATATCTAGTGGATAATTCTCAACTTTTGAAGCAATTAAATCCATCTGTTTAATAGCATAATCCAGCTTTTGTACATTTTGATACACCTCTTTGAAAACAGAATTTCCCTCAGAGGAAAGTTCCTGTTTGACACTTTGACGGAAAAGATCAAGGAGCATTTTAAGGCTTGCTTGCCCCTCTTTTGAAGAGATATTTTGTGTTGAATTTAAATGATCCATAATGACATTGATCTCTTTTAAAAGTGGAATGACCGTCTTTGTATTCATTTGACTGAAATGCTCTTGGAGAGCAGAAGCTAGCGTTTGAAGCGTATCTTGGACTCCTTTTTGAGTTACAATATTTGATAATTTTGATTCAAAAAATATTCCAGAGTTTTGAATTTGTTCTTGTAGCATTTTCACATCTATCTGTTCAATATTTTTCGAGAATAGCTGTAAAAGAGCTAATGGTTTTGCAATAGTCGAGTCCATTTTAACAAGAGAACTTAGATTTTTAATATCTTCAGCAAAATTACCCATATTTTTAAAAAGCTGATTGTTCTGTAATATCTCAAAAATAGCACTCTTGGATTTAGCCTCGTTCACGGCACTTCCTAGCAATTGACCAATGACGTCTTGTGCATTATTGGGTGTCGTTGTAGTTTTTTGGGCTGTAATCGAAAGAGGGATATTCGCACTTTCTTGAATAATTTTTGTGGCATTCTCTTTGGCAGTTGCTTTTGGATCAAGAGTCTGCAGTTGATTTGTAAGAAGAGAAGTAGTAGAAATATCCATTACAATATCCCTATCATAGTATGAACCTTTTTACGATTGTTTGTTATCTTTTGTTTTAATCTTAATCAGCCATTCAGAAAGTGTTTTCTCATACCCTATCGACAAATTATCATAAAAATGAAGAGGCTTCTCTAAATATTTTTGTTCTACCCACCCACCAAAATCATGCGGATACAAATACCCTTTAGGCGAAGGGCTTTTCAGATGCGCTGGTACTTTCAGAGCTTTTTCGTTTTTCACATACGCTAACGCATTATTGATTGCTAAATAAGCACTATTGGATTTAGGGCTACAGACAAGATAAATCAAACATTGCGATAAAATAATACGTGCTTCGGGATAACCAATTTTACTCACGCTTAGAAGCGTACTAGAAGCCAAATTAAGCGCATTAGGGTTAGCATTGCCAATATCTTCACTGGCAAGGATAACAAGCCTTCTTGCGATGAAATCAGGGCTCTCTCCACCATCAATGAGACGGGCAAGATAATAGAGTGCTGCATCCACGTCTGAACCTCTGACACTTTTGATCATTGCACTAATCAAATTATAATGTGTGTTATCCGAACTAACACCATCTTTTAAAGCACTCGGACGTAAATTTTTGAGGGTTTCAAGCGTTACATGTAAATCTACTTTGAGTGCAAATTCAAGTAAATTTAACAGTGCTCTGCTATCGCCTGCACTGGAACTGATCAAATACGCTATGGCCTCTTCATCTATCTCAAATGTGATCGTTTCACGAACCCGTTTGATAATCGCTTTAAGATCGTCTTCATCAAGCGGATAGAATTCAAAGAGCATCATACGCGAACGTATGCCAGAACTAAGAACAAAGTAGGGGTTTTCGGTGGAAGCACCAATGATAATCGCTTCATGGTTTTCCATTGGTAATAACAGAACTTCTTGTTGGGTTTTAGAGAGACGATGAATTTCATCAATGAAAATGAGTGGCTTTTGAAATGAACCTCGGTGTTGAGAGAGAATCTTGCGAATCTCTTCTACTTTAACGCTAGTTGCGTCTAACTCGTAAAAAGGAAGTTGTAACTCGTTAGCGACAATACGCGCTAACGTTGTTTTCCCAACACCCGCAGGGCCAAAGAAAAGAGAATGGCTCATTGAACCTGATTTTAACAGCTTCCGAAAAGGGCTACTTGCACTACTGAGATGTTTTTGCCCAGCTAACTCCTCAATCACCTTAGGGCGAAAGAAGAGGGCGAAGTTATTGATCATCGTCCTCGTCGTCCTCATCAGCTACTGGAATTTTGCCATTATCTTTTTTGATATATTCAAGATAATCTCTAAGAGCAGCATATTCACCGCCATCAAAATAACGGTGTTTACCAGGTCGGAGCATGCCTAAATCAACCTTGCCATAACTGACACGTTTGAGATCAACAACATCCACATCAAAGTAACCAAAGAAACGTCTAAGCTCTCGGTTCTTACCTTCATTAATGGTCACTTTTATCGTTGAGAAGGTTGGGTTGTTTTTGATAATACGATATGCAACAAAGGGTGCAAAATCCATAGAACGAATCTCACTGTGGGAATGCCCACCTTTGCGTGCATTTTCAAGGAAGAGACCTTCTTGCATCGCCTTTTCCATAGCAGGTGTAATCATGCCGTTGATTTTAACGTAATACACACGCTCTAAATCGCCATGCATTAAAGCAGAAACGACAGAGGGAGAATCGCACAAAAGCAGTAAACCTTCACTGGCAAAATCAAGTCTTCCTACGCTGAGATAATGACCAAATTGTGCAGGCAATGTATCGTAGATGGTTCTACGACCACGGTCATCTTTTTTGCTCACTAACTCACCCTTTTGTTTGTGATACACAATCACGGAATAACCGTGTTTTTCAAAAAGGGCTTTACCGCCTAGTTCGATTTTATTTTTAAAACTCACCTGCGTTGAAAGGTCTTGGACAACAATACCATCCACTTTAACCTGTCCTGCTTTGATGAGTTCATCCGCCTCACGCCTTGAGTAGTGCGTGTTATGCGAAATCATTTTATTTAGTCTCATTAATTCCATTTATTTTATTCCTGCTTCCACTAAATCGTGGATATGTAACACCCCTTTAAGCACACCGACTTTATCCGTGATGGCGACCAGTTGTATTTTGTACTTTTCGATAAACGCTAAAGCATCACTGGCTAATAGCGTCTCATCGTCTAGTTTTTTAGGACTTTTTGTTGCATATTCATATGCGGTTGCATCCATACTAAAATCATCCCGCATCAACGCACGGCGTAAATCGCCATCGCTTAAAACGGCTATTAAATGATTGTTTTGATCGGTAATCAGCACATTTCCCAGTCTTCCCTCGCTCATTTTAAGAATAGCCTCTTTGAGTTTGGTTGTTTTATGAATGATTGGGAGCTCCTTGGTGAGCATCAAATCTTTTACTTTAACAAACAAACGCTTCCCCAAACTTCCACCTGGATGAAATGAAGCAAAATCCTCTTTTTGAAAGTTTTTCTTCTTCATCAAGCAAACAGCTAACGCATCACCAAGTGCCAATGTGAGTGTTGTCGAACATGTTGGTGCAGCATCCAATGGGCACGCTTCTTTTTCGATATGTAATGGCAAAAAGACGTCGCTATAATGTCCTAAAGAGGACTCACGAGAACGCGCCATACCAATAAGAGGGATATCAAAACGCTTAATGTGTGGTAATATTTTAATAAGCTCTTCACTCTCACCACTGTAGCTAATGGCAAGCACGGCATCGTCTTTTCCCACCATTCCGAGATCACCATGCATAGCTTCTGTGGGATGTAAGAAAAAACTACTGGTACCTGTACTTGCAAGTGTTGCAGCAATTTTTGCTCCAATCAGTCCACTTTTCCCCACACCTGTTACGATCAATTTGCCTTTGATGTTAGCAATTAAGTTTGTTGCTACACCTATTTCATTGCCAATCATTCCAGCTGCATTAAGTAACTCTTTAGCTTCAAGCTCTAACACTTCTTTGGCTATGGCTTTAAAATCTTCCATACCATTTCCTACATCATAAAGATCGTTGGTACGATCGTTGGATATTTTTTCATTTGTCTATATATATGCTTTCGCACAACTTGACGTATCTCATTTTCCAAAGCTCTTGTATTTTCCAAAAGCTCCGCTTTAGCATTAAGAACAAATTGGTCAATAACACCTTCCATTTCAATGGAGAAGGCTTTATCATCTTTGTCAGGAACTAATCCATAACTAATAATTTTTGGTTTACAGATGAGTTTGTGCTCACCTTTATCTAACTGAATTACTAACATTACAAGACCAGAATCAGCTAGCTTCTGACGATCGATGACAACATCATCCGCAATTTGTTCATTGATCTGATTGTCAATAAACACTTTACCTGTTTTAACGGTTTTGATTTTTTTCATGTATTTTGCACACACTTCGATTTGATCGCCATCGCTCATTAAGACGATATTGCGCTCAGGAATTCCACACTGCATTGCTGTCTCTTTATGCTTGGTAATATGGTTGTATTCACCATGCACTGGAAGGAAAAAGCGTGGCTTTACCAAGCGTAAAATGAGTTTTTGCTCTTCTTGTGCAGCATGCCCACTCACGTGAATTTCACTAAAGTCTTGGTACGCTACGTTAGCACCACTTTTAAGTAAAAAATTAAGAACCTTAGAAACACTGCCTTCATTTCCAGGGATTGCTTTAGCTGAAATAATAATCTGATCCGTTGGTTTGATTTTTACATGACGATGCTCATCGGTTGCCATCCTATAAAGTGCACTCATAGTCTCACCTTGGCTTCCCGTTGTAACAATAAGAACATCTTTATCTGGATACTTATTAACCTCATGTGGATCAATAAAAATACTTTTATCGAGTTGTATATAACCGAGTTCAATTGCAGTAAAAAGATTTCGCTCCATTGAACGACCAATAACAGAAACTTTCCTGCCATACTTTAATCCGTAATCAATGGCTTGATAGACTCTGTGAATATTAGAAGAGAAGGTTGACATAATGACCCGACCTTTTGCTTTTGCAAAAATAGAATCAAACGTTTTTCCAACCGTGCTTTCACTGCGTGTAATACCCTCTTTATAAGAGTTTGTACTATCACTCATTAAGCACAGAACTCCTTTTTCACCATAGGCTGCAAAACGATTAAGATCCGTTACAAACCCATCAATAGGTGTATGATCAATTTTAAAATCTCCCGTATGGATGATTGTTCCAGCTTCTGTTGTAATGGCAAGGGAAGAGGCATCTATAATTGAGTGTGTAATATGTATCCATTCAATTTCAAATTCACCAATTTTATAAATTTTACGTTTTTCAACAGGTCTAAAATACTTTTTATAAGCTTTGAGCCCATGCTCATCGAATTTATTAGCCAACATCCCAAGTGGAAGAGGGGTAGCATAAAGTGGAAATTGCATCTCTTTAAAGAGATACGAAACGGCACCAATATGATCTTCGTGCGCATGTGAAATAATAATTCCAGCTATTTTTTTCTTAATTTGTCGCAAATAACTGAAATCTGGAACCAAAATATCGACACCGTGCATATCTTCACTAGGAAAACTCATACCAACATCAAGCACAATTGCAGACGTATCGGTTTCAAAGACACAGATATTACCACCAATCTCGCCCAATCCACCAAGTGGCGTAATTTTAATCTTACCTTTAGATGATTGATCTATTAAGTTAGAACGATTAAGTCTATCTTTGTGCATTTTTTGATTGGCTTCAATCGCTTTTTTCATATCGCGTTGCCAAAGCTCGTTACCTTCAATTGAGGCGGCTGGAGATTTATTGCCTTTTCGTCTTCGATTATTTCGTGGTTTTTTTTCGCCTGCTTCTGTTGTAGGCTCTTTAGCCTCACCATTTTGTGGATTTTGGCTCACCTGTTTTTTAGCGTTAGCGTGAGGCGGTTGTTTTGTTGGATGCCCTGTTGAATTTGGTGTCTTATCCTTAGGGGCTTCGTTACTGTTCTGTTGTTGCGTTACTTCGTTTTCTTGCATCATTCAACCTTAATGTTTTAAATAGTAGATGATGAGACAAGACGCTAATTTCGTGAGGACGAATTGTTATGGGAAGGGATTGGTCGTACATAATTTTTTCTACGTACGCTTTATCAAACTCAGATGAAATATTTTTCAACCAAGTTTTTCGTGGACTTTGAAAGGAACATCGCAAATATTTTTTAAATTTTTGCAACTGTTCGTTAGATTCAAAAAGGCCAGAAAATTTTCCTTCAACAAACTCTTTTTGTTTGTCAATTTTGAGAATAGACGACACCACTTTAGGTTGTGGTTCAAACGATTCTGGAGATACATCAAAAAGTATTGCAGCCGTCCCAATACTTTGTGCCAGAATCGCTAAAGAGGTAAACTCTTTTGTTTTTGGAAGCGCAGCAAATTTTTCTGCCACCTCTTTTTGGATCATGACCGTCATTGATTTACAATTCGGATCTTCCAAGGCTTCCAAAATAATAGTCGTAGCGATGTAATAGGGTAGGTTAGCAACCAAATCATAAGGCTCTTCACAAAGAGATCCTTTTTCAAATTGCTTTAAAACATCAGTTTGCACCAATGTAAGCTCACCCTCATCGATTTTCGTCGAATATTTTTTTCTCAAATAAACGCACAAGTCTTCATCGACTTCATATGCTACTAAGGCTTTCACCTTCAATAGCTCTTGCGTCAAATCACCTAAGCCAGGCCCAATTTCAACAAGCTTACGCTCATTTCGGGGCATCGATTGGATGATTTTGCTAACGACGGTCGTATCTTGTAAAAAATTTTGGCCAAATTTCTTTTTTGCCTCTATCAATTTGCACCCTATTTTTTTAAACTTTCATTGATTGTAGCTAATCTTTACTTATAAAAGAGTTATATGCAGATTTAATCTTACTTTTCAGAAGTTTTTTTTTAATTCTTGCGCTATCATTTCAACCTATATTTATCTAAAAAGAGAGCCTTATGGAGCATTTTGCTAAACGTATTATCCCTTGTCTGGATGTCAAAAATGGACGTGTTGTAAAGGGTGTTAATTTTGTTGGACTTAAAGATGCAGGAGATCCTGTTGAAATTGCAAAACGGTACAATGAAGAAGGCGCAGATGAGCTCACATTTCTAGATATTACAGCCAGTCATGAAGGAAGAGGGACGATTGTAGATATCGTTGAGAAGGTTGCACGTGAAGTGTTTATTCCACTGACTGTTGGTGGGGGCATTCGAACCCTTGATGATATTTATGCTCTTTTACATGTAGGATGCGATAAAGTGAGTATCAACTCTCCAGCCATTGCCAATCCTCTTTTTATCGATGAATCCTCCAAGCGTTTTGGTTCACAATGTATTGTAGTCGCCATTGATGCTAAACGCACAGGTGATTCATGGCATGTTTTTGTTAATGGGGGAAGAATTGATACAGGAATCGATGCGCTTGCTTGGGCAAAAGAAGCTCAAGAAAGAGGCGCAGGAGAAATCCTTCTCACCTCTATGAATTGTGATGGTGCTAAAAATGGCTATGATATTCCACTGACTTCACAAATGAGCACAATGCTAGATATTCCTGTCATTGCTAGTGGTGGAGCAGGAACGATGGAGCATATTAAAGATGCCTTTTTAAATGGTGCCGATGCGGCTCTTGCTGCTTCTATTTTTCATTTTAAAGAGATTGATATTATGGATCTTAAGCATTACCTCGCACATGAGGGAATCGCAGTACGATTATGATTCTTTGCGCGGGAAGGAATGAAACATTTGATTTTGCCAAACCCATTGGTGTTGGACTGATTGAAAGTGCTATTTCTCTAACCAAGTTGATTCTAGAAGAGAAGCCTGCTTTTTTATTTTTTGTAGGAACAGCTGGAAGCTATGGAAACCATCAGCCTTTTGATTTGGTGTATAGTCACAGTGCTGCAAATATTGAACTTTGTTTTTTACAAAATAGGTGCTACACCCCTTTACAAAATATTGTTGATGTTGAAAAAGTTCATGTTTCACGTGGAACAATTTATCCATCACCTATTGTCAATTCAAGTAATTATATTACTACCGATACAACATTCGCAAATAACATGATCGAAAAAAATATTGAATTAGAGAATATGGAGTTTTTTTCCGTTGTAAGTGTTGCCAATCACTTCCATATTCCCTGTTCTGGTCTTTTTGTTGTGACCAATTATTGCGATGAAAATGCCCATCTTGATTTTATACACAATCATGCGCAAGCAAAAGAACTCATTACGTTACATGTAGAAAAAAATATGAAAATTTGAGGTATTATGGAAAAACAGAATATATTCGATCTATCGAAAGAAGAGCTATCGGAAATTATCAAACCCGCTTTTCGAGCGAAACAAATTTACCAATGGTTATATCAAAAATATGTCAACTCATTTGATGAGATGAAAAATCTTCCCAAAGAGCTCAAAGATCAGCTTGAAGCACAATACTATTTAGACCCTCTTGTCATCGCAAAAGTAGAAGAGAGTAGGGACGGTAGTAAAAAATACCTTTTTGCACTCAAAGATGGCAACACTGTCGAATCGGTTCTTTTGCCGATGAAGCAAGAACAAAACGATGAAGAGGGAAAGCTCATTCACCATACACGCTATACGATTTGTATCTCCTCTCAAGTGGGCTGTAAAATTGGATGTGCCTTCTGTCTTACGGGCAAAAGTGGTTTTAAACGTAACCTAACAGCAGGAGAAATAACATCCCAAATTTTGATGATCAAAAGGGATAATGCTATCGCTGAAAATAGACGTGTTAATATCGTTTATATGGGGATGGGTGAGCCGCTGGATAATTTAGCTAACGTGAGCAAAGCCGTGCGTATTTTTACGGATATTGATGGCCTTTCTATTTCTCCTCGTAGGCAGACTATTTCCACAAGTGGTTTGAGTTCTCAAATAGAAAAACTAGGACTGATGGAGCTAGGTGTTTTGTTAGCGATTTCATTGCATGCGGTGGATGATGAACTAAGACAAACATTGATGCCTATCAATAAAGCCTATAATATCGAGTCCATTATCAATGCCGTTAAAGCATTCCCCATAGACGCACGTAAACGGGTCATGTTTGAATACTTAGTCATGAAAGGGGTAAATGATGACCAAAAGAGCGCTCGCAAGCTGGTGAAGCTTCTACATGGCATAAAATCGAAAGTTAATCTGATTTATTTCAATCCACATGTTGGAAGTGAGTTTGCACGCCCATTAGAAAAAGATATGATTGCATTTCAGCAGTACCTTGTCGATCATGGAGTGCTTTGCACGATTCGGCAATCCAAAGGTTTAGATATCAGTGCCGCATGCGGACAGCTTAAAGACAAGGAAAAAAACAATGACAACGCTTGACCTTTTTCAAGTTGGATTTTTAATAATCGTGGTGATCGTAGGAGTAGGAGGACTGATTAAAGTCCTCTTTCTAAAAGAGAAGTGAGAGCTTTACATGTAAAGCTCTTTTGGGTTATTTGGCTATCCACTCGTGTGAGATAATTTCTCTATCTGCAATAAAAATCTTTCCAACAAATTTATCACCCTTCATATAACTGCCAACGCCTTTAGGCGTTCCACTCATCACAATATCGTTATCAATCAGTGTCGAAAAAGAGTTAATCTCTTCAATAACCGTGAGTGGTTTATAGATCATTAAATCAATATTTCCCTCTTGAACTAACACATCATTAATCCACAATTGCAGAGAGAGTAGATCAACATCCGAAGTATCAATACTGACAAACGAACTCATAACAGCAGCTCCATCAAAAGCTTTGGCACGCTCCCAAGGCAGACCTTTTCCTTTAAGCTCACTTTGAAGTTCACGGTTAGTTAAATCAAGTCCAAAGCCAACAGCTGCGATTGCTCCTTTTTTGATTAAAAAAGATATTTCACCCTCATAATGAAGGGGTGTTTGTTTGCCTGTTATAAGCTCACTGCTTAGAGCAGTGTTAGGCTTCATAAACAAAACCATTGAAGTAGGAACTTCATTGTTTAACTCTTTGATGTGTGCAACATAATTTCTTCCAACACAAACCACTTTGCTAGGGGCAACTCTAAGCCCATCTAATATAATTGTTTTCATTGTTATCCTTTCATTAAGTTATAAAACAGTGTTTTAGCATCAACCTGTGATTCTATTTTATAAGGAATTCCCTTATACTCAAATGCTAACGTTTGGGCATGCAAAAGAAGGCGTGAACTTTGTGTTATTTCCAGTTGATCCTCTACACTCATAGAACCATCTAAATATCGTTCTGCATCTTCTTCATCTATTCCATATATTGGATCACCAACAATATGATGTTTCACGTGGAACAAATGAACACGAATCTGATGCTGTCTTCCAGTATAGGGAATCGCTTCCACCAATGTTGCATCTTTGTCTGCAAAATAGCAGAGAGGCGTTATTTTTGTTTGTGACGCCTTACCTCTTTCATCAACGTGGACTTTCAGTCGAATCTGACTGGTTTCAACATCGCGTTTCAATTTTACATCAATCATCATCACATCATCCACTCGACCATGCACTAAAGCCAAATAACTCTTTTGAACTTGCCTCGTTGCGAAAATACGTTTTAGATCAATTTCTGCCTGCTTATGTTTCCCCACCAGCACTAATCCACTGGTACTTTTATCAATGCGATGTGCTGCATTAGCATCTTTTCCATACAGCGATTTGATTTCATCGTTTAGAGTATATCCGTCGCTACGTTTTCGTGGGTGAATCATAACACCACTGGGTTTTTCAAAAACAGCAAAGTCTTCTGTCTCAAAAATAGGTTGCAGACCTTTAGACTCTCCCTCAAAAACAATCACACCAATGTTGCCAACAATCAGAGCTGATTTTTTTAGAAGCTGTTCACCTTCCACAAAGACTCTTCGTTTATCCACTATTTTTTGCGCCTCACCCATGCTGATTGAAAAGGTATCCATCAAGAAGCGAAAGGCAAGTGTTGGTTTTTCAAGAACAAACTTTTTCAAAGTATACGCCAAAATTCAACCCTTTTTTAGTCCGAAATTGTTAAAATAAAAAATCATATAAAACACGAATTTACAGATAAATTCACCGTATTTTATCACATAAAAATCACAAATAGACAAGGAATGAGAATGGTAGAGCGCTACGCACGAGAAGAGATGAAAAAGCATTGGACCATTGAGGCAAAATACGACGCATGGCTCAGAGTCGAAAAAGCTGCAACCAAAGCATGGAATAAACTAGGGCTCATTCCTGATGCAGATTGTGAGAAAATCATTAAGAATGCCAAGTTTAATATTGACCGAATTGATGAAATCGAAAAAGTAACCCGTCACGATGTGATTGCGTTTTTAACAAGCGTTGCAGACAGCCTTGGTGAAGAGAGCAGGTGGGTTCATTATGGTATGACCAGTTCTGATTGCATCGACACTGCCGTTGCACTTCAGATGCGTGATTCTTTACATGTAATCATCGAAGACGTTAAAACATTGATGGAATCCTTAAAAACCAGAGCCATGGAACACAAGATGACTTTAATGGTCGGACGAAGCCACGGCATTCATGGTGAGCCCATTACCTTTGGTTTAGTCCTTGCCATTTGGTATGAAGAGATCAAACGAAGCCTCAAAAATCTTGAAAATGTGATGGAAGTCATTTCCGTAGGACAAATCAGTGGTGCAATGGGCAATATGGCGCACTCACCCATTGAACTTGAAGAGTATGTGTGTGAAGAACTTGGGCTCACCCCTGCTCCCGTTTCCAACCAAGTGATTCAACGTGACCGTTATGCTGCTTTGATGAATGCACTTGCACTTCTAGCTTCCAGTTGTGAAAAAATTGCTGTTGCTATTCGCCATTACCAACGCACCGAAGTCTATGAGTGTGAAGAGTTCTTTGAAAAAGGCCAAAAAGGAAGCTCTGCAATGCCTCATAAGCGCAATCCAGTACTTAGTGAGAATATTACAGGGTTATGCCGTATGATTCGCTCTTACGCGATCCCAGCAATGGAAAACGTTGCATTATGGCATGAGCGTGACATCAGCCACAGTTCAGTTGAGCGTTTTATCTTACCCGATGGTTTTATCACTGCTGATTTTATGCTAAATCGTCTCAATAGCGTTATCTCAAAACTCGTCGTTTATCCCGATAATATGATGCGCAATCTCAACCTCACAGGTGGTCTTGTTTTCTCTCAACGTATTTTACTCGAACTTCCACTTAAAAATGTATCCCGTGAAGATGCGTATAAAATTGTTCAACGTAACGCCATGAAAGTCTGGGAAGACCTTCAACATGGAAAGCCAGCGCTCAATAGTGAAGGGGAGAGTTTATACCTTCAAAATCTTCTTAGCGATGAAGATTTAAGAGCGAAACTCAGTGAAGCAGAAATCAGAGAGTGTTTTGACTATGCTTATTACACCAAAAATGTCGATAAAATCTTTCAAAGGGTATTCAAATAATGTTAACCGTCCAAAAGCGTAATGGTCGCATTGAGCCACTCGATATCTCTAAAATTCAAAAATATACCAGCTCTGCCATCAAAGGATTGGACAACGTCTCACAAAGTGAGCTTGAAGTCGATGCTAAGATACAATTTCGTGATCAAATCACCACGGAAGAGATTCAAAAAACATTAATCAAGACAGCCGTGGATAAGATCGATATCGATCGCCCCAACTGGACGTATGTTGCTGCACGTCTCTTTCTATATGACCTTTATCATAAGGTCAATGGCTTTACAGGCTATGGAAGCTTTGCAGAGTACTTGGATCGTGGGGAGAAAGAGGGACGCATCGCACTTGGCATGAAAGCCAAATATGACCTCAAAGATATTGAAGACTACCTCAAGCCTGAACGTGATCTTCAATTTACCTATTTGGGAATTAAAACCCTTCACGATCGTTACCTTATCAAAAACAGACAAGGCAAACCGATTGAATTGCCTCAGCACATGTTTATGGCCATTGCCATGTTCTTAGCACAAAATGAACTCAACTCTCAAGATTGGGCGAAGAAGTTTTACGATGTGATCAGTAAATTTGAAGTCATGCTCGCAACACCAACGCTTTCCAATGCGAGAACCACACGTCATCAACTTAGCTCATGCTACATTGGCAGTACCCCTGATAATATCGAAGGTATTTTTGACTCTTACAAAGAGATGTCACTGCTCAGTAAATTTGGTGGCGGGATTGGTTGGGATTGGAACTTAGTACGTTCTATGGGTGGCATGATCGATGGGCATAAAAACGCCGCTGGTGGCGTTATTCCCTTTTTAAAAATCACCAATGACATTGCTATCGCTGTTGATCAACTTGGCACACGCAAAGGCGCCATTGCAGTGTATTTAGAGCCGTGGCATATGGATATCTCTGACTTTTTAGATTTGAAGAAAAACTCAGGAGAAGAGCGACGTCGTGCGCACGATCTTTTCCCAGCACTCTGGATCAATGATCTCTTTATGAAACGCGTAGAAGAAAATGCAATGTGGACGCTGTTTGATCCTGCAGAAGCGGGTGATCTCGCGGAAGTCTATGGTGAAGAGTTTGAGCGTCGCTACCTTGCCTATGAGCAAAACGATGCCATTTCGAAAGAGTATGTACCCGCTAAAGATTTGTGGAAAAAAATCTTAACCAGCTATTTTGAAAGTGGAAGCCCCTTTCTCTGTTTCAAAGACAATGCCAATCGTGCTAACCCCAATGATCATACGGGCATTATTCGAAGTTCCAATCTTTGCACCGAAATTTTTCAAAATACAGCACCCAATCATTATAAAGTAAAAATTGTTTATAACGATCAAACAATTGACACGTATGAAGAGAGTGATTTGGTGAAAGTTGATAGTGGAGTAACGAAAGAGGCTAAAAAAATAACAGCACTCGATAGCATCAATGGTAAAGACATTTTTATTGTTGAAAAAGAGATGGTTGAAGGTAAAACAGCTGTGTGTAACCTTGCCAGTGTAAATCTCTCCAAAATTCACACCAAAGAGGAGATCGAGCGAACTATTCCTATTGCTATTCGAATGCTCGATAATGTGATTGATCTTAACTTCTATCCACATGCCAAAGTGAAACATACCAACCTCAAATCACGTGCAATTGGATTAGGTGTCATGGGTGAAGCACAAATGCTCGCAGAACAACACATTGCGTGGGGAAGTTACGAGCACTTTAGTAAAATCGATGAAGTGATGGAAGCAGTGAGCTACAACGCTATTCTTGCATCCTCCAACCTTGCGATTGAAAAAGGAATGTATCCTGAATTTCAAGGCTCAAAATGGAGTCGAGGTATTTTCCCAATCGATACCGCTAACGATGAAGCTAAAAAACTGGTCGATCGTGGTGGACTTTTTGGTTACATGTACGACTGGGAGAGTTTGAGAGAAAAAGTGAAAAAGAATGGTATGCGAAATGGTTATCTGATGGCCGTTGCACCGACAAGCTCTATCTCTATTTTGGTCGGTACAACGCAAACGATCGAGCCTGTTTATAAACGCAAATGGTTTGAAGAGAATCTCTCTGGCATGATTCCCGTTGTTGTGCCAAACTTGAGTCCTGATACGTGGAATTTTTACACACCTGCGTATGAACTGGATCAACGCGTGCTCATTAAAGCAGGTGCGATTCGTCAAAAATGGATCGATCAAGGGCAGAGCCTTAATATCTTTATCACTCTTGATAAAGCCAGTGGAAAGTACCTCAATGACATCTACATGCTCGGATGGAAACTGGGTATCAAATCGACCTATTATCTGCGCTCTCAATCGCCTGAGAATAAACTCGAAGTCGCTGATCGTAGCATTGAGTGCGAGGGTTGTCAATAAAAAAATGTTTTACATGTAAAGGGTGAGAATGAAAACGATAGGATTGATCGGGGGCATGAGTTGGGAGTCGACACAGAGTTATTACACCCTTTTAAACGAGGGTGTAAAAGCAAAATTGGGCGGACTTCACAGTGCCAAGATCATTCTGCATTCGGTTGATTTTGAACCGATTGAACGCTTTCAACGTGAAGGAAAATGGGAAGAAGCTGCACTTGTTATCCAAGAAGCGGCCCTTTCCTTAGAGCGAGCAGGAGTGGATTTTATCCTGTTATGTACCAATACGATGCACAAAATTCTTCCGCTCATCACACCTCAGATCAAAACACCTTTTATTCACATTGCCGAAGCGACGGCTAAGGCACTCAATGCACAAGGTGCGCATAAAGCCATTCTGCTTGGAACCAAATTTACAATGCAAGAGACGTTTTACGCAGACGTTTTAAAAGCCCATCATATTGATGTGGTGATTCCTGATGCAAAAGCAATCGAAATCATCAATCAAATCATCTTTCAAGAGCTCTGCATTGGTCAAATTAAAACCACTTCCAAAGAGATTTTTCTAAAGATTATTGACGATCTTAAATGCCATGATGAACAGATCGATTCTGTTATTCTAGGATGCACTGAAATTGGTCTTTTAGTGGATCAAAAAAGCGCTTATTTACCGCTATTTGATACCACCGTTTTACATGTCAAGGAAGCATTAAATCGTTCATTTTGCACACTATAACTTGGAATAAAAATTAATTTTAAATTTTAATATTAATAATATTAAGATAGCTATAAGCTCCATAAATAAGGAATAAATTGATTTAATAAAATATGCTAAAAAAGCTTTATTTTTAAACTGTGACATAATTGTTTCAGCTTAATCATTAAGTTTCTTTAAATTTTATACCTACTATAATCTTTCCTACTTTTAAATCTAGGATAACCATGCTAACCAAAGTACTCAAACGCGACGGCACAACAGAAGAATTTGAACCTTTCAAGATAGAAGATGCTATCAAAAAAGCCTTTAAAAGCGAAGGTGTAACGTACGATGAAAGTATTTTTAAAGAGATACTCAAACGTATTGAGAAGAAGCGGGTAGCAGCGGTCGAAGATTTCCAAGATATGATCGAACAAGAACTCTACAAATCTCGTTATTTTGACGTTATGCGCTCTTTTATTCTTTATCGACATACGCACAAAATGCAGCGTGAACATATCTATGGACTCAATGAAGATACAACCTATGTCAATTCCACTCAAACGATTGAAGAGTATATTGGGAAAAGTGACTGGAGGATTAAAGCAAACTCCAATACCGGTTATTCTAATGCAGGACTTGTGAATAATACCGCGGGTAAAGTCATCGCCAACTACTGGCTCGATAAAATTTACTCTAAAGAAGAGGGCTTAGCGCACCGCAATGGCGATTATCACATCCATGATTTGGATTGTTTAACAGCATACTGTGCTGGCTGGAGTTTGAGAGTGCTTTTGGATGAAGGATTTAATGGTGTTAGGGGTCGCGTTGAAAGTCGTCCGCCAATGCATTTTAGAGAAGCTCTGGGACAAATGGCAAACTTTTTAGGAATTCTCCAAAGTGAATGGGCGGGTGCTCAAGCGTTTAGCTCTTTCGATACATACTTAGCACCCTATGCTTTCAAAGATAAAATTTCCTTCAAAGAGATCAAAAAAGCAATTAGAAGCTTTATTTACAACCTCAATGTTCCTGCACGTTGGGGACAAAGCCCGTTTACCAATATTACGATTGACTGGACCGTGCCTAAAGATTTGGCCGATCAAATCCCAACCTCAAGTCAACGTCATCTTTTCAAAGAGATTAACGATGCAGAGCTCATCGAAGAGGCACAAAAACGTGGTGTCAATTCTCTTGAAGCGATGACCTATAAACATTTTCAAAAAGAGATGAACCTGATTAACAAAGCGTATTACGAAGTAATGACCGAAGGGGATAAAACAGGTCAACCCTTTACCTTCCCAATTCCGACCGTTAACATCACCGAAGATTTTGACTGGGATGGGGAAAATACCGAACTTCTCTTTGAAAATACGGCCAAAATCGGTTCCTCATACTTCCAAAACTTCATTGGAAGCCAATACGTCAGAGATGCCGATGGCAAGCTTGTTGAAAATCCAAAGGCTTATAAACCAGGTCATGTGCGCTCCATGTGCTGTCGTTTGCAACTCGATCTTAGAGAGCTTTTAAAACGTGGTGGTGGACTTTTCGGCAGCGCAGAGATGACAGGAAGCATTGGTGTTGTAACTTTAAATATGGCACGTCTTGGCTACCTTTATAAAGGCAATAAAAAAGAGTTGATGGAACGTTTTGAATACTTGATGGACCTTGCAAAATCCACACTCGAGAAAAAACGTGTGTTTGTGCAAGAGATGTACAATCGTGGGCTTTACCCGTATACGGCACGTTATTTGCCAGGATTTAACAGCCATTTCTCAACGATTGGCGTCAATGGTATCAATGAGATGATTCGCAATTTTACCGATGATAAACATAATATTGCCGATGCATATGGAATGGAATTTGCTCACGAAATCTTAGAATTTGTGCGCAACAAGATGGTCGCCTATCAAGAAGAGACCGGGAACCTCTATAACCTTGAAGCAACCCCAGCAGAGGGCACAACGTACCGTTTTGCGAAAGAAGATAAAAAACGCTACCCTGAGATCATCCAAGCAGGATCAGGAAAAAATGTCTATTACACCAACTCCTCTCAACTTCCTGCGAATTTTACCGATGATCCTTTTGAAGCATTGGATCTTCAAGATGACCTTCAATGCTCCTACACAGGGGGAACCGTTCTGCATCTTTATATGAAAGAGCGCATTAGTTCCAGTGAAGCGTGCAAGAAGTTGGTTAGAAACGTGATCACCAACTACCGTATGCCTTACCTTACCATCACACCGGTCTTTTCGGTGTGTGAGAAGCATGGCTACATCAGTGGTGAGCATGAATTTTGCCCTAAATGCGATGAAGAGTTAGTTGAACACTACAGAAAAGGAGAAGCATCATGAGTCAAACCGAAATTTTAGAGAAATTAAAAGAAAAACGTACCAAATGTATCGTTTATACCCGTGTTATGGGTTATCACAGACCCGTAGAGAGTTTTAATGTTGGGAAAACTGGCGAGCATAGAGAGCGCGTTCAATTTGTTGAAAAATGTCCTTGCCGATAAGGCAATTCATAGTATTACAAAATTTACGACGCTAGATTATCCCCATCATCTAGCGTCTATCTTTTGGTTCTCCAAATGCAATATGGCATGTCCATATTGCTACAATCCTCAAATTGTACGAGACAATGGAACCATTAGCCTCGAAACTGCCCTAGAATTTTTACAAAGCCGCCAAGGACGCCTCGATAGTGTTGTGTTAAGCGGTGGAGAGTGTACCCTTTATCCACATCTTGAACCTTTCTGTGAAGCAATCAAAGTATTAGGGTATAAAATTAAAATAGATACCAATGGTTCCCATCCAGAACTACTGACACGGTTAATTGCAAAAAAGCTTGTGGATTACATCGCGCTTGATTATAAAGCTCCGCTAGATCAGTATGAAACATTAACACATTACCGCCATATTGAGCGTTTTGAAGAGAGTTTAAAACTACTGATTCAAAGCGATATTTCCTTTGAAGTTCGTACAACACTACACAGTGATTTACTCACTCCCATGGACATTAACACCATCATAGAAGATTTACATGTAAAAGGTTATCGTGGAACCTATTACCTTCAAAATTATTTACATGTAGAGCCCACATTGGGTGAAACAAAAATGCAACAAAATCAGTTTGATTTGAGCCAGCTCAGCCCTCTCATACCTATAGAATTAAGAAATTTTTGATACAATCTTTTTAGATATTATTGTATTAGGAACGTCAATGGAGCGCAAAAAAATCTACAACCCCAACTCAGATGAAAGTCTTCAAGATCGTAAAATTTTTGGGGGAAACCCACACGGAATTTTAAATTTCACCAAAGCAAAATACTCATGGGCACTCAAACTTTGGGATATGATGGAAGCCAATACATGGTTTCCCAGAGAAGTCGATACCACTAAAGATGTTATCGACTATAATCGTAACTTAACTGATGCCGAAAAACGTATGTATGATCTCGTTTGGTCACAACTCATTAGCATGGATAGCTTTCAAACGAACAACTTAGCCGACAACATCAACCCCTACATCACAGCACCAGAGATTAATGCATGCCTTTCTCGCCAATCGTATGAAGAGGCAAATCACTCTAAATCTTATGCTGTTATGGCAGAAGCCATTTGTGACAACACGGACCTTATTTATGAGATGGAAAAACACGATGAGGTATTACGTCGCAAAAACGACTACATTTCAAGTGTTTACGAAGAGTTAGCGGGCGATGTGACGGATGAAAAACTTATTCTTGCAATGTTTGCCAATCAAATCCTAGAAGGCATCTACTTTTATTCTGGCTTTACGGCTATTTATGCGCTTGCAAGGGCTGGAAGAATGCTAGGAAGTGCGCAGATGATTCGCTTTATTCAACGCGATGAAATTACCCATCTTCTTATCTTTCAAAACATGATTAATTCAGCTCAAAAAGAATATCCAGAGCTTTTTACCACTGAACTTAAAGCCAAAGTCTATGAGATGTTCCAAAAAGCAGGCGATCTTGAAATTGAGTGGGGCAAATACATTACTAAAAATCAAATTATGGGCTTTACGGATGATATTATCGAAACCTACATTCACTATCTGATTGACGACCGTTTAACGGCAGTTGGCTTTGAAAAACTCTACAATGCCAAACATCCTATCAAATGGGTAGATGATTTTTCCAAATTTAATGATCAAAAAACAAATTTCTTTGAAGGCAATGTTTCTAATTACAGCAAAGGAAGTCTCTCATTCGATGATTTCTAACCCAATGCTCTGTGCGTTACAATTTGCCTATGAAGGTCGAAGCTTTGAGGAGAATTTTGAGACCCTTCAAGCACTCTTGGAACAAATACCTCAAAATAGTATTTCATTAGCACCAGAGCTCTGTTTAAGTGCCTACAGCTACGATAAAATGGAAGAAGCGGCAGAATTTACTACTGCCATACTTCCAAAACTCGCTAAACTCTCTGTAGGTAAAACATATGGACTTACATTGATTGAAAAAATTGATACAAAGTATGTCAATAACTTCAAGCTTTTTCATCACGGGAAACTCATTTATACACAATCAAAAGCAAAACTTTTTGCCCTAGGTGAAGAAGAACACTATTTTAGTGCAGGGAATATAGAAGAAATGAACTTCATTGAGATTAACGGAATAAAAATTGCTGTACTTATCTGCTTTGAACTTCGCTTTCCAAGTCTTTGGGAAAAGATCAAAGGGGCAGACCTTATTTTAGTACCTGCCTACTGGGGCAAACTTCGTAAAAAGCATTTTGAAGTGCTAACGACAGCGTTGGCAATTGCCAATCAAACATATGTACTTTGTGCGAACAGTGCCGATGAAAGCATGGCTAAAAGCAGTGCTATCATCTCTCCATTTGGTGATGTCACCAGTGATGATAACCATAACCTGATAATGCATACCTTTGATTTTCATGAAATCAAAAAAAATACGACGATATCTTGACATAGGATTAACCCATAATGCCGCAAACGGCTCAATTTAACACCAAAATTAGTTTTCAAAAACATAAAAAAATGGCAGATGAAATTGCCAAAATTTGTCCTATAAGTCCTAACGTTTATGATGCTTTTTGCCAAAGTGAACGTGAACTTTTTGTCCCACAAGGCATGAGTATGCACGCCTACAAACTCGATGCACTACCGCTTGTTGCAAACCAATGGATTAGCTCGCCTTTAACCGTTGCAAAAATGACAGAAGCCCTTACATGTAAAGGTGCTGATAGTGTTTTAGAAATTGGTTGCGGTAGTGGCTACCAAGCGCTTATTTTAAGTAAAGTTATCCGCCGAGTCTTTACCATTGAACGCATTGAAAGATTGCTTAAAGAGGCACGTGAACGCTTTAAAACATTAGGTATTACCAACATACACACGCGCTTTGATGATGGTCAAAATGGATGGAGAGAGTTTGCTCCCTACGATCGCATCCTTTTTTCGGCTTCAACGCCTGAAGTACCACAGAAGCTTTTTGAACAGTTAAAAGTAGGGGGGATTTTGGTAGCTCCTATTGAAAAAGGGGATAAGCAAATTATTACCCGATTTATAAAAACGGAAGAGGGCATACGCAAAGAGGCATTAGATAACTGCCTCTTTGTCCCTGTAAAAGATGGTCGTGAATTTTAATATTTCTTTACGATCTGTTTGATTAAAAGCTGAGGTGTCACGAGCCCTCGATAATCATTGCGGGAAACCGTAAATAAAATATCGATGCGATCACCTTGCTTAGCTTTAATATCATAGTTAAAAAAGAGCGCTTCAAGGGCATTGCTTCCCTCTTGTAAAATAAGCTTTAAATGCTGTCCATCTTTACCAATCAAACGATCCACTTTGACGGCAATATTACGTAGTAAAAAGCTTGGCTTAGGATTTTTTTGACCATAAGGCTCTTGGTTCTCCAAAATTTCCAATAACTCAAAATCAATTTGATCTGCACTAATTTCTCCTAAGAGATCATTATCTGCTTCCAGTGCCTCTTGCGTAAACTGACTGGATGCTTCCACCAAATTGATTCTAAATTGTTCCAAATGTTTAATTTCAATTGAAACACCTGCTGCTCCTTTATGCCCACCAAACCCAAGTAAAAGAGGCTCTTGCGAACGAATAAGCTCTAAGATATCTACATCTCCAATACCTCTCGCACTTCCTTTAGCCTTTTCATCTTTGATAGAAAAGACAATAGCAGGCTTTTTAAAGCGTTTAGAAAGCCTAGAAGCGACAATCCCGACGATACCCTCATGCCACTCCTCACCCCATGCAACGATGATATTTTCGTTCTCTTTGACATAAGGCAGTGTTGATTCAAAGAGGAGACGCTCTTCTTCTTTACGGGCTTCATTCAGAGAAACAATATAATCAAGTTTTTGTAAAGCATCGTCAACATTTTTAGACTTTAAAAATTCATAGGAAAAAATTGCATCTTCCATCCGACCTGAACTATTAATCAAGGGTCCGATCAAAAATGAAATATCATCGCCTTCTAAAGTTTTCTTACCAAAATACTGTTTAATGGCCTCAAATGCAGCACGTTTTGAGTGATTAAGCTCAACAATACCTTTTTTAACCATCACACGGTTCATCCCGACAAGCTCCATCATATCTGCCATAATAGCGATACAAAGGAGGTCCAAGAAGTTAGAAAGATTATAGTCAACACCCAATTCTTCTTTGAGAGCAGCAACCAAATACCATGCTACCTGCGCACCACAAATTTCACAATGGGGAAAAGCGCAATCTTCTTGTTTGGGATTGACAATAGCATACGCATCAGGCAAAACAGAGGGGATACTATGGTGATCGGTAATGATCAAATCAATCCCTTGTTCTTTACAAATCTGAGCTGCTTCAATCGCAGAAATACCATTATCAACGGTGATAATCACATGAACATCAAGTTTTGCAACAATCTCCGGATTTAAACCATATCCATCCGTAAAACGATTGGGAATAATCAAGGAGTAATCAACCCCTAGATCATCAAAAAATTGGCTTAAAATAACTGAAGAGATGACACCATCCACATCATAATCACCTACAATGGCAATACGTTCATGGTCACGCATTGCATCAGCAATACGTTTAGATGCCTTTGCAATATCTTTTAAAGAGGAGGGCTTAGGAATCTCGTTTAAACGGGTGCACTCGTCATTCTCAAACCTGCTTTGAAGAATCCGTTTTATCTCCTCTTTACTCAGTAACCTAGCCATTTTGGCGTTGTAACAAAGCCGCTTTTGCAAAACCTAAAATGGTTTTATTTGGGTTTGTTAAACGTGAGGTAAACTCAGGATGAAATTGAACTCCTAAAAACCATGGATGACCTTGAAGCTCAACTGCTTCAATTAAACCATTGCTCTCGCCACTGACGATAAGCCCCTCTTTTTCAAAGGCTTCACGGTACGCTGGATTTGCTTCATATCGGTGACGATGACGCTCACGAATCACTTTAGCACCATCGTATACGTTTCTAAGCAATGAGCCTGGCTTTGTATCACACTCATACCCGCCTAAACGCATTGTTCCACCCAATGGACTTTGGAATGTACGAAGTTGTTTTTGACCACTTGCATCCATGAAAGAGTCAATCAAATAGATGATAGGATTTTTACATGTAGGATTAAATTCAGCCGAATTAGCATCTTCAAGATGAAGCACATTACGTGCAAATTCAATCATTGCCAGTTGCATTCCAAGGCAAATTCCAAGATAAGGGATTTTATGTTCTCTAGCATAACGAATAGCGGCCATTTTACCCACAACGCCACGCTCGCCAAAACCACCGGCAACCAAGATACCATCAACATCGGAGAGAATCTCTTCACACCCTTTCTCTTCAATCATTTCAGAATCAACCCAACGAATTTTTACTTTTGCATTCAGGTTCGCTCCAGCGTGAATCAACGATTCAGTCAGTGATTTGTACGACTCTTTAAGATCAAGATATTTGCCAACAAAAGCGATCATTAACTCATCACGAGGGGCAATTACACGTTTAACCAAAATATCCCATTCATCCATATGCGGCGTCAAATCTCCAAGATCTAATGTCTCGGAGATAGGAACTAAAATATTTTCTTTGAGAAAACTAAGCGGTACTTGATAAATAGTCGTGGCATCTAAACACTCAATCACAGAATTACGTTCAACACCACATGAGAAAGCAAGTTTGTTTTTAAGCTCTTTCGGAAGAGGGTATTCAGAGCGGCAAATCAACATATCGGGCGTGATACCAATACGACGAAGTTCTTGAACAGAGTGTTGGGTTGGTTTGGTTTTAAGCTCACCCGCTGCTTTAATAAATGGAACGAGTGTGAGATGAATGTTCATTGCACGACGTTTTCCAAGCTCACTTTTCAAGGAACGAATTGCTTCTAGAAAGGGTAATCCTTCTATATCGCCAACCGTTCCACCGATCTCAACGATAAGAATATCTTGACCACGACCCGCTTCTTTAATACGATTAGCAATTTCATCGACAATATGAGGAATCACTTGAATCGTTTTACCAAGATAATCCCCACGGCGCTCTTTTTCAATCACCGCAGAATAAACACGACCTGTTGTAAAGTTATTTGCTTGGGTAAGATTTTCATCTAAAAAGCGCTCATAATGTCCAAGATCCAGATCAGTCTCTGCACCATCATCGGTGACAAAAACCTCTCCATGTTCTAACGGACTCATCGTGCCTGGATCAACGTTGATATAAGGATCTGCTTTAAGGATGCTGACTTTAAAGCCAACGTTTTTTAAAAGTGTGGAGATACTCGCCGCTGCTATGCCTTTACCAAGAGAGCTTAAAACACCTCCGGTAATAAAAATATACTTCGTTTCGTGATTAGACATACTCTTCCGCCTCATTATTATTTAATGGCGAGATTATAGCTAACATAAGCTAATAAAGGGTTTATCCTTAAGGCGATAATATAAATATAAAAGAGAGGCAAGCCCCTTATAGAGGGGTTAAGAGGCTTACATGTAAAAATTATAAAGTGTTATTTTGCTTTATCGTGGAAGTAATTGGTTGCTTCGACAAAGCCCTCAATAGAGCCACAATCAAAACGTCTTCCTGTAAATTTATACGCAATAACTTTACCTTGGCGTGCAAGTTCTAAAAGCGCATCGGTGATCTGAATTTCACCACCTTTACCAGGTTTTGTATTTTCAATCACTTCAAAAATCTCAGGCGTTAAAATATAACGACCGATGATGGCTAAATTGGTTGGTGCATCTTTTGGATCTGGTTTTTCAACCATATTTGAAACACGAAGAACAGACTCATTGCCATCAACAATTTTGCCATCAATAACACCATATTTATTTGTATCTTCTTTAGGAACTTCTTCAATGGCAACCACACAACAGCGGTATTTTTCATACACTTCGACCATCTGTTTTAGTACAGGATCATCATCGTTATTGTCACACAAGTCATCTGCCAAAATAACCGCAAATGGTTCATCGCCAATCAATGTTTTACCCGTCAGAATTGCATGGCCCAATCCCTTCATCTCTACTTGTCTCGTATAACTGAATGTACAATTATCAATTAAATTTCTAATTTCAGTAAGGTAACTCTCTTTTGATGTGCCCTTAATTTGGTGTTCCAATTCATAACTGACATCAAAATGATCTTCAATAGCTCTTTTACCACGACCTGTAACAATTGCCATTGTATCGATGCCTGCACTGACTGCCTCTTCGACACCATATTGAATCAATGGTTTCGTAAGAACAGGTAACATCTCTTTAGGCATCGCTTTTGTTGCCGGTAAGAACCTTGTACCATAACCCGCTGCAGGGAAAAGACATTTTTTTACAGATTTTAAACTATTAATTTTGCTATATTTTGAGATACTTGACACTGTATCGCTCCTGAGGTTTTAAATGTGCAATTTTATCTTAATTTTGCTCTTTTTCCTATGAGGTATCACTATAGACCTCTTAAAACAATCTTCCATGAGCTTTATTTTTTCATGTTATCATCATTACAATGTATATTTTATAGCATAGCGTTAATACATATTTTCACGGTATATCACTAAAAAGAATTATTCAGTATATCAACAAAATCTGCTTTTAACTTATTTATAACTTAATATATATTTTTAGTATTATTAATTTAATTAAAAATAAAGTGTAGAAATGTTACCATTTTTTTATAAAAAGAAATTTATTTTTAATTAATTTATTTTTAATTAAGTTTTATTAACGTATAATTCCGAAAACAAAAAAGGAGCTACCAAGATGAAAAAGTTAAGTATTGTAAAAGTTGGATTGGCTATGACTCTTCTAAATGCTGTTTTATTTGCTGCTGGCTTTGTCTATTTAGCCCAAACACAATCACTATAATATACTGAAAGTTAATTCTTATAAAAGAAGTTGATTGGCAAATTTTACCAATTGACTTCTTTTATACGATACTAGAAGATACTCTATAATGTATCTCCTTCCAATATTTCACGCATTTTACGTTCCATCCGCTTTTCAAATGCTTCATTGGAAGGGGAATCTTCACAGGCAAATTTGGCTTTGCCATAAAGGACACATCCTTTGTCTCCTGGATCACACTCTTTTTTGATAATATCACAAACGCCTTCGACATCATGAGGGCACGTCCAACCACCTTGGTTCATGAAAAATCCTTACATGTAATGTTTTGCAAGCACACTCACACCACCCACAATGAACTGCACCGCAATTGCTCCTACGATGAGTCCCATTAAACGGCTGACAATTTTTTGCCCAGTTATCCCTAAATAATGGCGGATATAGATACTATTTTTAAAAGCAAGATAAACACTTAGAGCTACAATTAAATAAGCAATAATAAGTGCTGCAAGAGAAATAACACCCTCACTATGCCCACGTAGAATAATAATCGTCGCAAAAATACCAGGGCCGAAAGTAATAGGAATACCTAAAGGTATCACCGAAAACTCATCGTTTTTGATTGCCTCTTCGCGCTCTTCTTCGGTTTGATTTTTGGACTCTATCGAGCCTTGAACCATTTTAATGGCAGTAAGCAACAAAATAATTCCACCCATCACTTTAAGTGAATCAATTTCGATACCAAAAAGATTGAGCAAAAAATTACCCGTAAGTAAAACCACAAAAAAAGCCACTATGATGGTCATTGTCGCTTTCCAAGCAATCTTATTAATATGCTCTTTGGTTGTGCTTTGAGGTAGGAGTGAGAGCATAATCGCACTCACTCCTAAAGGATCTACAATTGCCATCATTGTGATGGTATGTTGCAATAATAAATTAAAAAAATCTGCCATTACGCCTCTTCAGTACGTAAAACGGCACCATTGCTGGCATTGGTCACCAGTTGGCGATATTGTTTCAACCAACTGCCATGAATGGTTTTCACGTTAGGTTTAAATGTCGCTTTACGACGCGCTAGTTCATCTTCATCAATCAACGCTTCAATCGTATAGGCATCAACATCGATCTGTATAGTATCACCATCGTGCAAAAGACCGATAAGTCCACCTTCCGCTGCCTCTGGGCTCACATGACCAATACTAAGACCTCTGGTAGCACCTGAAAAACGTCCGTCAGTAATCAGTGCCACATCCGCACCCAGTCCCATTCCCATAATTAAACTCGTAGGAGAGAGCATCTCTTGCATACCAGGGCCTCCACGAGGACCTTCATAACGAATGACGACCACATTACCTTTTGTGACTTTTCCACCCACAATGCCCGCAAGCGCTTCTTGCTGAGAGTCAAAACAGACTGCTTTACCAATAAATTGACGAGCACCCACAATACCTGCGGTTTTAATGACACACCCTTCTTCAGCCAAATTGCCAAATAAGATGGCAAGTCCACCCACTTTTGAGTAAGGATTCTCAAGGGTATGAATGATGGTGGTGTCTTTAATCTCCGCATTGGCGATGCGCTCACCAATGGTTTCACCCGTCACCGTTAGGTTATCTAAATGCAAAATGCCATTATCGCGTCTGCTGACCTCTTTCATCACGGCATTCATACCCCCAGCGCGGTTGATGTCTTCCATATGAACCGTTGAGAGAGAAGGGGAGATTTTAGCGATATGCGAAACATTTTTGCTGATCTCATTGATGTCTTTAATCGCAAATTTCACACCCGCTTCTTTAGCAATCGCCAACATGTGCAAAACGGTATTGGAACTTCCACCCATTGCCATATCAATCGCAAACGCATTACGTACGGCTTTTTCATTAAGTATATTACGGATTTTAAAGCGATCGTCAATGGCGATTTCACAGATGCGTTTTGCCGCAGCGCGTAAAAGTACCTCACGCTCAGGGGTCAAAGCGGGGATTGTACCATTACCAGGAAGTGCTATCCCCATCGCTTCCATAAGGGTATTCATACTATTGGCCGTAAACATTCCTGAACAGCTACCACCACTTGGACAGGCATTGCACTCAATATCCGTTAGTTCAGATTCGGTAATATCCCCTTTTTCAAACTTGCCAACCGCTTCAAAGGCAGAATTTAAATCAAGAGGGGATCCTTCTTTGGTATACCCTTTTTTCATTGGGCCACCACTGACAAAGACCGTTGGAACATTGACACGCAGTGCTCCCATAATCATTCCAGGAACGATTTTGTCGCAGTTTGGGATACAAATCATCGCATCAAGCATGTGCGCATTCATCATAGTCTCAATAGAGTTTGCAATCAACTCACGACTAGGAAGAGAATAGAGCATACCATCGTGCCCCATTGCAATACCATCATCCACGCCAATCGTATTGAACTCAAACGGCACACAACCATTCTTGCGAATCTCATCTTTAATGATGACACCATACTCATGTAAAAAGAAGTGCCCTGGAATAATATCAATATAAGAGTTTGCTACTCCAATAAATGGTTTATTAAAATCTTCATCTTTTAAACCTGTTGCTCGAAACAAACTTCGATGTGGCGCTCTGTTATACCCTTTTTTTGACTTGATCACTACGCATCAATCTTCCTTAAAAAAATTTTTTAGATTATAGCAAAACCGCTCTAAAAAAGCTTACATGTAAAGAATTTAGTCCATAACACTTTACATTCTAAAAAAAAACTGCTATACTCTCATCTCTTTTTTAGATGCGGGAATAGCTCAGTGGTAGAGCACGACCTTGCCAAGGTCGGGGTCGCGAGTTCGAACCTCGTTTCCCGCTCCATTTAGTTTTTTTAAAAAAGAAACGCGTTGCCCGGATGGCGAAACTGGTAGACGCAAGGGACTTAAAATCCCTCGCCCGTTTGGGTGTGCCGGTTCAAATCCGGCTCCGGGCACCACCTCGATATAGAGAAATACGGTGGCGATATAGCCAAGCGGTAAGGCATGGGCCTGCAAAGCCTTGATCCCCGGTTCAAATCCGGGTGTCGCCTCCACCTTTGTATTATGTATCATCTACAAACTTTCTGTCGGGAGATGGCAGAGCGGCTTAATGCGGCGGTCTTGAAAACCGTTGAGGGTAATACCTCCGGGGGTTCAAATCCCTCTCTCCCGGCCACTAATCCTTAAACTCCCTAAACTACGAGCTTTTAAAACAAACTCAAATATTTTATCCCACATACTCCCCACAAAATCAACAAAATCCATATCTTCTAATGATAAATTAACTGCATTCATCATTTAATAATTTATCAATATAAGACACTAGAAATGCATAAATTAACAGATTTTAAACTGCGAAATAGCGTTACGTAGCGTTGTATATTATGTCAATTTCATACTATTTAATTTTCTCAAAATCAAGAACTCATAAAGTTTATATATAATTATTGACAAAAAACTACGATAGTCGTATAATTTAAATAAAAAAGGAGTTCCAATGAAAGCAAAAGAGATCGCTGATATCTTTGGTGTTCCTCAATCGACTCTCAATGAATGGAAAAAAGAGGGGCATTCCAAAAAAATACTCGCTGATTTTTTAACACATGTCGATAAAGAATCTATCTTAAACTTATACAAGTCAGCAACAGCTTACGATATGCTAGTATCAACAGTCAATGCTTCTATCGGTAATGAAGATAAGCATCTTGGAGCCAATGATATTAAAAAGCTTCTTATGGGAAAAACTCCTGAAAAGCCTATTGAAAAATACGCCTTGGACATTATTAAAACAGAAGCTCTCAAAGAAGAGATAGAAGATTTTGCGATCCACTTTAAAATACCGATGAAAAAAGTCAATAAAGTACTCCATCATGGATACTAAAACACACTCTTTCATTCTTGAAACATATGCTAAACAAATTAAAGCACTTAATGATCTCATCGGTGAGTGTAAAGAACTGCTACCGAATAACGATCTCTCTTTTATAAGATTCGGCGGTGGAACAGCATTAGCGATTTATCATTTCCAACATCGAAAAAGTTTTGATATTGATCTATTCGTGACTGATCCGCAAATACTGGGTTACTTAAGTCCAAAGCATTGGTTGGAAGACTCACGCTTGTTTAGTACTGTAAAGTATATTGATCTAGCCAATCACATTAGGCTGCTCACGAAAGAAAATATCAAAATTGACATTTTAGTATCACAAGATTTTATAGGTCATGCAATCATCGATGATAGTCACACTTTTTTTCATGAGAGTATTTATGTTGAAAGTTTGGAAGATATTCTGGCAAAGAAAATCGTCTATAGAAAAGATCAAAATAAATCAAGAGATATTATCGACCTAAGTGTTGCGCTTTATCATGATGCATCTATTTTTGAGAAGCTTTTAAACTCTGAGGCCGTTACGCTTCAAGATTTACATGACTTACATGATGCCCTCTCAAGACTCGACACTCAAAAATATTTAGATGAAATCGACCTCGTTGAGCCTATAAAATTTTACGTAAACGTTGCAAAAAATGCACCTATATCTATTAAACAAGCGCTTGGGAAAATTATTTAGATTACAAATTCTAACAGATAAGGGAGAAGTCTCCCTTATCCTTACTTATACCCGTACTTCCCGATAATATCTTTCAATATTCTCACTTTGAATGTAGTTTGCTTTTTTACTTGGTAATTCCGCTTTTGGTGTATACCCTTTATACAAAATTCGTTTCGATGGCACAAACGTGATATGCTCGTAATTCTGGCCTAACGACTGAAACAAACTGGTGTTTAGAAGATCCGATTCTTCAATTTGGTAATTTTTACGATTTAATGGATCAGCGACAAGTTGCTCCCTAATCTGCTCTTTTCTATAACGTACTTTACCGATTGTATTATTGATTTTTTTAAGTGTATATTCATCCACACCTTGAAATAAAAACCAATATGCAGCCGAGTTTAACATCTTTTGCGTAATCCCTTGAGCACTGTCCGCTTTGTTGCTTTGCTCTGGGAAATATTGTACACCCGGGAGCAAACAACCGCCTTTACTTCTAATCCTGGTATGTAACCCTTCTATTGTTTCACTATCGAGGTTTTGAGCAAAAGAGAGGTACTCATCAAGAGCAAAGAGAGTGAGAGAGGTTTTTTGATCTTCTTGGCTTAACATGACAGCCGTCAAAGCGGCCAAAAAGCCAGTAAAAAACGGGGTAAGTTTTGAGCGCTGATCATCCCTAGAGAGTAAGAAGAGCTTGCAGCTCTTACGAGAGAGATATTCTTTGATCGTAAAAGTAGGGCTGCCATTTTGAATACAAAAGTTCATATAATCAAAAAATTCAAACGTCAAATGCATCGTACTGGCAACATCTGCTTCACTACGTCTTTCATGATTTTTATTTTCTTCGAAATACTCTTTAAGCTGCTGAATGAAAAGATCAAACTGCTCATTCGATGAAAGTTCACTATTGTTGTAAAGAATATCGTTAAAAAGCTTCATATAGCGTTGTTTGGAACTTGCACTAAAAAAGTCTTTTTGCGTGCCACTTAACGCATTGAAAAGATTGGTTAAGAATATCTCTGTTACAAAGGGACTCGTTTTAGCTTCTTCGAAAGGATTCCAAATATGGCTTCGTTGATCATACGGGTTGAGGATGATATCTTTCAACGAGCTATAATGCTTTTGAACAAGATCACCTTTTGTATCATAGGCAATGACACGATCGAACTTATCTTGAGCGATAATCGAGTGGTAAAATTCTGTTTTTCCTGATCCCATACCTCCAAATATAATCCCCGACTGAGTAAAGTCTGTCGGATCTGTATAACACTCAAAATTACTAAATCGTTTTTCAAACCCATAAACCGTTGATAAACGATATAAAACGCTATCATCAAATCGAAACTGATCCAGAAACAATTCACCTTTTGACATAATTTCTTTAACTCGTTGGGAAGCCGTCCATCGATTGCCTTCCGTTTGCTCATAGTAATTGGGATAACTTCCCATTACCCACGCCTTATCATCAAAAATACGTCCATTGATCGACTCTTGCATTTTAAAGATAAATGCCCAAGCTAGATACTCCGCAATACAAAGTAGAATAAAGACTGCGCCGCCTGGTATTGGAAGATTTTTTTGGAACACCCATAAAGCACCGGCATTAAACAATAAACATAATAAAATCGTTGACATTACTATCTCCTTTCTCGTGATTGTGTTATGGATTGAGCTGCTTTTTCGCGCTCATTTTTAAGTAAGATATTTTTCATTTGATCTTTGCCTCGAGTGCTTGAAGCCTCTGATCGATCTCTTTTAAATAAGCCAAGATGTCGGCTAAGATCTGCGAGTGCAATTTTGCACTTTGTGCAATAGTCTCCCAGTATTGAAAGAGTTGATCCTCTTGATATTCTTCGTTCTTTTTGCTCATTGAATGTCCTTTCGTAGTTATGATTTGTATGTGCCTCATGCTGCATTGCCGACCTAAAATAATCTAGGGTACTTGTTTTAATTTGTGTTTTTTGTGTATTCTCCTTGAGTGTTGCTATGCTGTTGGTATAGATTAAGGCATCACGTTTTGCCCTGGTAATTTGCACGTAGAAGCGGTTTAAATTGGCCATTTGGGCATTCGTGAAAGCGATAACCTTACTGGTTGTTTGCCCTTGGCTTTTATGCGCTGTAATCACGTATCCATGATCGATATAAGGATATTTGGAAGCATCAAACGCCAACTCTTTATTCCCCTTTTGTACTTTGATGATATTCCCATGAATTGCTTGGATCACAGCAGTCTCACCATTTCTAAACTTGAGGTTTCGATTGTTTTTTGTAAAAACAATTTTGTCGCCGATACCAAACGCTTTTTCTTTAATAGCAAAGGTTTGAATCGCTTGAGCGTGAGCTTTGCTTAGATCAATTTTGATCCTTTGCTCATCTTTGGTAACCGTGATCGTATTGGATGGATGATCAATCGCGGTGATCATTGCTTCTTGCCCGGCACTAAATCCTTGAAACGCGTTTTGTGCGACAACAATTTGACCTACTTGATAATTGCTCGAGTAGTGTTTTTCAATCTCGTTTAGATTGATTGCCTCTTTGATAGATAACGGTTGAGACTGTGTTACTTCATTTTGAGCGACGAGATCTGATCGGATTAACTCGTTTAAAGCTCTACGATTTGCGTTCGTATCAACAAGAAGCAACGTATCATGACGATCTTTGAGGTATTCGTTTTTTATCTTCTCGAGATCTGTCGTTTCATGAAGTCGTTGATGCTTTTCTAAAATGCCGAACGCCTCTTCTAAATCCTTGCTCTTGATAGACGAATAAAGCGATCGCATCAATTCGGTTTGCGCACGCTTATTTTCTGTCATTTCGACGATATGAATATCACTTTGCTTTTGAAGCTGCGAAAACATATTGCCAGCACCTAAAGATTGAAACTGCTTTTGATCACCAATAAATACAATTTTTGAATGGTTTTCTTTAGCAATTTCACATAAACGGTGCATCTGCAATGAACTGACCATTGAAGCCTCATCGACAACATAAACCATGTTCTTTTCTGCCGGTGGATTCACAAAAAAAGCGTGTAATGTCGTAGATGGGATACCGCTTTCACGCTCAAGCTCTTCACTGGCTTTTCCAGTAAAAGCAAGTCCTCTTAGATTACTACTTTGCTTTTGACTCTCAAGCGTTTCCCTGACGGCCTTAAGCATAAACGTTTTACCCGTACCTGCATCGCCCTGGATCACTGAAATAGACTCATTGCTTGTGAGAATCTGCGCATACGCTTCTTGTTGTCCTTTTGTGAGGTTATAAGGCGTATGGCTTAGATATTGCTCCACGTGTTGAGCAGAGATTAAAGGATCTGTGCGGTTTTTTGCCATTTCAACTATCTCGAACTCCTTTTGCAAGAGCTCCGGTGTCGAGTACGCATTTTGATCCAGTTGCACAATCGATCGCTCGTTTACATGATCATCAAAAGCATTCTGCATAGCACTAAGTGAATGCTCACCTAATGAAAGCTTCATCGAATTTTTCATAACATCTTCCCGATTAAATACACTCGTCTTTTCGCTTTGAATACGAATCGAAAGATCCACCGCATCTTTAGCCGTTAATTTTTGCTGTTCTGAATGTAGCTGCGAACTATTAAGCTGATTAAGATAGGTTAAATCTTTACCGGCGAGAATGGTTTTGGCTCTTTCGATATTGTTGGATTTAATGACACTGCGATCAGCGTTTTTATCTTTCACGTTTCGGCTACTGGTTGTTGCCATCTCTTTGAGCTTTTCTTCCTCGAGACCAGGATATTGCTTTTTTAGCTCTTCGTATTTCTCAAGGACTTGCTCACGACGTTGTGAAAATTCACTGATCAACTCTTTTGAAACACCTTGAATTTCAAAGAATCCCTCTTTGGCATTCGTAATCTCGATAGAGAATCCTTGCTCTCTAAGATTTTTGGCCAATTCGTTGCGATACGTCTGGCCTAAAAACATCTTGTGCGTAAAGAGTTGATCATTGTGCAATGCTCGCCATTCACCGTTCTCCTTTTGCGTTGCATTGACAATAAAGCAATGCGTATGCAATGACGGATCATTTTCACGACTGGTATCATGCTGAAATTTAGCAATGATGAGATTACCGGTAGAAATTGCTTCTCTATGTCCGTCCTTTTGTTCTCTCGTTTGCGCATAATGATCTTCTACAAATGATAGTGTCGTTTGCACCGCTTGATCATGTGCTGCACGTATGAGTTGATTGGTACGTTCATCGCCTAATTCACATAAGATCGATGCGGATTTTGGACTGGAAAAGGTCATATCCGTTCCCGCTCTTTGACTGATATCAACAAGAGTGCGTTCTTCGCTTGGATGAATACCGTAACACAATCGCTCAAACTGTTTAATATCAATCTCACCACTCAAGCCTAAACGTTCAGCACCTTTGCCAGTCCACACGCTTGTCTCTTTGTCTTGCTGATAATAGTTTTGATCTTTCGCATGATAATGAGCTGCTTGAGCCGACGACATATTCGCAATTGAAAGCATTTTCGCCTCTTTTTCGTCTTTTTTTTCACCTCTCGCCATTAACGTGGCGTTGGGTGTGAATGTTTTCTCGGTTTCCTCTTGGTTACTTCTTGGTAGCACGAGGTTACCTTTGACTTACATCTCGGTTACGCTGAGTTGCATTTGATTACATTCGGTTACTATTGGTTGCCTCACGGTTACATGTGGTTGCATCTGGCTTATAAAAAGCCCTTGAACTTATCTTCCAAACTCACTTTCGACGTTTTCACTTTTTTCCGCTTTAACCGGTTTATTTTGAGCTGTTTTGCCTAACAAAAATTTTTTCACGCTTTGCCTTGAGATCTCAATATCTCTTACGTCTCGTAAGTACTCCGTGATCTGCGTTAACGTGTAATTCAAACTCACAAGATGTTGAATTTCGTCTCGATAAGGCTCTAGGGAAGAAACACGCTTTAAGGGCGTGTTCTTTGCGATCCAGTCTTCGTATTTCATGCTTGCTCTCCTAGAACGATGCTTTTAAGCTGCGCGATCGCTTCACTCTCGAGATAATCTTTTGCGTTACGTGAAATTTTCCAATTGCGATATATCTTCGTCATTTTGTCTTTATCGCTTTTGGTTTTTGTCTTCGCATACTCAAGTATCTCGTTTTTGTTGTATTGGCTTGCGAGTAGGGCAAGATCTTTGATCGTCTCTTTATTGCGTGAAGCGGCATACGAAAAAAGTGGACTTTTAGGGCAAACGGCAAAGTGCGTAAAGGTAGATGAGATATCCGGTATCTCAAAGTCCTCGTTACCTTTAACAAACATGAGATGATCTGGATCACTTAGATCTGCATTATTTAACACAACGAGGATCTTCGCTTCACTTGGTAAAACGTTATACGTATCGACCAGGTTTTTAAGCTGCACAAAGTCAGGCATAAATGGAATGATAAACAGGGTATCTGCGAGCAAATCTTGATCGATAAACGAATGGATCACTTTCAGTGAATCATCCCCTCCACCGGCATCAATCACGCTGATCTTGTCCTCATCTAACATATTATTGATAACAAGCTCTTCCAATCTTTGCATACCTTCGTCGATATTTACCGAGGTAATTTTTCCTTTCAAGATTTGTGTATTTGAAAACGCCGTCGTCGTGTTATTGCTGTTGTCAATTTCTAGAATGGAAAAGTTTCTATTCGCTAGAATAGCCGGTAAAATGTGAAAGGCGAGGGTGCTTTTACCTACGCCACCTTTTGTGTTGATGATCGCGATATTTTTCATGCTGTTCTCCTTAATGAACGAATTGATAGATAAGATTGAGAAGCGGTTTATTAGCCGCTTCAAACGCAATAAAAACGATGCTTGTCGCAAGCACAGAAAGACACGTTGAAGCAAATACGATCTTCAAGGTGAAACGTTCTTCATGCTTTCGCCTTTTTAGATCTTTCGTGACACTCTCAAGCTCTGCCACCGAACCTAACAAATAGGCTTGAATGGTTTTCACTTGAATTTTTTCTGCGATTTTTGCACCGATTTCATCGATGCTCTTTTCTACTTTCGAAAAATCGCTCGTCGTTTTTTCAAAGACTTTAGAGGCACGGTTAAATGCCGCTATATGATCCTCGAGCGTAGATAACACGATCTGCGCTTCCTCAAAAAATTGATATGTTTGCTCTGCTGTTTCTGGTTTCATCATCTACTCCTTAGTACAAGCCACCAGGCCAAAAGATCTTCCATGCGAAAAATCCTAAAATATGGCCGATACCACTCAATAACCAAAACCAATGTTTAGTAACCATGTATCCCTTGATCTCATCAAAATCTTTAATGCCGGCATCAAAGATATGCGCCAGGATCATCACAGTAAACGCAAGTATGATCCAATAGCCGTACATCAAAAGTAATGCGCCCACGTCATTCGGTACGATTAAATGAGGTACATCAATGAGCTTTTTGGGATACCATGCTAGAAAAGCAAAGACGGGTATCGCCCAGGTGGCCGATTTTAAAAAGGTCTCAATCACTCTATTGCCTTGTTGTTTTTTCATTGCTCACTCCTTATTTTTTATACGAGAGATTGTCTCTCGAGCTTGTTGGAAATTGGTTCGAGGAAGTCGCCGACATTGTGCAATCCGATCATTTTGATTGTGTGACCAGGTGCAGATAAAATCACTTTCCACATAAGATAAACCGCCGCAAACGATGAAACGATTTTGATAAGCCCTAGTGAAAGTTGCAACACCATCGCCACAAAAAAGCTCTGATTGATAGCATCCAAAAGATAGAATTGCTCTTCCGCGAACATGACGAAAACATCGATGCAGAGGTAGTATAAAAAGAGTCCAAGATAAATGAAAATAACGAGGAGTACCGGCTTAAAAAAGATCACGATACCCGTGACGAGATACTCGCTAATTTTGTCCGTCTTGCGCATCGTTACAGCATACGCAACAACAAACGGAGTGATAAAGAAGTATTGTGTTAATTCGAATAACCATCCAACCACCGCAAGAATTCCGGCGATCATTGACGTGATCAATGGAATATATTTCAAGATCAACCCAACAAACATGGCCGCAAGAACAAGGCTCGCTAACTGAATTGTTGCACTACCTCCACCATGGGTAATAAAATTAAATGCTTTTGCACCACCAATCGGTGAAAAAAATGTCGCAATAAACGTAATCATCTCTACACCACTACCAATGATTGAATTGAAAACTTGGAAGATAGTATTCACACCCGGCAAAATGGCGTATACCATTTTTGCCATTACTGCACCGAAGATACTACCACCCGTCGTTTTGATCTTCTCGAGTAAACTTTTCTCTTCATCACCGGAAGCATAAGCATCGCGGATCTTCAATTGATTACTCTCTTGATCTTCGGTAATAGTGCTTTTTGCGACTGTAACGAGGGGCATCATTTCGATGAGAATCGCCGCAGATGGGATAAACGCGCTGTTTATCCACCCGAGCTCTGACTGACGATTATTGAGGAATGTATTGATGCTATTGAGTTTGCTTTGCAATGCGTTATTGCCAAAGCTTTGCGCTATTTGATCCGCGTATTTCCTTTGCTGATCATAGGTTTTAGAAGCGATTAGCCATTTTCTTTCGGTTGATCTGCATGCTTTAGCAGTAATACCTTCTTGTACTTTGTTGAAGTTGTAAATACTTTGTTGATCTAGCTCCGCATCTTTGACTTGAAACGTCATCGCATCCGGAAAACGGCTCTTGCATTGTTGCATCACATTAGCGTAAAGCTCTTTTTGCGCTTTTGCGCTATCTCTCAATGCGTAGATTGTTGCTTCACCTTGCATTGTATTTGCACCTACTGACGCGTATAGCTTTTGCAAATAGGTATTCGCACCAATAACGGCCGCTTTATCAGCAATCTTCGTGCTTGTCCCCATAAAATTGCGAATCACAGTTTGCATTAATGAGCTTTGCATATTATTCTCTTGAGGTATTGGAATATAAAACAACGTGACCGCAATAAGAGGGATATACAGTTTGCTGAGATAATTCGTATTGTCATTTGTTTTAGCTAAGTAGGCTTGTAGCTTTTTAGATCCAAGGATCACAATAAAGAATGCTGATACAAAGGCAAAAAGAAGATTTTGCAAGTAAGCGTAAATACTCGACATATTGGAAAATAAGTTCGAGAAGTAACCTAAATTCGCTTTATTGAGGCTATCAACACTCGAGACAATCTCTGAGCTTGTCGTCGCATCTTCCACGCCAAAAAACGATAGAAATGTCTCTTGCCTTGTGGTTGAGATATTTGTACCGTAAAGCACGTTTGAGTTTTTGACTTGAAGCATGCCGGTTGAGTTTGTCGCACTAAAATCAATGATGGACGGATCTAACGTTGCCATGCCCGTAAGAAAACGTGAGAACGTCATTGAATCGGTTTCGTATTTTGCACCAGTCAATTGATAATTTGTATTGGAGCTAGATTTGAGTTGACCTGAGTAATCACCAGGATTTTTATTCGCTTGTACTTTACATGTAAGGTTTTGTTGATTAGCATTTACACCTAAAGCCTTGCTTGTATCATTGCGACTATACACTTCACAATGTGTTGTACCACTTTTCGCATCAATATCGATGATCTGCGTTACATAACCATCAACAACGGCACGGCATGAAAATGAACATGTACCAGGTGTGACAATAGCATCATCAGCCGTAAAGAGCGAGTCCGCTAACGTATCTTTTTCACTAGAAATATTTGCACCAAAAAGAGAGAAAGAGAAAGAGAAAGAGAAAAGAAAAATGAACGTTAAGATACGCATTGTGAACTCCTTTCATTGTTTTGTACCTCTGATACTTCGTATTCCTTAAACGCTTTATTAAATGCAAGGTACTCTTTTTCGTCGGGTACAAATCCCGTTATTTCGGTAAAACTTTTAGACGAAATATAAAATTCACCAACGATTGATTGATCAATCTTATTTACAAGACAAATGGCAAATTCAGCACGATCTCTTGGCAATAAAGCATATTGATTCTTTAAGATGCTAAACTTTTTTTTGAGAATCCCATCGTTCTTTGTTAGATCAGCAATCCCCGTCATGATATATGTTCCTTTTAAAAGAAAACGAAATTCCAAAAATAGGTTTGCTGACATCTCTGATTTGGTAAGCTTCTCAATCTTTCTCTCAAGTGTTTTCAACCGTCTCAAAATATTGATATTTTCATCTTGCTTCATCACATGCTCCTTACATGGTTTTAATGGTGCGGCTCAGCCATTCTGCGATTGACGTTTTTGGATAAAGTATTCGCCCTCGCTTACCACCTCTCTCAACCTTGATATACTCCGGGCCAAATCCATCTTTGCGCCATAAAATCAAAGTCGTAGAACTCACACCAATCGTTTCTGCCGTTTGCCTCTGATTTAAACAAATGAGCTTTTTAAACATTGGATTATTATTGATTTCTTCCAAGATTTTCGCCGCGTTTTCACTAATTGTTGTTTGCATAATTTTCTTCCTTATGTTGGTTTTGGATTTGTGTATTTGCGAGTTCGAAGACTCTATCTTTACGATAGAAAAGATACTGCCAGAGCTCGAAGCTCTCGCTGCGATCGACTAACTTATTTGTGTGCAAACTAAAGATATAGCCGCTCTTTAAACAAAAGCCTCTGTGCTCTCTTGAATAGCCCATTTCTCCGCTGAGAGAAAAGTAGAAATTGGGGTACATGTTAGAAAGTTGCTCTCTAAAGCTCTTGATATCTTTTAAATCATAGGTTGGTTTGTGCGAAGTGGGAGAGAGTAAGAGAGAGGGTTTTATCTCTTTATCTATATCTTTCTCTTTCTCTGTGTCACTTCTTGTCACATAGCCGTCACAATGTGACGTTGAAGGTATTTCACCTATATTTTTGCGTTCTCTCAATTTGCGCATTCTCTCGGCACTATCACCTTCTTTACCAACGAGATCAGGCACACGTTGCAATAAAAAAGCTTCATCAGAAACTTCCTCTAGTTCACCATTAGAACTTAAAAAAGCCAAGACAACTTTTACGTTATTCTCATCCTCATCAAGTTTTAAAGATAGCTCATCTTCCAACGTTTTTTCGATGCCTTCAAATTCAAGAATGCCATTCGTATTAATCACCAACAACATCATTTTTAGAAAGATAATAACGTATGTATCGCCGCCGGCAATACGCCTCAATTTTTTGATCTTAGGATCAACGAAGAAGTTACTCGGTAGCTTTAACCAGTAGTATTTTTTGGCCATAGATATCCCTTTGTGTATTTTTCAAATTTTGAATAATCAAGGGGCGGTGAGATATAATGCAGCTTGATTAAAGACTCTATTAGAAACTTTAGTTACTCCTTTCTCTTCCTGTCAGCAAACTCTTAGAGAAGGGAGTTAATTACGTTAATTTACAAATTCTAGTTGCACTAAAAATTTTTATCCACACTCCTTTTAGTTGTATATAATGATATTTATTAAGATATAACATCAAAATAGTAGTTTATTGCAACTTAATAAAATATTAAAATATGTTGTGAATAACAACTTTATTATATATTTTGTATAAAATAGTTGTTTTATATATATTTTGTTATACTTTGAAAGATATGGAGGGAATAAATGACGCATAAAGAAGTAATGGCAAAACTGTTTGATTTTAATGCTACAACATATTATGCTTGGAAAAAGCAAAATAGACCTATTATCACTTTATTAGATCAATATTTTTCAAAAGAAGATATTGAGGAGTTTCTTGAATTCGGTTCAATAGAAAAATTTGGTTTTTTGGAATTTATAGATTACACTTATAAAGAAGCCGCATTCGTCTCAATCTTATCCGCATTGGCTAACTTAGGGCATGTTTTTCATAGTAATATTGATGATTATATTGATTACTTAGCTTATGCACTGAGTTATGATAGCGGTTATGTACAATCTTTAGAAACTAGACAAGAGTTTTTGGCAATTTTTATATATGCTTATGATAGCTATAAGGGATATTTCACAATTGATGATTTAGGAATGGCTATAAAGCAAATAGATCTACATTTCCCTGCACATAATGGATATGCAGATGTTATAGCATATTTCATTGATAGGGATTTTCTTCCTTTTGTCAAAGCATGTATTATGAATAAACCTCAATATATCAATTTGGCAATACAATTTTGTATTCGATTTAATCTTTACAAATATAAAAGCACCTGTCATTATGAAGACTTATATCAAAAATTCCAAATGCCTTTTGACAATAATATAAATTTTACCTCCGCATTACAAATCGTTTTTAACCAGTTCAATTACGAAGCATTTAAAAATGAAATAAAAGCAATAAAGCAAGATAGCCTATAAAATATTAGACAAATTGATATAGTATTACGCTATTGAATTTTCTCAAAATAGCTTATTTGACTTATACAAACTTGCTACTATACAAAATTGTATAAGTCTATTTCTCTCAAAAAAAAAGATTTTTTAAATGATCATCCATCGATCTGATCCGGAGATAGCACCGGGTTACACACGCTGTGAAAAATACCGGCACGGTTTTTTCATCGGTGGGTTTAAGAGGTGCGATGATTGACCACTTCAAGAACGCAATAATTCCTCAAAATACTCAAATGCTTATTTTTTTTCTTAATGTGCTTCCTCCTATATAAAATATCTCAATTTTTATATAAAGAGGCACAATTATGATTGAGCTGTTATTTAAGATTTTAAAAGTGGTTTTGTTTGAGGCGGTTAAGGCGATCATCGATTTACTCTTTGAACGCCTAACCAAAACTTAGAGAAAGGGTGTTGCGGAAGTCTTAACGTGGTAGAACATTTAGCCGAATGTTCGTTGCAAGGGCAGAGCCACAAAAGACAACCTAAAGGCATCATGTCTCACATAGTACGGGTAAAAATTGAAATAACGCCCGTGCTATGAAATATAGCTATATATAACGGAATAAATTATAGCAAAAATATTTCAATTTAGTGCATCAAAATGCCTATATTATCGACGTTTTATCAATAATTTACAAGCGTTATTTTGATGTTTTTTATACTTATTTTAAAGCTAATATCATATATGAATTATTGGTCAATATAATCTTTTTTCGTACAAATTAACACGAATTGACGTATCCAAAATTATATTTGAATAACAAGTTATTATTTTAACGTATAATAGTCTTTTAGAAAAAGGGGGAGACACTAAAATGAAATTTTATGAATTAGTATATCAATTTAGTATTGCAAACAATGCTAAAGAAACATTTTATACATATGTAAATTTTTATAGTGAATGTGTTAAAGAAAATTTAGACATTATCTCTAGCGATAAACATATGTCACTTAATGTACCTATTTTCAAAGATATTATGGATATACCCAATGTTAAATCGATATTTAAATATCCTAATCTAGCATTTTTTAATCCATCCATTGTTTATGGTATGCAAAAGAATACTAGAGTACCTTTAAAAATTGATTATTCTATTAGCTTTGAATCCAATTCTGCAAGATATTTACATGATTATATAAATGGCAACAAAGTCACTGAACAAAGTTTTATTTCTACTCTTCACACGATATTGGAGAATAACTATAATTTAGATCCCATGTTTTATATGCTTGAAAATTTTGCAAAGGGAAATGATACAAAAGAGTTCTACCTCAATATTATCAGTATAAAAAAATTAATGACATGCGATATGAACCATTATCATAGAACTAAAGAAATTAAATCAATTTATCAAGATGAAGAAATTGAAAAAATAGTCAAAGAAGAAATTGTCTATTTTAAAAATGAATTTCAATCCGTATTTGAGGTAGCCCAAAAACAACATCTGATAATGCGAATAATCCTTTTAATGATTATGACTGCAAAATTTAAAATTAAAGGAACAAAAGAAGAAAAGCTCAAAGCACAATTTAAATATATTATTAAATTTATGAGTGAAAGACTCAAAACTATTTTCTTAAGAGAATTAGTTGTTGCTTTAAACTATTTAGAATATGATAGTAAAAGCGATAAAAAAGAAAAGAAATACAGATTTTTTAATAAGCTAGATTCTCAAAACAAAGAGGATTTAATACACTATATAGACAATATGGCCTGGGACTTTACTCTTGCTAGACAACTTGAAACATTTTTTTTCATCAAAACCGAACCCCGATACAGATTTTTTTATTCCATTTATCTTCACTTATGATAAGGGATTAATAGAAATTTTAGAAGATTTCTATTGTAAAGACTTTTTGATTTTTCATCAAGAAAAAAGAACTATTCCTATCCCTGAAAATGAATTTGATATATCTAAAATTGAAGCATATGGTCTAAGTGAATACTTCACAGAAGAAGCATTGAATGAAAGAATTAAAAACGAAGATGTAAACCTTGAGCAAATATATGAAGAGTTGTTGGCTGAAATAATCAAAATAAGAATAAAATAGTTTTCGATTAGAACAGCTATGTTTTTTAACAAATCTATGATTATCATTTAGTAGACTTTTCACTACAAATCAAATGATAAAAAGATTTTTAAATGATCATCGATCTGATTCGGAGATAGCACTGGGTTACACACACTGTGAAAAATACCGATACGGTTTTTTCATCGGTGGGTTTAAGAGGTGTGATGGTTAGTTTGGAGATGAGTTTCGAGCGGCATATTCTTCTTTGTACGCTTTAGCACGTTCTATTCGCTTATAATAGCTATCAAACAAGCCTTTTAGATTTTCTTTTTTCTCATCTAAATATGCTTTACGCTCCATATATGCACGTTCGTCATCTATATAGAATTCATCAAGATCTTTATATTCTTCCATGAGATCTATCGCTCGATCTTGTAACCACGAAAGTTCTTGTTCTGGTAGTAACATTTTTATCTCCTTATGTAGGGATCACTAGTTTCTCAACAGTATCAAGATTGTCTAGTATTGTGGGGTCATTCCATTCTATATTTTGATACTGAACTGGTGTTAATTTGCCCTGGTATTTATTGAGGAGTTTGATACAATCATCTTTACATGTAGGATTCAAGCTTAGTGACCTTTGAAGCAATGAAATTGGACGCATCAAGATCTAGGTGAATCAATCCCTCAATCGTTTTACCCATGAGCAGATCTTCTACCTCTTTTTTGGAAATATCTCTTAAAAGATCTTCTTGAGCATAAGTGATATGAAATCCACAACTATCATCGTAACAATAAACCATTTTTTTACCGGCTTTTAACGGCCATGAGCATATTGGGCAATCAAGCATCAGTTAACTCACTAATTTGATCAAATCACCATAATCTAGACTACTATTATTCATTAATATAAGCAATTGACTCTTTTGATCATCGGTTAAATTTTGATTTGTAATAAGGTGTTTTTTGACAAGATAAACACTTCTTGGAATCATTAAATCAATCTGTTCTGAAGTTAATTTTTGATTCTTAGCCAAACCGATCAAAACGTCTTTATCTCCAGTAAGAATTAATTGATTAATCTCATGAATTTCTAAATCGTTTCTACTTGTAGCTAAGCTTTTAAGATTCTGCATACCAACAAATGTTGATTTTAAAACAGCTTTAAATTCATCAGATTGCTTATCGATGGTTAAGTAATCTGTTGTCTTGATATTTTTTACTTTCTCAAGCTCTTTTTGCTTATAATCTTCTAGCACCTCTTTCTCTGCACGTTGCCAATCATTACCGCTTTCTGAAGGTAAGCTCCCGATTTCTAAGCCTAAATATTCATAAATTTTAATTCTTAGCTCTTCTTCATTCATGTTATGCCACCATTAATTTTCTTTACAATATATATTTTATAACTATAACTTGTTTTGTGTCATAATTTGATTAGATTGATTAATATAACTTAGCTAATAAATATATCAACGAAGTAATAGCTAATCGTATCAAAATAAATTTTCACAATTTTATGTATAATATTTTTTATTAAATACTGCACATAATCTCGCTAAATTGAATATAAGGAATATTAATGGCAAAAATAGATTTCAACGAGATACAAAAAGTATCTATTAACGATTTAATATTAGATACACAAAATCCAAGATTAAATGAACAGCCGGATGAAAATGCATGTATACATGCTATTTTAAATGGTAAAGAACAAGATATTATAAATCTCGCTAAAGATATAGCTGATAATGATTTATATCCAGAAAGAATTATTGCATCTCAACATCCATCATTACCGAACAAATGGATTGTTAGAGATGGCAATAGAAGAATAGCAGCTATTAAACTACTACATGAACCACGAAAAGCTCCACCTGCTATTGCTAGTAAATTTGAAGAAATATCAAAAAAGCTCCACAATTTTCCTTCTAAAGTCAATATCACAGTATTTAAAAGTGAAAGTGATTTATTGCGCTTTTTACACCTTAAACATACCGGTAAAAATGATGGCGTAGGACAAGTTGAATGGGGTGCTATATCAAAAGCCCTATATAGTGAAAAAACTGGTGAACGCAACCAAAATATAAAAGCTTTAAATTTACTAAGATGGGCAGTAGAGAATAAAATTATCCATACATTTGATGATAATTTTCCTATCAGCACATTAGCAGATAGACTTATGTCGAAGGAGCGTTTATATCAAATTGGCTTTGAGCTTCAAGGCAACCAGATTAAATTGATAAAAGAGCCAACTTCAACAATAAACAAAGTAAAACACATCATTGTAGACATACAAAGTGGTAATTTAGACTCTCGTGGTTTAAACGCAGCAGAAGCACAAAAAGAATATATTGATAAGTTATGCGAAATATATGGTGACGGCACAATAAAAGAAGAGATTAGCACTCTTGAAAGCAATAAACCAATGCGTGATAATACCAATCAAGTTCAAGAACCAAAAGAAGATTCATTAGATGAAGACAATGTGCCACCTCCTAAGCCAAGCCAAAGACCTATTCCTGAAAATCAGCAAGATCGTAAAAAACTTTTTATTAGAAATAGAGTGCCATTTTCAATACCAATAGAAGAGCGCAAAGCAGCAAAAATACTTGCAGAGTTAAAAAGTATAGAAATAAAATCTTTACCTATTGCTGCAGCCATGTTATTACGCTCATTGATTGAATATGCAACAGAGTATTATCTGCGCAATAATAGCATCATCTGCAGTGATACGAGATTTGCACCAAAAGTTAGAAAGTGTGCTGAGCATATGTTGCAAAACAATAAAATTACTACAAATAAAAAGCTCGTTTTGGAAAAAAGAATGTCAAATGAAGGAGATATGATGAATGTTAATACGTTACATGCATATGTTCATTCACCTAATTTTCATCCAGACTATCAAACTTTAAATGCATTTTGGGATGAAATTGAGTTTTATGTTACAGAATGTTGGAATACTTAAATGATTTGCGTTAGAGATGGCAGCTTATGTAGTGTCATATTGCCATAAAAAATGAGTTCCGTAGCGAGTTCTTTAACCTTTTGGCTTGCAGAGTATCTAAGAGAAAATTCACCATTATTAGAATTCTGATATATTTTTTTTTATTGGTTCACAATTATCATATGTAACAAGCCAAGGAGTCTTTAGCGCTTGTATTTTTTCTGCTATTAAAACATGATCATCATGCTTATAATGGTTTCTATAAAGCTGGCTACCTTTTACATAATACGGTGGATCAAAGTAAAACATTGACTTTTTTAACATCTTTCCATCTGATATCATATCTATTAAATCTAAGGCATCCAAATTATGAACTTCTATACTATTTTTATATCCAGCTATTCTTTGAATGCGCTTTGCTAAATCTACCTTATTAAATCTTGCATCTATTTTATAGTTTCCAAGCTGTTGTTTCCCTCCAATAGCTCCCCCTTTGACAACTCCTGAAATATTAGTTCTGTTAAGAAAAAAAGCTGCAAAACCATAATCTAATAAAGAGTGAGACTCTGGATTATTTATAATGTCTTTTTGTTTATACCAACTATCCATAGTAACTGGTGTTTCATTCATTTTCTGTAAAAAATATTCTGTTTTATGAATAATTGAATGCCACATTGCATAAATTGCTTTATCTGCGTCATTGATAATAATATGATTAACATACCCCGAAAAGAGTAAATAAAGTGCTGCACCTGCACCACCTGCATAGGGCTCAATATAACTACCACCACTAATATTATTATGTCTCATTAGCTCGCCTAACCACGGACCAAGTTTTCCTTTTCCACCTGGATATCTAAGGGGCGATGTCGAAAAAAAGCTCATATTATTTCCTCAAAAGCGATTCAAAATAAATCTTTATTATTTAAAAACTATATATTTATCCATTTTTTATAGATTAGATCTTCATTATTTGAAAGGATCATGAATTATAACACTATTTCAACGTACTCTAAGATTAAAAAATATTTTCTATACTTATATAGTACTTTTTGTTTTACAGTCAATAAATTATTGAAAATCTTATTATCCTAAAATTCCAATCCTTCTACAGCTCCTCTACCACTCTCTGGGCTTAATTTCGCGTAGCGGAGAGTAGTCTTGATATCTTGGTGATTCATTAGCTTTTGAATCGTAAAAATTTGGCGTTCCTTGAATCGCTAATAAGCTTGCAAACGTATGTCTCAAGGTATGAATGACGACTCGATTTTTTCTATCGTTTTTATCTAAATCTGCGTTAAAAAGATCTGCGAAAATATTTGAGAGTTGTCTTCTAAGTGTACGTACCGGCATTGTGATCAATTTATCGTTTGGTTTTAGATCCTTACAGTATTCATTTACATAACTTGTGAGATCATTATTGATAAATCCACGATACGAAGAGGCGTTTTTATGATCCTTTAGCGCAATTATTTTATTGGTGAAGTCAATATCTTTTTTGCATATACTCAAGATCGTCTCTAATCGCCCTCCAGTACTCAAACTCAAGCGCACGAATAATCTGAGTACGGCTTCATCTTCAACGGCCTCTAAGAGCCTCTGGCACTCTTCTTTTGTCAAATATCGATCTCGAGCATTATCGACTTTCAATTGCTTGAGCTTTTTTGTGGGATTTTGAATAGTCGTCGATAGTTTATTTTCAATCGCGTAGTTGACGATTGCATGCAAAAGATTAATCGTAAAGTTAATCGTGGCTGCTGCATACTCTTTTTTCACCAGGCTCTCTTGCAACCCTCTGACTTCCTCAAGCCCGATCAAATCAATATCCATTTTACCAAGCTCTGGAGCGATCCAGTTATTGTACTTTGATTGGGTATGCGCATTATCTTTATTTTGCATCTCACGTTCTTTGAAGAACTTTTCTGCTGCCATATCTAAAGTGATGATGTGCTTTTTCTTTTTAATGGCGATTGCCGGAAGATCTTCACCTAAGCGTTGTTTTGTGAGAATTTCATTGCGCTTTTGATTACAGTAATTTGCACGTACACCTTCACTATGCTTTCCGACCTTTAATTCTCGAGCTTGATTATTGCCATCTCGATACCGGATATAATAGATTTTGTCTTCTTTGTCATTGGTGATAGTTGTTATATAATATACGCCGCTAAACTGTGTTTTTTCTCTTTTTGCCATTTTTCAATAATCCGTATTTATTAAAATCTTCCCCACTCATTCCCCACAAGATTTTAATTTTTATTGGAATAATAACATATTATTGGAAATTGAGAAAGTTTTCTTAATGCCTAAAATACGCTATTTTGATGATTATTTTACAAAATGTATAATATAGAAAATTGATGCCTTTTAAATCCCTCTCTCCCGGCCACTACTTCACCCCCCCCCCTAAAATAAGAGATTTTCAAAGCTTAACTTTTTTGCTGTGACATATTGTGCCCAACTTTATCAGGTTGGATCGATGAGAAAGATTGCTACCTTTTATGATTTTTTGAGTTGTTCTAGTTGCTGATCAAAAAATTGTTCGAGTGTTTTTTTGTCTTTGGTATCTAAATGTGCTTTGGGGTGCATGAGTGCATAGCTTCCCTTTGGCATTAATCCATTAGAAATCAGCTGTTTTGCACGTTTGAGTCTCGTTATTCTTTGATCAGCATTCGTATCCGCCCATGTGGAAAAATTGATAGCTCTTCGTCCGCTGTCAATATGCGCTGCCATAACCCAAGAAACAGGTGCGACGTTGTGGTACCATGGGTACTGTACTTCATTGGAGTGACAGTCAAAGCATGCATTTTTGAGAACTACCATCACATTTTCATCCGCTTGAAGTGCAATCTTTTCATCCACTTTTGGATTGTTAAAATTCGGTCTTATAAACTGAATAGCGATCAATATTCCCAGTACCCCAAAGAGTATCTTTTTCATCAAATGGTGCCTTTATATTAAAATGACACTATTTTAACACACTATTTTAAACAAAAGCTTCGTTCTTTAAACATTTACCACTTCCACTTTTATCGACTTAAATGCTGCCGTTAAGATAAGCTCATCACATCTGTCGCCAAAAAGGTTATTGATCTTTGATTTAGCATGATGAAACGTACAAAAAAGCGTTTTGGGTTGCACTTTGTCTGTCAATTTCACCACCAATGGCGCGCTTTGCCCATACTGGGTTTTTAAAATAACCTTCTCACTGCTAAAATCAGCCGCATCATTTTCATTGACTAATAAAACTGTCTCATCATACCGTTTATTGAGTTTTTCACAACGACTGGTTTGGGAAGCATTATTGTACTGCGCGAGTGTTCTGCCTGTGGTCAGATGATAACCAGAAAGTCGCTTTTCACTCAGTTCTTGAACCATGCCTCTGAGTTCGTATTGGTGGTAATGAAATCTACCGTAGCCATCGTCCGTTCGAAAGTCTAGTTGATGTAGCACTGGGGTATCCTCGGTATGCACAGGCCATTGGAGACCACGAACGCGGTGACGCTCAAGCCTGTTGTAACTTGCCCCTGAAAAACGTCTATGTGCCACTTCTCGCACTTCATCCCAAATCTGTTTGGAATCTTCATAAGCGTAATCTCCGCTCAGTTTATTCTCAATCATCTGGATGACTTCCCAGTCATCGGGTAGATCAGACTTCACAAGCGGTTGAGAGAGGTGAAGACGGCGCATCGCATTGACATACACACCTGTTTTTTCATACGCTGATTTTACACCAATCACAATGTCTGCACGTTTGGCGATTTCTGTCATAAAAAGCTCTTGGACGAAAATAAAATCCAGTGTATTCAGTGCCGCGTTGACTTTATTCGTATTGGGATGCACATGCGTCAGGTCTTCACCCATATTAATCACGGCTTTAATGCGCCCCTCAAACATTGCTTCCACGAGTTGCGGTGTCATCAAACCGATCTCTTTAGGTTCTTGATAGTCGGGGGCATAGTAAGGAAGCATCCCCATATCACACGCCCCTTGGACATTATTTTGTCCACGAAGTGGCATCAAACCTGCTCCAACTTTGCCTATATTGCCGGTCATCAGTGAAAGATGGGTGATTGCCATGACCGCGTATGAGCCATCAATGTGCTCTGTAATGCCAAGACCCCAGAAAATCATCGACTTTTTCAAGGCATATTCACGTGCCACTTTTGGGATCAATTTACTTAAGTGTTCATAACCTACGATATTTTCAAAATACTTTGGATTGGCAAAAGGATCGCTCAATATTTTCTCTTTAAAAGCGTCAAATCCAAGCGTACGATCTTTCAAAAAATCCTCATCATAAAGCTCTTCTGCGATAATCACATACGCCATCATATTTAAAATGAGTAAATTCGCTTCATGGGGAATAATGCCCTTGTACTTAGCAAAACGGTGCAAGGTAATTTCGCGCACATCAAACACGGCTAAATTGTCATGCTTCGTTGCCATGTCGACGATACGATTGGAGATAATGGGATGGGCTTCAGTGGTATTGGAGCCAATCACGATCATAAATTCTGTCTGATAGATATCGTTGTACGGATTGGTCGCCGCACCTTCTCCGATGGTTGTACGCATGCCTTTAAGGCTTGGCGAGTGGCAAATGCGCGCGCAGTTATCGACATGTGGCGAGTTTAGGGTGTGACGGGTGAACTTTTGAAGCAGGTAAGAGCTTTCACATGAGGTGCGTGCGCCGCCAATGGAGCAGACACTTTTTTGCCCATATTGTGCTTGAATTTCAGTCAGTTTCATCGCTGCCGCTGTGGTTGCAGCGTCCAGTGTGGTTTCACACCATGTTTCATCCAACTCGTTTACATGTAAAGCGATTGCTTCGTGAATTTTGGGATTTTTAGCTAGAAAACTTTTACGAATGCGAGGGATTCTAAGACGATCGGGTGCATTGACAAACTCAAAACCGTATTTGCCTTTGATACACAATTTTCCCTCAGACACCACACCATCAGGGTGAGCAAAAATGCTTTGAATCGTGTTGTCTTTAACATTGGCGGCAATGTCACAGCCCACACCACAATAGGTACAAACACTGTCTATGATTTCCATCTGCTCCATGGTTTATTCACCTTTGGTATAAAAAAAGTCTCCGTGAACGGATTCATTTTTGATTTTTTTAATGGCGCTTGCTTTAAGTGCTTCATAACGTGCAACATCTATTTTTTGCTCACTCATTGTTGCGTTTTTATCTTTGCCAGAAACTTCCGCATTGAGCACTTCAGACTCTTTTTTAGTCAATCTCTTTTTGAGAAGTAGTGCCAACTCTTCATCGCTTTTGGTGAGCGGACGCTTGTCGCCCATGACCATTAAAATGATTTTTCTAGCTTCCAATTCGTTTAATTTCATGTTGCCCTCTTCAAGTTATTGCGCGTATTATAGCCTAACGAAACTTTTGCTATACTCACCTTTATTTGTTACATAAAGGTTGACTATGATTATCTACATTCACGGATTTGGCTCGAGCGGAGAGGCAAGTAAAGCGAAACTGCTTCGTGCTTATTGTCAAGAAAACAAGATTCATTTCATTGCACCATCCTTGCCTACGATTCCTGATCTTGCCATTAAAACACTCAGCGAACTTATCGAATCTTATCAGGACAATGAGCCTGTATACCTTATGGGTTCATCACTGGGTGGGTATTATGCACTGTATCTGAGCGATAAATACAATCTTAAAGCCGTGCTCATTAATCCTGCGGTCAATGCGCCTGAGACGTTGGAGCGCGCCATCGGACATGGAGTGAATTATTACGACAACTCAACATATGAATGGAATGCGTCGCACCTTGAAATGTTAGAGAGCTATGAGATTGAAGAGCCTAACCTTGAAAACCTGCTTGTCTTACTTCAAAAAGGCGATGAGGTTTTAGACTATGAAGAGGCATTTGATTTTTTAGAGGGCGCGAAGATGGTTGTGGAAGAGGGTGGCACTCACAGCTTTGAGGGACTTGAGCGCCACTTAGAGAGCATTAAACGTTTTTTCGGCGTCGCTTTAAAATTGTAATGTTATTGAGTAGCTTGACCGCATAAAGCGTTAAAACCGTTCCAATGATGATGAAGAGATCGACCTTCTCACCTAAGAAAACAGCACTTAAAATGATCGCTGAGAACGGTACCAAAAAGACGAACGAACTCACCTCGGCAGCGCCTAATTTTTCAATGCCTAAGAAAAAGATCGTATTGGCAAAGGTGGAGGCTGCGAGGGAAATCAACAGCGTGTTGAGCCAAAAAATACCATCAAACGAGGCATACGGTATCGCGCTAACATCCACAAAGAAAATTAAGTCCAGCACAACGGTGACGATGTACATGTAAAAGGTAAAAACAATCGGTGAAATCTTAGTCGATTTGGAACTGACAATCGTCAAAACCGCCCACAAAATAGCCGCCAATAAAAAATACAAATTGTGAATCACCAAAATATGGGCCAGATCAAACGTCCAAATATGAAGCATCGTTAACACACCCACCGCACCTAACCCCAGTGCAAACAGGTCTTTGGAACTGACTTTTTTAACGCCCATCAACGCCAAAAAAATAAACGTTAAAATCGGGATCATCGTTGTCACCATCGCGCCACCCAAAGAAGCGGTACCAAATTTTGTTCCAAGGTAATAATACTTGTTGTAAAAAATCAACGCTAATGCTGCCAATACAACCAAACCAAAGCTTTTAAGGTCGATTTTGAACGAGTGCTTCAACCACACAATGATGGGAACCATCGTAATCGCCGTAATGCCAAAACGCAAAAAGATCATCTCAAAAGCGCTGACATAGTGTCCTAAAATTTTCACATTGACCCACGAGCCACCCCATGCGACCATTGCGAAGAAAAGTAAAAAAAAGAAAATATTTTTCTGTGTCATGGAAACTCCTTGTTGCGAAGTTTACACAATTTCAGGTTATTTATATAGAATAAAATTGCTTTTTTGAAACAACGTTTTAGGCGAATAGCCGTAAATTTTGCGAAACGAGCGGATAAAATGCGACTGATCGCTAAACCCTGCTTGCAATGCGGCAAGGCTTAATGATTCACCCTCAAGCACAAGGTTCTTAGCTTTGCAGATACGCTCAGCGATGATGTATTGGTGCGGGGTCAGCCCTGTATGGTTTTTAAAAAGCCTGAGAAAATGGTACTTACTCACGTTCGCAGTCCCCGCAAGCGCATCTAAACTGATGTCTGAAGCGATGTTGTCATGAATGTACTCCACCGCTATAGACATCCCTTTGGGATCTTTACATGTAAAAGGATATAGCGCTGCTTTATGCGTGTAATGCGCAATAAGATAAGAGAGCGCATCAATCAGTTTTGACTCTAAGAAGAGTGGCTCCGCATTGGAATAGACTGCTTGAAAAAAGGTAGCCAACCGTCTAAAAAGTTCGTCATCTTCCACGATATGTTTCTCAAAAATCGGCATCTTTTTTTCACCGTACATCTGCTCGTATAAGTTACTTAAAATCTCAGCACTAGGATAAAAGTTGGTATATTGCCACGCGCAAGAATCTCCACCATGAATTTCACCTGGGTTGATAATGCGAGCCGTACGCTCATAGGCTCGGATAATTTTATGCTCATAATGTGACGTAAACATGCCATGGTGCGTGAGCCCAATCGTATATGTGTCGTGAAAATGGTAGGAGAAAATACTGGTCGAATCAGCGATATTTTCAAATGCTGTGTCGTTCAAGAAAGAAGGTTCCATGGCAAAAGTATAACGCAATTTTGTACTTCATAATAGAACAAAATTGCGTATATTTTTTTATTCGGAGGGCAACTCACATTGGCGCGCTTGCGCGATGCGTAGTAAACGCTCTCTCGCCTGATCACTTTCTTGATAATCTTTGCTCAAAGCTGGATTATCGCTAATCAAAAACATGGCTGGTGAGAAAACAGTAATGCCCGTTAATCCTTTGGATTGATTATCGGCTTGCATGCTCAGCACATCTTTTTCAAGCTCTTTAAGATGTTCGCGTGTATGCTTCAACGCGAGTGTCAGATCCTTGCAATCTAGTTGATACTCAGCAGATTCCATATCGCTTGGTAACAACCTCATAGAGGGCGGCAAATGGCTCATATCAGGCGGTAAATCCCTCGCCGAATGAGCGCACCCAACACAAAACAACCCTATACAAACAAAACTAATTACCTGTAAATTGAATTGCGCGACCTTTGCCATCCAAACTCCCCCAACTAAGCGCTGAAATGCCAACCGTTCCATAACGAACATAAATGACAGCATCTGCACCGAGCTTTGCTGCTTCCTCTTTGAGCTTCGCGTCAACCATCTCTTTCGTCGGTTCTGGATGAAAAATCGTTGTTTTATTGACGGTAACGGTGAGATCACCCAGTGAAACATACGGACGATTGGTCATATCCCCTTCCGTTAATTGAACCTGATCAGGAGAAACTTGTTTGATCTCTTTAATCGCCGTATTGGGATTGGTCACTTGGCTTTGAGACCACGTAGCACATCCCGATACTAAAAAACTCACAACCATACTGCCCACTACAAACCTGAAAGACATTCTTACTCCTTTTAGTAACGTTTGATGGTATAAGATTAGTAGCGTGTAAATTTAACCGCTTGGGCTTTGCCTTCGATGCCGCTCACACGATTCCATGAAGCGCCAAGTTTCGTGTAACGTACATAAATCAGTGCGTCAGCCCCTTTTTTGGCAGCTTCTTCTTTCAGTTTTGCCTCGACTTGCTCTTTCGTTGGCTCTTCACCCCATGGATTAAGTTTAGTCAGCGTCACACTCACTTCACCAAGGCTGGCATAAGGTCGATCGGTAATGTCAAGATCATAAAGAAGCACTTGTGTAGGTAAGGTACTTTTAATCTCTGAAGCGACAGGAGCAGGTGTCTCAGGTGCTTTTTGACTCCAAAAATTGAAGTTCAAACCGATGGTAGAACATCCTGAAAAAAAGCCTAAACATATTAGCATCGCTACCCATTGTTTCATCGTTTACTCCTTAAAAATTAGACAAAGTTTACCATAAAAAAAGATTAGATCGTTTTTACATGTAAGCTTTTAATCTTCCACAAAATAACCATGCGCACTAAAAAAATACCACTGAGTAGCCCATAGCACAAACTAACACTCAAAATAAACCATGGCTCGAAAACAATGGCTAATTCTCTAGCAAACGCTACACTTATTGCAAATTTAAGCCAAAAAATGACCATCATCAAAGCTAACCAAAGCCAACTCCCCTTAATCGCAAACGAGTTATATTCTTCCATGAAAACCACATTGTAAAAAGCTCTTATACGAATTCCTAGTGCCATCATCACCATCATTCCTAGACTCCATGATATAACCCCAATACTCATGCCAAATGCTGAGGCAATACCATATATGGAGAAGATTATCATCATACAAGGCAGCATAAACGCACGCACATAAGAAACCTTACGATCACGACTTTGCATCCAACCTAAAATGAGTAACACACCAAAGAGCAGATAAACCCACAAGGGAGTATGCGTTAAAATTGCAAGCGCCATGATGATTCCTTTTTGTATAACCTATTAGCCATTTTATCATATAATACACTTTCATAAAGGAGGCGCCGTGCAAAACGTACTCTTAGAAATTGCCAAACAGGCGATCAGTGACAGCTTTAACCATACATCCACTTTGAATCCAAAAGCTTTAGTGCAAGCACATCCTGAATTTTCAACTCCTAAAGCTACTTTTGTAACACTCACCCTTGATGGTCAACTGCGTGGCTGTATCGGCTCACTCATAGCCCATAGACCCCTTCTAGATGACCTTATACATAACGCCAAAGCAGCTGCTTTTGATGACCCGCGTTTCTATCCGCTCAGTCCCGAAGAGTTTTTACATGTAAAGATTGAAATCTCTCTTTTGAGTGAACCACAACCCATCCTATATGAAAATATCGACGACCTCAAAAGCAAAGTTACCGTGGGAATGGATGGCATTATTCTTCAAAAAGGATCTCGAAAAGCAACTTTTTTACCCCAAGTATGGGAGCAACTTCCAACCTTTGAACTCTTTTTTTCACATCTATGCCAAAAAGCGGGGTTAGCACCTGATTGCTTGGAAAGCCACCCTGAGATCTGGTATTACAGGGTTGAAAAGGTGAAATAATGCACTATTTTAAGACTGAAGGCTCACGTCTTGTTTGCTTACTCTGTGCGCACTACTGTCATCTAAAAGAGGGACAAATAGGCATCTGCGGTGTCAATCAAAATGTCGATGGAACTATCAAAAACCTTGTCTATGGTCATCCCGTAGCCATGCACATTGATCCTGTTGAGAAAAAACCGCTCTACCACTTTTTGCCCGACACCAGAGCCTTTTCGATCGGAACGATTGGTTGTAATTTCAAATGTCCTTTTTGTCAAAACTGGAGTATTTCGCAAGAAAAATCTTTACATGTAAAAGAGTATTTTGCCCCTCAACAGATTATCGAAATGGCACTCAAATACGAATGTGCCTCCATCGCCTACACGTATAACGAACCCACCATCTTCTATCCCTATGCTAAAGATATCGCGATTTTGGCTCATGAAAAAGGAATGAAAAATATCTTCGTTACCAATGGTTTTGAATCCAGCGAAGTGATTGATGATATGGTAGGCATCATTGATGCGGCGAATATTGATCTCAAATCCTTTAACCATGACTACTACAAAAAAGAGCTCGGAGGAGGGCTTGAAACCATCTTGGAAAACCTTAAGCATTTCAAGCGTAATGGCATCTGGATCGAGGTTACCACACTTATCGTCCCCACCAAAAATGACTCGGATGAGGAATTGAATTCTATTGCTTCCTTTATTGCTAAAGAGTTAGGTGAACAAACGCCATGGCATATCAGTGCTTTTCATCCTGACTACCATGAGCAAGGGCTTCCTTCAACTTCCATTGAAACGCTTAAACGTGCCGAAACACTTGGCAAAAATGCAGGACTTAAACATATCTATATTGGAAATGTCGGGCTTGAAAACCCTACGAGATGCGTTACATGTAATGCTGTTTTGATCACACGAAAACGCTTTGAAGTGACGGAAAACTATCTCGTAGATGGATGCTGCCCAAAATGCAATACTAAACTCACAGGAGTTTTTGATGAATAAACACCGTAAAGCTGCTGTTGCTGGGATGTTTTACCCTGACGTCTGCAGTGAAATCAAACACATGTTCGACCATTTTGATAAAGCGATGCCCAACATAGCACTCGATGTTATACCCCGTGCGCTTATTGTCCCTCATGCAGGCTACATTTACAGTGGTTACACGGCCAATCTTGCCTACCACTACACTGCATCCAAACGCTCCGATATTGAGCGTGTAGTCGTCATTGGTCCTAGCCATCGTATCTACGTAGCTGGCGCTTCCATTGCTCTTTTGGAGGCATACCACACACCGTGCGGCGAAATAGAAATCGACCTCGCATTCAGTTATACCCTTAAACGAAAGTTTGCCTTTTTAGACTTCCACCCCATGGCACACGAAGAGCACTCTACAGAAGTGCAAATGCCTTTTATTCGACAGTATTTCAAACAAGCTAAAGTCGTTGAAATCGTCTACGGTGACATCTCTCACAGCGAGCTCTCTTCACTGATTGACGAAGTGCTAAGCGATGAAAAAACACTGGTGGTCATTAGCACCGATCTCAGCCATTTTTACACGGAAGAGGAAGCCAACAAACTTGACCATACATGCATAGAAGCCATCTCGCATCTAGATCTCCATGCACTCACTCATGGTTGTGAAGCGTGCGGCATCACAGGTGTCAAAGCGATGGTTCAAAGCGCACTTTCACACAACTTTCAAGCCCATTTTCTAGACTACCGCACCAGTTATGCGCGCAGTAAAGACGCAAGCCGTGTGGTTGGCTATGCGTCGTTTGTGTTGGGGTAATGGGTTTACATGTAACGCTAAAAACCTCTCAGCCTTGCATGTCAACATCACCATAATGCCACATCTGCTTTAAATCACTGGTGATTTTTTCATACAATTTGATGGAGTCGTCAAGGTTCTTGGTGACAGTATCGTTGTAGGTCGTATTTTCAGGTGGTATTTTGAGGGCTTTTAGATCTTCGGTAATGGTGGTGTAATGTTCAATCACTTGAGCGCGCGAGAGGTCTCTTCCAGCTACTTCCGATGTAAAAAAACGCTCTGATCCAACAACATCTACAAGGTTTTTTCTTTGCTTGGTTGCTGTTTCAATCTCTTGATTTTTTTCTCTATTCTCCAAGAAAGTATCGTACAATTGTTGAAATTTATCGGTTTTGGCAAATTCATCTGTGAAAGAGTAAAGATTTTTAAAGCGTTCCATCTTCATGGCATCCATCGCTTCTGGGGTTGTTTCATGTAACTCGTACAAATAGTGCACCGTAAGGTTAGGGTCTTTATCTTTAATGCCTTGTTCTAAAGATTTGATAGATCTACCTGTTAACGTATAATCAAACTGTTTTTGCCTTTCATCAAACGCAACTGTGAAGATGCCAATCCTTTCAGCATAAACCTTAAATTGGCTTTTTGACGTATTTTTACCAAAATAATCTTTTCCTAAAAAGTCATAGAGTTCGTCAAATGACATATTTTTAATTTCTTCACCATTCGTTCCATGCACATAATAAGGGTGTTCTATCTGATACGTGGTCAATGGAAGAATTGGCAAAGATTGTAATTGCTCTACTTTTCCTGCTACCACTTTTTCTCCAAAATCTTTGAATATTTTCAAACTTGACTTCAAACTATTGTGTTGATTAAGATCATAGGCTTTTAAGTTTTGCCTACCTTCATCTGTTTTATCATTCATAAGAGTGGATAAATAATTGATAAGCTCTTGATTGGTCTGTTCTTGCTTTGGACTAATAGTTGTATAGGCACTGATATCTTCACCCAAATCAACGTAATCCCATGCTTTTATGTTGGGCGCTATAGCAAGTGTTGATGATAATGCTTGTTGCGATGTTCCAACGTTATGATTTAAAGGTTCATAATTGGTCGGTGACACTATGTTGTTTTGTAGCGTACTGGAAACTTGCATTGGTTTTTCCTGTAATAATTTACGATATTAAATCATATCGGCAGTTTTAGGAAGTTATATACAATCGTTAATTTATTTCCTCACAGGCCTATGCTATACTTTTCCATCTCTTTGAAAAGGCTACTTATGCAACCCAAAAAAGATTATTTTCATGCAAAATCAAAAATATATGAAAACGAAGCTGCGCGCACAAACAATGTTAAAAACATTGGCGAAGCTATTTTAGAAAGACTCACGTACGATAAAACAACAACGCATGTGATGGATTTTGGTTCAGGCACAGGGCTTTTGACCGAACAGATCGCTCCCTTTGTGCGTAAAATGACAACCATCGACATCTCACCTTCGATGAACGAAGCACTTCGTGCCAAAAAAGGACACCTGCCGTGTGAACTTGAAATGCTTGAAATCGACTTGGTAAGTACGGAGGTGGATGCAACATTTGATGGTATTATCTCGTCCATGACGATTCATCACGTCGAAGATGTGCAAGCACTTTTTCACACATTTTACCGCTTGCTCAATCGTGGCGGCACCATCGCACTCGCAGATTTAGACAAAGAAGATGGCACATTTCACACCGAAGATATGGGCGTATTTCACTTTGGATTTGACCAAGAGGAATTTGCCGCATGGGCGCAAAAAGCAGGCTTTGAAGATGTCTCTATCGAAATCGTCAGTGTTGCTAAAAAGCCGTACGGAGACTACCCCATCTTTTTATTGACGGGGCGTAAACGCTAGGGATTATTGAAGCGAAAATCTTTACATGTAAAACCATTTTCTAAACAATCGGCACGTAAATCTCAGTCCGCAAGTTCTCAGGTTTCGTGCGCCTTGGGTCGCGGTTGAGGTACTTTTCAAACAAAGGTGCGTCACGAAGCCCAACCCCCTCGCTCACCACCCAATCCATGATCTGAGCGTAGGTTGCTCCCAGATTTTCATACGCCCCTTTGTGCAAAAACACCGCACACTTTCCACCATCCAACACTTTTTTAAAGACTTCACCTTTAGGCTCAATGCTCTCATCCTCACACGTAATGCACGCATCGTAACGCAGTAAATTTTGCTCGACAAGGCTCGGATTATCATGCCCAACACCAAAGTGCATCGTCTCTTTACCCATAATATTTTTACGAAACTTCATCTTTTGCTCATACGCAAACGTCATCAAGACACTCCACGCCTCGCACGAAGAGGTTTCATACGCTCCTGTTTTTCGCACGTAAAAAACACTCAAAGGCTTAAACTCGACCATCGTAGGTTTTAGCATCACAACTCCTTTATTCGCTTTAAGCATCGCCGCATACATGCGCGGACTCACACCAAAACGGTTTTTAAACGCTTTGCTAAACGAGGCATGGGTCTCAAACCCACACGAGAGTGCCACATCGGTGATCTTAGGCTCAGTTTTGAGCTTCCACGCCGAATAAACAAGCCTCACCCGAGCGATAAAATCGCCGATGTTTTCTCCCGTAACAGCTTTGAAAATACGATGAAAATGGTACTTTGAAAACCCAGCAATGCGTGAAAGCTCCTCAAGACTCAGCTCTTTGTCTGCATTTTGCTCGATGTAAAAAACAACTTTATACACCAAACGAACGTAGTCTTCACGGGTACTCTCTTTCATCTTGCCTCTTTTGCTTTGCGTTTGGGGTATTGTAGAAAAATCGGAGAGATAAAACTACTCCGATATTGCTAAGTTTTGAAATCTATAAATCTCGAATAGCTAACTCAAATTTGCCATGAATGGTTTCAGCTTTTTTAAATTTGACATGAGAAAAATCATTCTCTTGGCATAGTCGTATCATTGCATCTATATCTTTTTGATTAGCCTTTAATCCAAATATAATAGTTTTTAATTCATCTTTATAAAATGGTTTTTCTCCCTGAAAATTTAATTCAACCACTCTATACTCTTTTTCATATGACCAATCTTTGAACTTCGTAAGTAATTCTTTAATATACTGTTTTTGTCGTATCTCACTATTTGCTACATAAGACAGTAAGTCATAGGTAATTTCATAATCAACTTTCATTGGTTTCGCTAAGCAAGACTTACTATCTTTTGCTTTTGGTTCAAATCCAAATACTAAACCTTTATGATTGTTGGCGTAATGCGACCACATTAAAATACTGGTTGAGGTTCTTGATAAAGATAAAACACCCATTTTATCTCGAGCATTTTGTCTAATCCTATTATGTTGTTCAACAAATGCTTCATTTTTACTATATGGCTTCATTGCTTGATGAATGTAGTCTTTCCTATAACCTAAAGATAGTGCTTCCTCTTTGTGAATCTTTACAGAGTCTTTCCAATATTTCAACATTGCCGATCGTGTGTAGTACTGATGATACGATAAACTAGAATCAAACGGATCGTTAAATTGTTTGATAGGAGATAAGTACAAAGATGAATTTTTGATTATATTGTTGGTATACTCACCAAAATTTCGATATTTGTATAACAAATTACCTTCCATCTACTTACCTCTTCCCCTCAATGTGCTCAATCAACTCCTCAATCACATCACTATAATCCTGCTCATTACCACTCGCTTTAGCCGCTAAAATAGCACCTTCAACCGATGAAGTAATGAAGAGCGCCAATTTCGTCGTATCGCAGGGTTTCATCTCTTTTACTTCAATGGCTTTGTCTAAAATGGCTTTGATATTCGCACGAAACGCTCCGTAGATGGACTTCATCAGTGTATTAAAATCTTCGTCGATGTTGGACATCTCTTGGACGATATTGGCGATAGGACATCCGCGTTTGAAGTCGCGTACCGACGTGTCGCGGAGGCGTGTGTAAAACTCTTCCAAAAAACCGCTGGCATAGGTTTCAACATAGCGGTATTTTTCGATGTTTCTATTGAGTATCGTCTCTTCGATGGCAGCCAAAGCCATTTCTTTTTTATTGGCAAAAAAATGGTACATGGAGCCTTTGTGTACGCCTGCCTTGGCCAAGATGTCAGCCAGAGAAGCCCCTTGATAACCGTGTGAAAAAATTTCGTCAAATGCTGCATAAATGAGTTTATCGCGTGTATTTTCCATCGTATAGTCCTTATATTTCTAGAGCACATTATAGCACAGTTTCTCAGCACTTGACCAATTAGTCAAGGAGATTTTATGAAGCGTGCTCTTATTGTTATCGATGTGCAAAATGAGTATTTTGACGGTGGTTCATTGCCCATCAGCTACCCACCTCATAGTTTTGAGAATATCATAACAGCCATTTCCGAAGCACAAAAAGCAGATGTTATGGTTGTTTTTGTGCAACATACAAGTCTTAAGAAAGAGGCAGGAGCCTTTATTCGAGGCAGTTACATGTGGGAATTGCACGATGAGATTAAGGCGCTAAAACCTGACCTCTATATTGAGAAAAATCATGCAAGCTCTTTTGTCGGAACGGATTTGAACTATAGGCTAAGAGCGCTTGGCATCGATACGGTTGCTATCGTGGGGTATATGACACAAAACTGTTGCGATGCCACGGCACGTGACGCTTCACAGCTTGGGTTTAACGTCGAGTTTTTAAGCGACGCCAATGGAACACTTGCTTTTTCCAACAATGCAGGCGAAGTGAGTGCAGAAGAGTTGCACAGAGCATTTTTGGTCGCTCAGGCTTTTGGATTTAGTCGCGTCTTGAACCTCAATGAGTGGATACCATTACTTAAAAAGGATTAATACATGAAAATCGTTTTTTTAGATGCTCAAACCATGGGAAAAGATATGGACCTAAGCCTCTTTGAATCCTTTGGAGAGTTTCACACATATGAAACCACTTCACCCTCAGAGTGTGCTTTGCATATCGCAGATGCCAACATCGTTCTTACCAACAAAGTTGTGATTGACAAAGCGGTGATGGACGCATGTCCAAATCTACAACTCATTTGCGTCACCGCCACAGGAACGAACAATGTTGACTTAGTCTATGCGAGTGAAAAAGGCATTGTGGTCAAAAATGTTGCAGGCTACTCAACCGCATCTGTTGCCCAGACAACGATCATGCTAGCCCTGAGCCTCATTAGTCATTGTCGCTATTATGATGACTTTGTCAAAAAAGGCGGCTGGGTCGAAGCACCAACGTTTACGCATATAGAGCGTCCTTTTTGGGAGATAAAAGGCAAGCGTTGGGGGATTATCGGGCTGGGAACCATCGGTAAAGAGGTTGCAAAGATTGCTACAGCATTTGGAGCTGAAGTGGTTTACTACTCCACCAGTGGCGCCAATAACGATGCACTTTATCAGCGTGTTTCCCTAGAGGAAATGCTTCAAACATGTTCTATCATCAGCATTCACGCACCGCTCAATGCTCAAACCAAAGGGCTTATTGATGAGACAGCCTTACGTGAGATGAAAGAGGGTTCCATCCTTGTCAATGTCGGGCGTGGAGGTCTCATCGATGAGATAGCGCTTGCAAAAGTCATCGATGAAAAAGAGCTTTATGTAGGACTCGACGTCCTAGAAGCAGAGCCTATGCAAAAGGGGCATCCACTTTTAAATGTAAAGCATCAGGAACGCCTGATTGTTACGCCGCATATCGCATGGTCAAGTATTGAGGCGCGCACCTCTCTTATGCGGTTGGTTGCGCAAAACATTCAAACATTTCTAAACTACTAAGGAGAGATTATGCCATTAATTAATACTATCAAACCAAAAGACGCCACCGGTAAGCTTGCAGAGCTTTATGGAAAAATAGAAGCGATGCGAGGGCGTGTCAGTAACTCTGCACAAATCTTTAGCTCAAGCCCAGAACTGATCAAACAGCAAATGAGCTTCATCGAATACTACATGGTTAAACAAAAAAGTCTTTCGATGCCGTTACTTGCCTCTATTCGTATGCTCATTTCCGACAAAAACAGCTGTAGCTATTGTGTCGATATGAATGCTTCCATCCTCATCAATATGCTGGGCTGGACTCCTAAAGAAGTGGAAGCAATGCGTGCTGATCCAAAGAGTGCAAAACTTGAGGAGAAAGAAAAAGCGATGCTTCTCTTTGTTCTCAAAGCAGTACGTACACCACACGATGTTGAAGCCAAAGATATTCAAGCTTTACGCGATCTTGGCTATACTGATGGGGAAATCCTCGATGCGACCAACCATGGCGCTCGCATGTCTGCCATCGACATCATCTTCGATGCATTTAAAATCGAGAAAGATTTTTAGCCACTTTTGCCTTAAAAGTAACGGCTAATTAAGGTATAATTCGTCTAATTCTTTTAAGGCACATTTTTTTATGATTAACAATGAAATTTTTTACCTCTTTGCCATCATTTCTGTCGGCTATATCTTAGGTAATATCAAAGTCAGAGGCTTTTCTCTTGATGTCACTGCCATGCTTATCGTAGCGCTCATCGCAGGGCATTTTGGTATGGTAATCTCTGATGCATTTCAGTATTTTGGATTGGCGATTTTTATCTATGCTGTAGGGCTTCAATCAGGCCCTGGTTTCTTTGACACCATTAAGCATGAAGGACTCAAACTCAATCTAATTGCTACTGCACTTTTAGTCTTGCTCTTTGTCATTATTTTTGGCTTTGGTTACTTTTTTGAGATGCCCAAAACCATTATCGATGGTATTTTTACGGGGGCACTTACGAGTGTTCCAGCACTCGCTGCGGCTCTTGAGATTAAACATACGCCAACGACTTCTGTCATTTTCGGTCTAGTTTATCCTTTTGGAATTGTGGCAACGGTACTTTTTATTCGTCTACTTCCAGTGCTTTTTCGTGTTGATTTACAAAAAGAGGTCGAAGAGTACGAGTCAAGTCAAAAAGTACGTTTCCCTGACATCTATACTCGAAATTTTCGCATTACCAATGAAAACTTTAGAAATACCGAAATCAAAAAATCTAAAATAGAGAGTATGACCTCTACAGTCATTGAACGTATGACCTCTGATGGTGCAATCGACCATACCACGGAAGACGTTTCTTTGAGTTTTGGAGATGTCATTAGAGTTGCGGGAACGGAAGAACAACTAGCAAATCTGAGCATCGTTTTAGGTCAAGAGATTGGCGAAGAGCATGAATTCCAAGACAATATGATCGTTCTCCGCTTACTTACAACTTCAAAAGAGATCGTAGGTAAAAAAATCGGTATGATCAAAGAGCTAAAATCTCTTCGTGCAGTGATTACAAAAGTAAGGCGTGCAGGTATTGATATTCCTGCATATCCAAGTCTCACCTTACGACTTGGCGATAAACTCTATGTTGTGGCACCTAATGCGTATGGTGAAAAAGTGACAAAACTCATCGGTAATGACCTTTTAAAATACCCTGCTGCAGACTTTTTACCTATTTCATTGGGTGTTGTGTTTGGTATTTTATTAGGAAGCATTCCTTTGTATATCCCCGGTGTCGGCGACATCAAACTTAGCTTCGTTGGCGGTATTTTAATTACCGCTTTAATCCTTGGACGTCTTGGCCGTGTTGGACCAATTGTATGGAATCTTTCACCCCATTCAACGACACTTTTAAAAACGCTTGGTCAGCTCATTTTTATCGCAACACTTGGTACCAATGCAGGCAAATACCTCGTTGAGTCATTAGAAAATAATGGCATCTTACCCATCATATTAGCCCTTGGGGCACTCATCCTCTCTTTGGGTCTTATAACTTTTATATGCCGAAAAATTTTCAAGATGAATTTCTTAGATATTTTAGGTCTACTATCCGGTGCTATGACCTCTACTCCTTCCTTAACGATGGCAAACAACATGACAAAAACTGATTATCCTTCCATCGCTTATGCAGCCGTTTATCCCCTTGGCTTGGTACTGGTTATTGTTCTAGCACAACTGGGTATGAAGATCATGTAACATGCAGATGGACATCCTGACACACAATCATTGGCTCAATAACTATGTTTTAAACAAAGAATTTAGCCTCCTTGCAGGGATTTCATCGAATGCTTATCGTTACTGGAAAGATGTTGAAGCCGCAAAATTTGATGATGCAAGGGTTGTCTTCCTGCGAAAAGAGAGCATCATTCCAAAATACAAAGAGATTGTTAAACAATGCACGAATCTCACAGGAATGGTACAGTCTCAAGCCTTTTGCAAATACACAGGACTCGCACCTTCCCACCTCATAGAGCACAACAACTCCTGCATCTACAAAACTTTAGAGATCATCGATGTCTGCGATGTTAAACTGGTCAATCTCCAAAAATTTTACGATGATTTGAAATTAGACTACAATTACCATATCTATATTGAAAAATGTAAGTATTTTGGTCCTTCTCCTTTTGAAAAGAAAATCACGCTTTCTAGTGGTATCTGCGTAGGGTATTATTAACCTAAAACGTTAGTGTAATACAACACAAAAGTCACGCTTCTTCGTTATAATGCTTTGTACTTAAACCAAAGGAGAAAACAATGTTTGGCGGACGACGTATAGCAGAATTAGAAACTGAAAATCAGATACTTAAAACAGAGCTTGAAACACTAAAAAGTGAAGTCATACGACGTGAACAATCTCAACAAAAATCTTTAGAAGAAGCTCAGAATGCAACACCTATCAATCAAACCAAAGATGAGCTTTTAACAATCTTACTTGGGAGTTATGAAGATGGTATGAACTTCCTTCAAAATACCATTGAAGAAAGCTTGACGATGCTCAATGAGATCAACACACTCAATAATGCTTCACTGAAAGGGGGAGAAAATATCGAAATACAAACCAAAGATATTGCCCAATCGCTTGAAAAAGTGCAAGAACTCACGCAAAAATTTACACATGATGTTGAAAACCTCTCAAGTAGTGTTTCTGCCATCAGTGACATCATCAATCTTATTAAAGATATTTCAGACCAAACCAATCTTTTAGCACTCAATGCCGCTATTGAAGCTGCAAGGGCAGGAGAACATGGGCGTGGTTTTGCTGTTGTCGCCGATGAGGTGCGTAAACTTGCTGAACGCACCCAAAAAGCAACGCTTGAAGTAGAATCAAACATTAGCATTCTCAAACAAAACACGAATTCCATGGCCGATACCAGTGAAACATTCCAAACGGAATCACGCGCCTCTATGAAAATCTTAGAAGCGTTTAGTGGCGAAATTACAACGATGCTTTCAAATTCACAAAGTATTACCAACAAATGTGACAACGTCACGAATGAAATTTCTGTCAGCAATGGTAAAATTGATCACATTCTCCTCAAACTCCAAGGCTACAATGCAGCCCTTTCACAGAAAAAAATTGATATTTTAGGGCATACATCATGTCGCTTTGGAAAATGGTTTGGAAGTATCAGCACTAAGCTTAACAATGCCATCGTACAAGAGGTCAATAGCCATCACATTAACGTTCACGATGGTTTGAAAAAAGCAGTTGAAGCATTTGCCACACACTCAGACTCACGGGAAGGAATTGAGATATTTCGTTCTGTCGAAAAAGCGAGTAAAATTGGCTTTGAAAAATTGATTGAAGCTTTTAAAAGTATTCGTAAAGAGTAAAATGCAATATGTGCTTGAAAGCAATTATTAATGGCATCAACTCAATTGATGCCATTAATCCTCAAATAAGCACAAAATCGTTATACTTCCACTCTTCCGATCATAGAGAGGTGTCCGAGCGGTTGAAGGAGCACGCCTGGAACGCGTGTGTGGGGCAACTCACCGAGGGTTCGAATCCCTTCCTCTCTGCCATTCTTCAACAAAACTCCCATTAAATAGGCATTCTCTTCACTTTAAGAGTGTTCAGCAGAGAGACTATGACAACTTACCTCAAAAAAAGACTAAAAATTATGATAGTTTACATTTATATCGAGTAAATGGAACTTATTATTATAGACGTAACATTAATAAAAAATCTTATAGAATATCTCTCAAAACGAAAGACTTAAAACAATCAATCAAAAGAAAAAAATTTTATGATTTATTAACGGACAAGGAGTTAGAAGATATGTTTAGGCTAGAAAAAGACGGGATTAAATTAGAGTTTGAATATGACAAAGATGAAGAATTATTAAAGTATATTGAAGCAATAAAACCATTTATGGGACAAGTAAAAGACTGTCGAACATCATATTATCCCGATTTTTTTGAATTGGAACCTCATTTTTTAAACTATAAAAAAGAGAGTGAAAAAGTTAGTAATTCAAGTTACAGAGTTTATGGAACAATTTTTAATAAATTACAAAAATTCTTCGATAAAAAATCTGTTGTTGATTTAAAGGGTAAAGATATACAAGATTTTCAGAACTATTTAAAAAGACAAGATCTTGATAACGTCACGATAAATAATCAAATGACCTATGTAAAAATGATTTTAGACTTTTGTGTAAAACGTGAAATTATTGAAAAAAATCCTTTCTCTTATATTTCGAGTTTGAAAGAGACAAAGAAGATAAAAGAAAATTATAATGACGAAGAAATACTAAAATTAATTAATAACAAAGAGTTAGAAGAACAATATATAAATATGTTTAAAATTGCTTCATATACGGGAATGCGTGTAAGTGAAATTATTTTATTAAAAAAAAGAAGATGTAAAAATCGACGTAAAAACAAATATAAAATATTATGATTTAACGCAAGCAAAAACAGAATGTGGGATTAGAAAAATACCACTTCATGACGAAATAAAAAATATTAAAATCCCAATTTTTAAAGACCGAGGAATCAACAAAAGGACAAAAATTGAAAGAAGTGATGAAGCATTTGTTAATTACTATGATAAAAAAATTTTAGAAGAATTAAGAAAAATTATACCAAAGGAATCAGGGAAGAATTTTCATACACTTCGGGGGACTTTTATACAAAAACTAACAAATAAATTTCCTGAAAAAGTAAATATAATACAAGAAATTATTGGACATGATAAAGGTTCTAAAAGTCTAACACTTGACACCTATTCAAAAGAGTTTTACATAGAAAATAAAAAAGAAATTATTGATTCTATTGATTACAAAATTTAACTTCCTCTTTTTGTTCTATCGAACAAAAACACCTCGACAAACTAATTTTTTAACGTAACGAAGTGAAGTGTTAAAAAAGTTAGTTTGTCGATATAAGGTGTTATTACTTCCAACTAATTTTTTAATCTATAATTAAGTTTATAAATTAAAAAAGGAGAAAAAATGGGAAACAATACATTCTTATACAAAGAAATAAATTTTACAAAAAATGGAAAAAAGTCTTTCAAAATACGAAAAAACTGTTATTCACAATTGATAACAAGTTTAAAACATTCACTACGTGTTTTTGAAGAAGAAAAAAATACATATAAACAAACGAAAAACACACGAAAAATGATTATATTTCAGATTTCGATTTTGAAAAATGAAGAATTATTATTAAAAATTGAACAAGATATAAAAGACAATATAAAAAAATTTGAAAATATAAATGATGAAAATGAAAGAAAAAAAATTTTAAAAGACTTTCAAAATTCAAAATCATCACTTTCAAAAAAAATTCCACTGGAAATGGTGGAACTGGAGCTGGAACAAAGTAAAAATGCTGGAACTATTTTACATAATTTAGTATATAAACACAAAGTTAAAAATTTAAAATCACACGACAAAAGAACATTAAAAACATTAGAAAATTTCATTTCTTTAAAAAATAAAATGATTGAATTAAAACAAAAAACACGTAAGTATAACAATCAAATTCTAGTCAAAGAAGTTCTTTTAAAAATTCCAGAAATGCAGGAATTAGATTTAAAAAAAGAAGAATGGAACATAATAATTAAGAATTTTAAAGATGAATACTTTAAAAATTATGATCTTTATTGTTCTTGTATTCACGTAGACGAAGGAACAGAGAATAAAAGTCATGTTCATTTATTTTTAAGTTCATATAACAACGAAAAAAATGATTTTGATATTAATAAAAATACTTTTAACTATATTAATAATAAATATAGTTTGAATTTAGATTTTAACAAAAAAGAAGATCATGAAAAATTCATGAAACAATATCAAGAAGATTTTTATACTTTTTTTAATAGACAACTGAAAGAATTAAACAAAAAAAGAACGTATAAAAATTTAACGATTATTTGACGACTGAAGACATAAAAAAAAAACGTTTAAAAATTCACAACGAAGATAATTTAACAATAGATCAAAAACATACAAAATTAATAAATGAAAAACTAAAAGAAAGAATACAAGAAAGTCAAAGTCAAATTAAGATTTTAAATATAAAAACACATGAAAACTCTTCTTTTTTAAGTAATAAAACAACCCAAAAAATTGAAATTGAAACAGAAACAAATGAAGATATAAAAAACATTATAAAGTCTGTTAAAAACTATTCAAATTTAAAATTTTTTATTGAAGATTTAGAACAAAGAAACAAAGAAAAAGATATAAAAATTTTTTCTTTAAATCAAAAATTAACGGACGATTATTACTTTTTTAATAAGAAAGAAAATGAATTATTATCAAAATTTGAAGAACTAAAAAAATGATACAACTGAAGATAAAAACAAATTAACAAATGAACATGAAACAAATAAAATTTTAAAAAAATGTTCTTGAAAAAATAATACATGAAGAAATAACCAATGAAGAAATTGATAAAAATTTAGAAAAAAACGTTTTTGAAAAATTAGAAAAAATTAGAAAACTTGACGAAGAAAATTTTAGAAAACTTGAAAAAGAAAGACTAGAAAGTTCACGTTTTAAAAATAAAAAAAGTATTGTAGATATTGAACAAATCGAAAAAATAATTTAAAATTTATCCCCCCAACCCCCTAAAGGGGGGGGAGGGATAAATGATTATTTTGAATCTCTTCTTTTTAATACAGACTCAATTAATTCTTGTCTGTAATTATAAATACTATCTATTGATTCAATTGGTATTTTGTTTTCTGTTCCTTTGTCGTCAGGAAATGCAATTATTTTTTGTTTTCCATTAAAGTATAGTCTACATATCCATTTTGTAACTTTACCTTGATACAAGATATTAAAATAATTAATTGTGTCTTTAAAAGATATATTTTGAAAACCTACAGTTTCTCCAATAATTGAACGAACAATATAGAAACCATCTAATTCTTCTTCGGTTGTTTCTGGTAATTGTTTTTCTTCTTGTTCTGTCGTTTCAAAATCTATATCATGTTTAGAAGTCGAAAGATTTGATTGAATTGCTTGTATCTTATCGTTTGCAATATCGCTTAAAATTTCTGAAAAAGATTTTTTAATATATGTTCTAAATTCATCAATAACCGCTGCTGTCATTGTTTTATCGGTGATTTTTCTTGCGAAAAATTTCACAAATTCATCAGATGGTTGTTCAATTTCTGATTGGAAAACTGATTGAATTTCTCTATGATATTTTTTAGCATTTGCCATTTGTAAAATTGTATCTGTATCAAGTACATCTTTTGCAAACTTGGTCAATTCCTTAACATCTCTATCTCTGATATTTTCAAGGTTAATTACTAAAAATGGTGATTTATCCATTTTGTTTTTTTCTTCAATATCTGAAAAAAATCTGTATTCTACTCCATTTGTTAAAATGGAAAATTTACAATCTGTCACATGAAAATATCTAATTAACTGATTATTATGATTATCTAACTTTTCAGTATGATTTTTTACCTCGATTATCATGATGGGTTTACCATCACGTAAAACGGCATAATCCACTTTCTCACCTTTTTTGGTACCTATATCAGATGTAAATTCAGGAACAATTACGGTCGGATCAAAAACATCATATCCAAGAGCTGACAGAAATGGCATAACAAAAGAATGTTTAGTTGCTTCTTCTGTTAAGATTTTATCTTTCATAGATTGAATACGTTCACCAAGTTGTCTAATTTTTGTTTCCATAACATTACCTTCACATTTTATTGGATTTCGTTTTTTAATCAATATGAAATTATACATTAATTAAAGTTCCTATCTTTATTTTTCATGAATAATTTTATAAACTATCATAAAACACACAAAAACATCGAAAAAACACCAAGAAAAATACTAAATAATACAAAAGACTAGAATTAAAAAAATTGTTATAGAAATCTCTTTATTTTATTCTCATGTGAGTTTTGTAATGTACAATTAAAAATCAACTCGATGATATTAATTAACTATTTTTTCATTAATTTATTTTCTGATTAAATTTTTACGGAAATAAATTTGAAAACGAAAAAATAAGAGAAAAAATTTATTTTCTATAAAACATACAAAAATCGGATTAAATCACCAAAAAATTTCGTACAACTAATGAGTATAAATATATTTATTACATGAACGTAGTGAATGTAATAAATTATAATTATAGTGTTAGTTTACCTCTCTCGAATGTAGTCTATATACTAGTAAATACTCATATATAGACTACATAATAAATAAAATATATTATTATTTTATTAACTATTACAATAGACTAAGTTTCTAACTAAAATTTAAAATCTGACTTTGGGATATATAATAATTCTCTCTTTAGGACATGATATAATCAAAATAATATATGACAAGCAGAGAGGTGAAATTATGATGTTTACATTAGATGAAAACGAACTTAAAAAACTCGTAAATAACGCAGTAATGGGGATTTTAGACACTTTAAGGATGACAAAAAAAGAAGAAAATTTCGAATCCCTTCCTCTCTGCCAGTTTTCCCTTTTACTGCATCTCATTTCTGAGTTTTCCATATTTATCGCATGCAATTGAGAGATTTTGCTCGCAGGCACTTTTGTAAAGTTCTAAAGCTTTATCGAGGTTTTTAGCCACTCCTTGTCCATTACGATACATAACACCTAAGTTATAACAGCTCTTTTCATACCCTTCATTGCAGGTTTTTTGGAACAATTCAAACGCCTTCGTATAGTCTTTTTGAACACCTTCCCCTTTGTAGTACATGAGAGCAGTGCTGTAACAGCCTCTTGTGTGAGCACTTTCACACGATTTATAAAAAAGAGTAAATGCTTTTACGGCATCTTTGGCAACACCTTCGCCTGTGTCATACATGATGCCAAGATTGTAACAGCCATCTGAAAAACCGCCATCGCATGACTTTGTAAAAAGTGAAACGGCTTTTGCATCATCCTTGTAGACGCCAAGCCCTGAGTCGTACATATTGGCAAGGTTATAACACGCTTCGGCGTTATCAGCCTCGCAAGCATTTTGAAAAAACGTAGCGGCAGTGCCGTAGTCACTCTTCTCATATGCATTTAATCCATTCGTTAGATCATCGGCATACGAAAGCGGTGCTAAAAGCGCTAAAAAAGATAAAAGTTGTAAAAATTTTTTCATGGTAGCTCCTTATTTGTATTTTCCTTGATAGGTTATTTCATCAAACAATAACTCTTCCATCAGCTCTGGGAAAGAACGCATTGTTAAAAAAATGGCCATATTTTTTGCAATAAACATTGGGTTATTGGCATTGGTAATGGCTTGAATGAGGGATTCTTGATCGGCTTTGCTGTAATGGTGAATAGAGTAAATAAAGTCTTTGATATTCTCTTTAGCGACAGCGTCCGTAAAGCGTTTGGGGTACTGCGCTTGCAGGATTTCAAAATTCCAAATGGTTTGAGAGAAAATATCGCGCATGCTTTGACTGAAAAGAAACTCTTCAAAAACTTTTTTCATGTCAAAGTCAATAATCAGGCTCGGCTTAGAATCACCGATAAAATAGATATTGTCCCGCTGAATCAAACCACCGTAAATATTTTTTTCTTGATAGGCATGATCAACAAAAACCGCTCGTTTGCCAAGGCGTTTGGTCACAACTTCACTGCTTTTCAACAATTTCCACGAAAAGGCTTGGTAGGCTTTTGGATCTTTAGTGTTCTTTAAAATATCTTCTTTGATCACGTCTTGATAGATTTTATCAACACTATTTTCGCCTATGACTTGATTATTATTCTTTTCATCTTTGCTACCGCATCCGCCAAGGAAGCATAAAACAATTAAACATGTTATGACATATCTTAGCATCACCTGACTCCTTTAAATTCAACTTTACTTCATTGTATAACGGCTTAACTTAAAGCAATAGATGCCAAAAAAATTAAGCGATAAAGTCTTTACATGTAAAGAGAGAGAAAAGCTCTGCTAAGCCGTTCTAAGCGTTATTTACAACCTCTAATTGGTGTTTAATCAATGACTTAATTCCACCACTTTCTAAGATATTTAGTACATACTCTGAGAGAGGTTCAGCCGTTGCAATCAGACCTTGTTCACCGCTAATTGCACCACTTTGAAAATCGATACTCAAAGCATCATTCATGTGTATGAGTTTTGAGATATTCGGACAGATCAAAAGAGGAACACCGAGGTTAATGGCGTTGCGGTAAAAGATGCGTGCAAAGGACTCTGCAATGATCGCACCCACGCCAACCGCTTTAAGAGTAATGGCGGCATGTTCACGACTACTGCCGCAACCAAAGTTCGTTCCTGCAACGATAAAATCACCTTTTTTAACTTTTTTAGTAAAGTCAGGATCAGCTCCAAACATCGCGTATTTGGCGACATCTTCCACATCGGTAAACTCCACAAAACGCCCCGGATAAATCTGATCGGTATCGACATTTTTTCCAAAGACAAAGGCGTTGCCACTGAGTAATTTTTGCATTTTTTATCCTTTACATGTAAAGAGTAGGATCGACGATCTCGCCCATCAACGCGGCTGCTGCAACCGCTGCGGGAGAACCTAGAAAAATCTGCGCTTTGGTGTCACCCATACGCCCCGGAAAGTTACGATTGGTCGTGGTGATGCAGGTCTCACCTGAGGCAATCATCCCCTCATGCGTTCCCAAACACGCCGCACACCCTGGTGTTACAAACGTTGCTCCCGCTTCGATCAACGTTTTCACATACCCCTTTTCCATCGCTTCAAGTAAAACGCCTTTGGAAGCAGGAACGATGACAAAACGTGTGCGAGAAGCCACTTTTTTGCCGTGAAGAATGTGCGCAGCAATACCGATGTCATCAGCTCTGCCACCCGTACACGAGCCCAAATACGCTTGGTCGATGTGACGGCCGATAAACTGAGTTAGATCAAAGACATTATCCACGCTTGAAGGAGCGGCAAGTTGCGGTTTGAGGTGACTCACATCAAAGCTCACTTCATCCGCGTATTTAAAATCTTCATCGGTGTGGTAAATCTCATAAGGGCGTGTCACTTTTTCGTTTAAAAATGCCATCGTGATCGCATCAGGCTGAATATAACTGGCTTTGGCACCCATTTCGGTGCTCATATTGCACAGCGCCATACGCTCTGAGATGCTAAGATGTTCCAACATCGAACCGCCAAATTCAACCGCTTTATACACGGCATAATCTGCTCCAAGCGCGCCAATGGCATGCAAGATAGCATCTTTAGCATACACGCCTTTGGGAAGTTTGCCCTCAAAGTTGATCTTGATGATTTCTGGGACTCGAAACCACAGCTTCCCTGTCGCTAAAATGATTGCCAAATCCGTCGCACCCACACCCGTTCCAAACGCACCAAACGCGCCGTGTGTTGTGGTATGCGAGTCGGTGATGACGACGATTTCGCCCGGATATGCTAAGCCTTTGTCGGCTAAGACTTGATGGCACACCCCTTGGTCAATGTCCATCAAAAGATCAATGCCTTGATCCCAACAAAACTCTCGAAACTGCTTTTGATTTGCAGCTTGTGTGATCGTGGAAGCGGGAGCATAATGGTCTAAAAACATGATAACACGGCTTGGATCATGTACTTTTGTACCGCCCATTTCAAAAAACGAGCGCAAGGTTTGCAGGTAGAGATCGTTAATACCTGCCATATCGATTTCACAGTTGATAATCTCACCGGTCTTAACACTCTCTTTACCTGCTTTTTTAGCTAATAACTTTTCAATCGCATGCATCACTTATCCTTTCTTTTTTTCTTTACATGTAAAGGTAAAACGTCTCTGTTTTCTCAAATTTTACTGTCCCGTAAAAACAAAATCAACGCTTTACTTCAATTGCTCTTCAAACCTTTACATGTAAAGAAAACTTGTAACATCTTTAAATACTTTGATACCAGTAAAACCAACCACTTTCTTGAAAAGATAGCCTTGTCATGCTATACTAAATAAAACAGTCTATTAAAGAGCATCCTATGATCAATCTTAAAAAAATACAAATGTTACCCGCGCGTGAACAGGTAGCCTCCATACTACGCTCTTCAATCCTTTCTGGTGGTATCAGCAAAGGTCAATCTATCACGCTTGATAGCGTTGGTGAACAAGTTGGCATGTCTCGCACACCTGTGCGCGAAGCGTTTCAAATCCTTGCAAATGAAGGACTCTTAGAGCTGCGCCAAAACCGCTGCGCCATCGTTAAAGGTATCTCTGAAGAAGCCATTAAAGACCACTACGAGATGCGCATCTTGCTTGAAACAGAAGCACTTCGTAGAGCATGTGAACACATGAATGACGAAACACTTAAAGCAATCCAAAGTGTCAACAAACAAGGTCAACGTGCAAAAGATGCTGGCGACACCGAAGCGTACAACCTTGCTAACCAAGCATTTCACATGACCATTTGGGAAGCCGCTGATAGTGAAAAACTCAAATCGTTTCTCTCTCTTCTTTGGAATGGCCTCTCCATGAACCGTCTTGTAACGGCGCAAGAGTACGCAGGTATTTCACTTGCTGATCATAACAAAATTGTTGAACAACTCACTCAAAAAGATTATGCTGGAGCTTGTGAAACGATGCGTCAACACATCATCTACAGCATGAACAGCACTCTTTCTAATTTTAAATAACAAAAAGGCGCTTAATACGCGCCTTATTTTTTCTAGCTTTTTGCAATCATCGAAACAATATGCTTGGAAGTCTTTGCAAGTGCTTCCTCTTTTCGTTCATGAAACGTTACTTTATTGGCTTCAAAAAGGTTATTTCCCTCCGTATCAATTGAGATAATAAGCGGCCCAAACTCTTTGACTTTGAGGATCCAAAAAGCCTCAGGCATTCCAAATTCTGGCCACTCTTTTGCTTCTATTTTTTCCACTTGTTCAGCAGCGACTACTCCACACCCTCCAGGGAAAACCGCATGAACCGCCGTGCTCTCTTTACAACCCACAGCCGTTTTTGCCCCCATACCACCTTTACCAATGACAAGTTTCACACCCGTCTTAGCTAAAAACTCTTTTTCATAACGCTCCATTCGCATACTGGTGGTTGGTCCAATGGAAACCATCTCCCAGCCACCCTCAACATCTTTCACAATAGGTCCTGCATGAAAAATAGCAATGCGATCCATCGGTAATTTTGGCATGATCCCTTCGGCAACAACACGCCTATGCCCTTCATCTCTACAGGTAACAAGCGTTCCACTTAAATAAACAATGTCACCGACTTTAAGCGATTTGATGGCTTCATCTGAAATGGGGGTTGTTAAAATCTTTTTCATAGGCTCACTCCTTTATGCGAAACAATTTCATAGTTCATATGTTCATCAAAACGAATCACGCCATGGCGATTTGCCCAACAGCCTATGGTCACACCGACACCAAGGACGGAAGGATGATGTGCCATACCTTCAATGTGAACTGCCATGACGCTATTTTTTCCAGAAATTCCTTGAGGTCCGAGTCCTATATCATTAAGCCCTTTTTCAATCGTTCTTTCCATTTCTGCCGCTTTAGGATGAGGATGGGATGTACCAACAGGGCGGAGCATCGCTTTTTTAGAGAGCAGTGCCGATGAATTGGAACAGGTTCCAATGCCAATACCAACAATCAAAGGAGGGCATGCATTGATACCCCAATTAACAACCGTATCGAAAACAAATTGCATCGCCCCTTCATAACCCGCAAGCGGAGGTAAAACGATGCTTCGTCCAGGAAGCGAACATCCACCGCCTGCTTGATAGACTTCTATCTCCACGGTGGTACTATCATCAACGATTTCCCATGTGATATAGGGAATATCCGTACCGACATTCGTACCTGTATTAACTTCATCAAAAACCTCGACAGCGTTGAGCCTAAGCGGTGCACTTTTAGTCGCAAGAATCGTAGCCTCTTTTAAAATCTCCCTTAGTTGTCCCAAATACGGAAATTTAGCGCCTGTTCTGACAAAATATTGAATGACACCCGTATCTTGGCAGGTGGGACGGCTCAGTTTCTTTGCTTTATCCATATTTTCAAACATCACATCGTAAATGGCTTTTGCCAAAGGCTGTTCTTCTTGAACTCTAAGCTCCTTGAGTTTTGCCATTACATCATCAGGGAGCTCTTTGGAAACCATATCCACAAACTTCCCTAACGTTTGGATCATCATCTCTTTTTTATCAAGTACAAACATCATTTTATCCTTTACATGTAAATCATATTTAGAGAAAAATCAAAACACCGACTAAAAGTACCGCCATAAAAAATTGCTGCAAAAATAGCACCTAGCGCCCACCATTTTCCTTGTGAAATATAACCGGCCCCATACCAAATAGGGGAAGGTCCAGTACCATAAGGAGTGATAATTCCCATCAAACCAATCGTGCTAGTGAGTAAAATCATAAAGGTCATCAACTGATCAGGTGGAATCAGTTTTGCCGCAATCACAATGAAAATAGGCAATAATGCTGTCGTATGCGCCGTTAAGCTGGCAAAAAAGTAATGTAAAAGGAAGAAAAGCACGATCATTGAGACCATCAACATTGTGGGGCTGAGTCCTGAAAGATAAACTTCAGTCCCTTTGCCCATCCATGCTAAAATACCTACATTTTTAAGTCCTGAGGCTAATGCCACAAGTGTCGCAAACCAGACTAAAATATTCCATGCAGATTTATTCCCAATGACATCATCCCAAGAGACGACATTGGTTAAGACCATCAGTACGGTGATAGAAATCGCGGCGATTGTTGCATCAACATTGAGTTCTTTACCAAAGATCCAAAGAATGAGCGCAAGAAATGCGAATGAGCCCATTAAAATTTCTTTTAACGAAATACTGCCCATCTTTTTTAACTCATCTTTTGCCCATGCAGGTGCTTCAGGAGACTGTTTTTGAGTGGGTGGATAAATCCAATAAACCAAAAGCGGTGTGACAAGAAAAAGTGGTAACATGAGGGGTACCATTATTTTTGCCCATGCTCCCCATGTTATAGAGATATTGGCGCCTTTTGCAATGAGATCAATGGCAAGAAGATTGGGAGCAAGTGCTGTGAGAAACATGGAGCTTGTCACACAAGTAGCCGTCATAGCAATCCATGTGATGTACGCACCCATTTTACGAGGTTCATGCTCAGGTGTCGAATTGAAAATGATGGGAATGTTAATCGCAATAGGGAAAATCGTTCCGCCACCACGTGCCGTATTTGAAGGCATAAAGGGTGCTAATACAAGATCGGCAAACGCTACTGCATAACCAAGACCTAGCGAGCTTTTACCCATATAGCGAATCATGATAAGAGAAATTCTCTTTCCCAACCCTGTCTTTTGATAGCCCATTGCAAACATAAATGCAGCGAATATCAACCAAATCGTGGAATTGGAAAACCCTGAAAGTGCCCATTTAACATTGTCGGCTGGTGTTTTACCTGCAAGTCCTATCAAAGCCATGAGTGAAACACCTATAAGTCCTACCAACGCAGCAGGAACAGGCTCAATAACAAGACCAACAATCACAGCTAAAAAGATTGCCATGTAATGCCATGCTTGAATAGTAAGACCTGTGGGAATAGGAGAAAACCAGACAATCAGTAAAACCAAGACAGGAACGAGTATCGAAATGATCCGCTTCGACATTGAAAAACCTCCGTATGATAAATTTTCGATAGTGATCAAAGACTTTGTTATCTAAAAATTAGGAAATAAATCATTATAAGCAACCTTAATCGTTCAATACTTAGCACTTACCATTACGTTCAAAAAAAGTTTGTTCCGCATATGTGATATTTTATCACATATCATTTATTACAAGATTGTAGATAGAGTCCGCTTAAAAAACTATTAATGTATGGTGATCAAAAGGATTTCAATATTAACCGTTTCAAAATATTCTCTTTCTATTAACATAAAATTTAAACTTTTGCCCTATAATTACTTCAATACTATCTACAAGAAAGAAACAAACGCATGTCTAAAGCCCTTACAGAGCGCCAAATCGTCTTAGTCCTTGCGTCTTTATCGGCAATTACACCTCTGGCGATTGATATGTATTTACCTTCATTTCCAGCCATTGCGACAGATCTTCATACAAGCATTCCTAATGTTGAATTTAGCCTTAGCCTCTACTTTTTTGGTATGGCAATGGGACAGCTTTTAGGTGGACCTATTTCTGATGCTTACGGTAGACGCCCTATGGTTATGATAGGATTGATTGTTTTTGGAATGAGTAGTTTATTACTCTCCATTACCAATCAAATCGAAATTTTTTGGATTCTTCGAGCTCTTCAATCTTTTGGAGGTGGTGTTGCTACCGTCAATGTCTCTGCCACCGTTCGAGACATGTTTAATGGGAAAGAGAGCGCACGTATTTTTTCATTAATTGCGATGGTAATGCTCATGGCACCACTGTTAGCACCGACACTTGGCGCATTGATTCTTAAATTCTTTGAGTGGGAAACGATCTTTTTAATCCTTGGATTTTATACACTTTTTGCTCTAATTTTTTATCTATTTCGTTTTCCTGCCATCAAACAAATACGTACTAAAATTACTCCCATTCAAAACTATAAAGCCGTTTTAAGTCATAAACTTGCGATGGTTTTCATTGTTTCACAAATTCTTTGCACTTCTGGTATGTATACGTTCATCACTTCTTCTTCATTCGTTTACATGGAACATTTTCATGTCAGTGCAAGCCGATTTTCACTTTTTTTTGGTATTAATGTTTTGATGATGATGATCTGTGGAAGGCTTAATGTTTGGGTCGTGAAACGAAAAGATCCTTTGCAGCTCTTGCGTTTTGGAGTTATCATACAAGCCATTGTTGGTATTATATTATTCGTATTGCATGATGCGGATTTATTTGTTATTTTCCCTTTAGTAGGACTCTATGTCGGTATTCTAGGATTTGTGTTTGGAAATTCTGTCTCCTTAACGTTAGAGTTTTTCCCAACTATTAGTGCATCAGCCAATGCCATTATTGGCGTTTTACAGTACAGTGTGGGAGCACTCATGGGCTTTATCGCAAGCTCTTTACACGATGGTACACTCTTACCTATTATGGGCGTGATGATGGTGGTCAGTTTGTGCGGAGCAACACTTTTACTTTGGGGTAGCAAGGGTTACATTCCCCATCATGGTGGGTAAAGAGAAGAAAATTCTTCTCTTTACGTCACACTATTGTGCCGCTTTTTTTGCTTCACTGATCCAGCCTTGAAAGAGTGTGTCGTGTGCTTTGATCCACAATGATGCATGATGCTCAATCTCTTTTTCACTCTTTTCACCTTGGCTAATCATCATATTTTCTGCACTTATATCATGAATATCTAATTTCGCAATTTCAAATAATTTAGCAGCAGCAGGATTTTGTGCTGCAAGATTGCCATTGGCTACAATATGCGTTGTATTGGCGCTAAAACCATAATTTTTACCATCTGGTAATGCCGTATCTATCTGATCAGGGTCAGCACTCTTGGTGACTTGAAGCCATACGGTATCTTTGCCAGGCACTAAAACACCGCTAACCCAATACGGAGTCCACGTATAGTATAAAATCGGTTTACCTTGTTTGTATCGCGCGATCGTTTCAGCAATAATCGCTGAATATTCGCCTTGATTGTGTTTAATCGTATCACGAAGGCCAAAGGCATCCAGTTGATATTCAATCGATCTTTCACATCCCCAACCTGGGTTACATCCTGCTAAATCTGCTTTGCCATCATTATTGCTATCAAACAACTTCGCAATTTTGGGATCTTTAAGGTCATTGAGGTAGGTGATATGGTACTTTTCCGCTGTCTTTTTATCGATTAAATAGCCTTGTGCATTTCCTAAAATAAACGTTCCTTTACGAAACATGACTTTTTCACCACCTACTTTTTCAAACATTTCATCATGCAGAGGTATCCAATTGACAGTCGTATAGTAAATTTCATTCGACTCCTTATTTTGAGCAATCGTCTGATAAATCACGGCATACGCCACTTCATCAATCGGTAAAACATCGTACCCTAACGCTTTGAGTGCTTCATTGATAATAATCGTTTGAAACTTTTCCTCAGCAATGGAGCTATGCATTGGATGTACTTTAATGCCCTTTCCCGGTAAATCTGCTGCAACACTTGCGACGCTTAGAAATAGAGAACATGCTATGCCTATTAGGCTTCTTTTAAGTAGTTTTTTCATGTTTTTTCCTCTGTTTGGCAAGAAGGTCGTATAAAAAGCCCAAAGGTCCTTTTTGATACCATCCAATATGCGCGTTTACCAAATCTTTCTCACCCAATGCTTGCGTGATGCGATCCAACACAATGGCTAAAAGCACAATGCCCACGCCACCAATAGACGCCAATCCCATATCAAGCCTACCAATGCCACGAAGTACCATCTGACCTAGTCCGCCTACGGCAATCATGGAGGCAAACACCACCATCGAAAGCGCTAACATCAACGTTTGATTGATGCCTGCCATAATGGTTGGCATCGCAACGGGAAGTTGCACTTTAAAGAGCATCTGTAAAGGCGTCGCTCCAAAACTGCGCGAAACTTCGACCAGATCTTTAGGCACTTGCCTGATCCCAAGGTTGGTAAAGCGAATCAAAGGCGGAAGGGCAAAAATGATCGTTACAACCACACCTGGAACATTTCCGATGCCAAAAAGCATCACCACCGGAACCAAATAGACAAAAGCAGGTGTCGTTTGCATCGCATCCAAAATCGGTCGCATCATCAGTGAAAACCGATCATTGTTCGCAACCAAAATGCCGATGGGAATACCAATCACTAAACAGAAAAAGACGGAGGTAAAGACCAAAGAGAGCGTTATCATCGCTTCACTCCACGCGCCAATCAATCCAATGATGATGAGAGAGATAAACGTACCAATCGCAATTTTACGTCCAGCAAACTGCCACGCTAAAAGCGTTACAACGACAATAAAAACGGTGGCAGGAATGGAGCTAAAAAAATCTCCAATCGTACGTAACACCAAATCAATCGGAATACGAATGGATTGAAAAACATCACGAAAATGCGCAACGGTCCATGTTAAACCCGATTCCACATAACGATCTAGAGGAATAAAGGTCTCTTTAAACGGATGCAACCAGTCAAACGAAACATCAAGCGGTGCTGAAGATGAATCATTTAACCAATCTGTTTGTGTGGAAGGAGCTATTTCCCACGGATTTTCTATTTTCTCACTCATTGTCATCCTCCCCTTGGTAGTCCAATGCTTTTAAAAGGGTCGCTTTTGAAATGGCGCCGATATATTTTTGGTTTTTATCAACAACGGGTACAGAGCAGGGCGTACTCGCAACAATGCCGACAATGTCATTAAGATAAGTCGCTCCATCGATGATAGGAATCTCTTTTAAAAACGCCACATCAATGCTTTCACGTTTGGATTTAGAACGCAGACTATCGACCGATACCACGCCCAAAAAGTGTTTTCTACGATCAACGATATAGGCAAACTCACGATCATTATCCCTCAACGTCTGAAGCGCCATCAACGTTCCTTGACCATCTTTTTGGATGATCGTGACTTGTTTGGTACTCGCGATATCTTTTGCCGTAATCACCCCGCCCACATTCACGCCCTTAAAGAAGGAGTGTACGTATTCGTTGGCGGGATTTTTTAAAATCTCATCGGGCGTACCGATTTGTATCACCGATCCGCCTTGCATAATGGCGATGCGATCACCTAGTTTCATCGCCTCATCTAAATCATGCGAAATAAAAACGATGGTGCGCTCTTGTTCACTTTGAAGTTTGAGCAGTTCATCTTGCATCTCAGACCGAATAAGTGGATCAAGTGCCGAAAAGGCTTCGTCCATTAAAAGCACATCGGGATTATTAGCAAGCGCTCTTGCCAAACCCACGCGCTGTTGCATACCACCACTGAGGGAATCTGGATACGCATGAATATAATCCAAAAGACCGACTCGCTCCAACGCTTCTTTGGCTTTGATGTAACGCTCATCTTTAGGCATACCACAAAGTTCCAATCCAAAAGAAGCGTTATCCAACACGTTAAGATGGGGCAAAAGGGCGAAGGATTGAAACACCATGCTCATCTTAGCTCTGCGCACCGCTCTGAGTTCTGCGTGATTCATAATGGCAATATCTTCGCCATCGATTAAAATCGAACCGCTTGAGGGCTCAATGAGGCGGTTAAAGAGCCGAACCAATGTCGACTTGCCTGAACCTGATAAACCCATGATGACAAAGATTTCACCTTTGTATATTTGAAGACTGGCGTTATTAACGCCGATTGTTTGAGCAGTACGTCTAAAAATTTCCGCTTTATCCATACCTTTTTTTAAAAGATTAAGTGCTTTTTTGGGTGAATCTCCGAAAATTTTATAGACATTTTTTAGCTCAATTTTAACCTCTTTCATTCTAACTCCTAAGGTAAAATTAAGTCAATCGAGATGACTCTCTCCTTTCACCATAGTCCTAAACAGATTAAACAAACATTAAGTTTTAAAATATTTTTAAGCTTTTGACGCTTGGAATAGAGAGGTAGTGCTATGGTGTAGTACTTTAGAAAGGTTTAAGGATAAAAGCATAAGAATGAATTTTTTGAGTATATTTGTAACGAAATAGAACTATTTTGAGCTGAAAAGTGTTTGAATAATCTTTTTATCGACGGTTGAGAGGGCTAAACTTTCAATTTCTTCCTCTGTAAAATAGCCATCCACTTTTACATGTAAAGACTCATCGTAAATCATTTCCAGTTCAAGTTTAAAATGGCTGTACGTATGAGTCACTTTGCCAAGGCTGTGTGCATTTTTTGGTTTTTCATCCACTTGAACAAAACCCCACAGTCCATGAAGCAAACGCTCTTTTCGTTGAATAAGTCCCAATTTTCCCTCTTTTTTAATTACCAAAGCAAAGCGTTTTTTTGTTGGAACTTTCGCTTTTTTAATGGCTAATGGATAATTTTCGGGCGTATTTTTGCCTTTACATGTAAAGCTTAACGGACACTCCAAACAGTTCGGGTTTTTGGACGTACACACGAATGCTCCGATGTCCATCATGGCTTGATTGTGCTCGTACGGATGCTTTACGGCTAAAAACTTCCACGCTTTTTCCCAAAGCACTTTTTCATCTTTGACGCTTAATGCAAAGTAGCGACACAAAACACGTTTAACATTAGCATCTAAAATGGGAAGGGCTTGGTGGTATGCAAACGCACAAATGGCATGTGCCGTACTTTTTCCAATGCCTTTAAGCCCGCCTAATTCTTCGGGTCTTTTGGGTAAAACCCCTTTACATGTAATGGCCGTATGATGAAGATTGCGAGCTCTGGTGTAGTAGCCAAGCCCTTCCCACATTTTTAAAACATCATCCAGTGGTGCTTCTGCTACACTTTGAAGGGTTGGAAAGCGCTCTAAAAAGGGAAAATAAAACCGCTCAAGAACCGTTTTGACTTGGGTTTGTTGCAGCATGATTTCACTGAGGTAGATTTTGTAGGCATCATTCGTTTGTCGCCACGGAAGATCATGACGCCCGTTTTTTTGATACCACGCGTAAATCGCCTCTTTTACATTCAAGCCAAACACCAATCAATCGGTTTTTTACCGTTACATGTAAGGTATTCATTGCTTTTAGAAAACGGTTTTGAGCCAAAAAATCCTCGATATGAAGAGAGCGGTGAAGGGTGAGGAGCGCGCAAAACGAGGTGCTTTTTGCTGTCTATCAAAGAAGCTTTCGCTCCCGCAGGACTTCCCCAAAGAATGAAAACCAAATGCTCTTTTTGAGCGCTCAATGTCTTAATCACAGCGTCTGTAAAATTTTCCCACCCTTGTCCACGGTGTGAATTGGCTTCACTGGCGCGTACCGTTAAAACCGTGTTAAGCAAAAAAACCCCTTGTTTGGCCCATGCGCTTAAATTGCCATTTTTGGGAATTGCACAGCCGATGTCGTCACGTAATTCTTTAAAGATATTTTGAAGAGAAGGCGGATGCTGGATGCCATCTTGAACCGAAAAAGAGAGTCCATGCGCTTGTCCCGCTCCATGATAAGGATCTTGCCCTAAAATGACCACTTCAACGCTCTCAAAAGGCGTGTTATCAAACGCCGCAAAGATATTCGCACCACTGGGATAAATGGTGTAGTTTTTTTTCTCTTCCACCAAAAAGCTTTTTAAGCTCTCAAAATAGGGCTTTTGAAACTCTACATGTAAAACTTTTTTCCAACTCTCTTCAATTTTTGGATCGACCATAACTATCCCCTGTCTTTTTTAAGAATTTTTGGGTAAAATACGCTTCGCCTTCTTCTAGACCTGTGCAATGTCTTTTAAGAGTAACGCTTCAGGGTGGGAACACAGCAGAGCGCTTTTTTGAGGTGTGTGCCGCAGTCATCTGGGAGAGGGTTTTTTTATACCCTTTTTTTACACTCCCAAATAGGTTTCAATCTCCAACGCTAATTCATAAAAATCGACATTGCCAATTTTCCCTTTTTCTTTCAATTTACCGCGAATATGCTCTTTACCTTGTATAAGCTCTTTAGACCTAACACCATGCGAAATAGAAAGTGTCGCTTCAATAAATGCGGCTAGATTATCGCAATTTTTGAGTGCTTTTCCATCAATGGCATTGTATTTTTCCTCATTATAAACTGCAACATCCTCAACCATTTTGATCTCATGCTCATTGATGTGATTCATAAACTCATCTTTTTGATTGTCGCCGTAGAGTCCAAGAAGATATTTAAACTCTTTAATGAGTCCCTCTGGAAGGTAAGGCAGTATCTCTTCTTCAATCATTTTAATCTCAAACTCACTGATAATATCATCCAATCCACTGACAGAATATTTGACGGGAGAGATGATATCACGTGTAAGTGCTTCAGGAAAATCATGGAAAAGAGCGCAAAAGAAGTTATTGACTAACCGTCCATCACACGCTTTGGCGGAAAGAGAGTAAAAATAACCTAATATGGCGACAATAAGCATATGACCCAATACAGAAGTTTCAGGGATGCGAGGCGTTTGTGCCCAACGCTTTTGAAAACGAAGTCGTCCACTTAAATCAACAATTTTAGAAATTTTTTTATTCATCGCCATTTTACGAACACTGATAAGCTCGTAATAGTCTTCGATTTCCTCTTCAACAGCTTCTTTAACACGGTCAATATTGTTCAAAAATTGACTGGTTTGATAGACAATCGAAAATTCCCAACGTGTTGCCATGTACGAAGCTGCTTTAAGGACAAAACGTTCTTTTTTATACATGGAACTATCGTTTAGGTAGGTTTTAAAACGTCCATAAAAAGCCCCATCTTCAATGTCGCTGAGTGAATCATAGAGTTGTTCTAAAACCCATGTATTGATCTCTTTCTCTTTTTTTTGGAGTGCTTTACGAAAAACATCAGGACGAATGTCGGTGACAACCACTCGACGTAAAAATTCGAAAATACCTGCTTCAATTAAAGAGCGCATATTAATACTTTCTTTGGGTTCCATTTTTGCAATCAAATAAGCTATGATGAACTTATGAGCCTGTTTATCAAGCTCAACGAGTTCAACCATGCGCGGATAATCATTCCAACGCTGAATGGAAGCTGCTCCAAAAAATTGTTCAATGAGTTTTGGACTTAACATAAACTCTCGTTGCGTACTTGTTTTGAATCGATTTCAATGACCGTATGAACATTGCCTCTAGGATTAAAGTCCGCTACCACTTTAAGCCATTTTGGTTTGAGTTTACGATCCAGTAGATCATAAATTTCATTCGCACTGTTTTCGTGGCTGATGTTGCGGTTCATAAAACTGTTAATGTAAAGTTTGATGGCTTTGAGCTCAACAACAAGTTCATCAGGTGTATAATCAATATAAATTGTTGCAAAATCAGGATAACCACTGCGTGGGCACAAACAACAAAACTCTGGCAATGTAAGTTTAATCACATAATTTTTTTTATGTTGATTGGGCCAAATTTCTAAATCTTTTTCAACATCAAATTCTTTAATAATTTGTTCGCCGTATTTCATAAAATATCTCCTATTATTTGTTCTAAATTTTTAGGTTTTGAGATACAAAACCCTTGTATATAATCAGGTTTAATCTCTTTCATCTTCTCCAAAAGAGCCTCTTTATCGACAAATTTTACCATACTTTGTATATGAAGTGTTTGGATGAGTTCTACATAATGTAAAAGAAGCTGTTGGTATTTGGAATCATCCATTTTTTTAGTGAATTCAATGTCAAACTTTACTAAATCAATGGGTAAATATTTTAAGTATTCAAAACTACAATTATTACCACCAAAATTTCCTAAGGCAATTTTGAATCCAACCTCTTGATAACTTTCTATAATTTCTTTAAAGCGGTGCATATTTTCATAACTTTTTTTTTCTGTAATTTCAAGAATAAAACGATTTGGAGCAAGATTCTTTTTTTCAAAAAGTGTTGTAAGATAGTGCTTAAAACTAAGATTTCGTAGAGTTACAGGGGAAATTTCAATACTAAAGAAAATTTCTTTTTCCATTAAAGGCAAAATTTCTTCCACGAGAAGTTCAAAAACTTTTTCATCAAATATTTTTTCATACCCTGTGTGGTTAACAATACGCTGAATCTGTTGTTTGGAAAGCAATCCATAGGTTTGAGATTCCATACGGGTTAAAACTTCCACAATCTCGATTTTTTCAGTTTTAAGGCTTAACGCGGGTTGATATTTAAAAAAGAGTTGATGGTATTTAATTGCTTCATCTATAATCATTTGAAATTGGTTTAGTTTGATATTTGGCATTATTTCTTCACTCTTTTTTTGTTCTTCTATGAGCATTAAAAGATGTTCTATAATATTTTTTGTATCACTGTCATAAGCAGCGCTTAAAAGTGAAAAATCAACTTTTATTTCAATATTTGAAATTCCTACATTTTGAACACTCTTCGTAAAAATAGTTAAAAGATGACGAAGTTCTTTACTTGGATTTTTAATGTAAAACAAAAAACTATCATTGCTATAACGTCCAATTGAAACATTTTTTAAAAATGATGCTCTCGTAAAAAAAAACTCTAATTTTTGTATAAAATGAAAGAGCAGAATATCTCCATTATGAATACCATAACGCTCATTGATATCACTAAAATTATTTACATGTAAAAAGATAATGGTAGTGTTTTCTCGATCTTTTATATTTTCGATTTTAGTCATTATTTCCATTCTAGTAAATGTTTTAGTCGTAGGATCAATCAACGTTGTTTGAAATCCGTGATAAATCAAATAGACCGTGTAATAAACATAAATGGGAATCAGCAAAATAAGAAGAATAAAATTGACTGAAGTATAGGGAAAAAGTTGAAATGCGTGAAAAAAAATACCTATGAGAAGAAGAAAAGGAAAAGCGATTTTAAGAGCTGTAATAAATCGATTTTCTCTCTCCTTAATCTCAGAATAGAGCATTAAACGTCCAAGTGTTTTACATCTTTGGCATGATCTTGAATGTACTGTCGGCGAGGTTCAACTTCATCACCCATAAAGAGGGTAAAGGTGTCACTGGCTGCTTCTACATCTTCAACCTTAACTTGTAAAAGACGTCTGTTTTCAGGATTCATAGTTGTTTCCCAAAGTTGTTCAGGATTCATTTCACCAAGACCTTTGTAGCGTTGGATATAAGCACCTTTTTTAGCACTTTTTTCAATTTCATCTAACACTTCGACAGGATCACGTCCGTCAAACACATCAAAGTCACGTTCTTGTATTTTAGTGTAAATGTAACGTGCTTCTTCATAGAGTGGATTGGTATAGAATGTTTCATCTAAAAGAAGCTCTTCCAAACCATCTTTGGTTTGAATAAAAAGATGAATTCCTTCATCATTGATGTAATGATTTAAAATATTGTAACCAAGGTTTGTAATGAATTTTTGAATTTCAACAAATAATCCTTCAGTAGGAAGGACAATCAAATCTGGATTTTCAATCAAATAACGAATCACTTCGATCATAGCAAAACGTTTTTCAAGCTCTTTTAAAATTCCTCTGTAAGCAGAAATGATTTTAAAATAATCTACTAAATCAGGAGTTCCAACACCTTCAATCGCAATGCTGTCCATACCTGATTCAATTAAAAAGGCATTCATTTCATGATCATCTTTGAGATAGATCTCTTTTTTACCTTTTTTATAACGGTAGAGTGGCGGCTGAGCTAAATAAACATAACCATTATCTACAATAGGGCGTAAAAAGCGGAATAAAAAGGTTAAAAGTAGAGTTTGAATATGGCTACCATCAACGTCCGCATCGGTCATAATAATCAGTTTGTGATAACGAAGTTTTTCTTCGTTAAATTCATCGCCAATACCACAACCAAGTGCAGTAATCATATTTTTGATCTCATCAGATTTTAAAATCTTATCTAAACGGCTTTTTTCAACGTTAAGAATTTTACCTTTGAGTGGCAAAATAGCTTGAAAAACACGATCGCGTCCTTGTTTTGCAGAACCACCCGCACTATCACCCTCTACAAGGTAAAGTTCACAAATAGAAGGATCTTTACTTTGACAATCTGCCAATTTTCCAGGGAGTGTTCCAATGCTCATGGCATCTTTACGACGCGTTAGATCACGTGCATTTTTAGCCGCTTCTCTACCACGTGCTGCAGCCAAAGCTTTGTTCATTATGGCTTTAGCTTCAATAGGGTTTTCTTCAAAATATTTAACAAGTTGTTCATAGACTAATTTTTGGACAATCGGTTTAACGTAAGAGCTTCCCAATTTTCCTTTGGTTTGACCCTCAAATTGAGGTTCAGGTACTTTAACACTGACTATAGCAATCAAACCCTCGCGAACATCATCACCTGTTATTTTGGCATCTTTTTCACGTGCTCCTGCATTTAAAGAAATATAGTTAGTAATAGCACGTGTAAGTCCAGCCCTAAAACCACTTTCATGGGTTCCACCATCAATGGTTTTAATATTATTAACAAAAGAGTAGAAAATTTCACTGTAGGTTGAGTTATACATCATCGCAACATCAACTTCTACATCATCAATACTAGCAGTATAATGAACAGCTTCTGCTACTTTTTCTTTTTTATTGAGATCTAAAACAAACTGTTTAATACCGCCTTCAAAGTGGTACACTTCAGCACGTCCATCTCTTTGATCTTTAAGTTCAATTCGAATTTTTGGGTTAAGATAAGCAAGCTCTCGGAAACGTGTTGCCAAAATTTCAAATTGAAATTCTGTTGTTTCAAAAATAGTATTATCTGGCCAAAACTCAATCATTGTACCCGTACGATTAGTCGTTTTAACCACGCCTAATGGTGTTTGAGGAATACCACACGCAAACTCTTGACGATGTTCATTTCCTTCACGTTTAATCGTAGCAATCAGTTTAGATGAAAGTGCATTAACAACGGAAACACCAACACCGTGTAAACCTCCACTGACTTTATAGGTATCTTTATCAAACTTTCCACCTGCATGAAGTACCGTTAAAACAACGGTTGCTGCTGACATATTTTCACCCTCATGCCAACCAACGGGAATACCACGACCATTATCAATAACGATACATGAACCTTCACGTGTAAGTTCTACTTTAATTAGATCACAATAGCCTGCCATTGCTTCATCAATAGAGTTATCAACGACTTCATAAATAAGATGATGAAGACCATTAATGTTGGTATCACCGATATACATACCTGGACGCTTTCTTACTGCTTCAAGGCCTTTTAAAACTTTAATATTGTCTGCACCGTAAGTACTCATATTTTCTCCACTTCTTATTGTAATTCTTTTATATACTTTTAAAGCAAAACTCTAAAAGCTACGCTCACATAGACGTAAAACTACGTACTATGTGCTTAATTTTTTAAATCATAATTGGCATAACAATGGTCATAAAATTATCATTTTCTAAAGTGAAAGGAAGTCCACTGTCATTAAAACCTAACGTAAAGTTATTATTTTCGATGTTAGATAAAAAATCTAAAATATAACGACTGTTCACTGCAAGGTAAATATCATTGTCTAATCCCGTTTTAAATTCAATTTCTGTTTTTGCTTCAATATTGTCATCGTTTAAACTTTCAAAAACTATTTTATCAGGTTTAAAAGTGATTTTGATTTCAGGAGAAATAATAGAAATTTGTTTAATGGATTCCACCATGGATTCACGGTTAAGTAAAATTCTATAGTTTTTATTTTTTGGGATAATACGTTGATAATCAGGAAATTTTCCATTGATAAGTTTTGTAAAAAATGTAAAATGAGACGATAAAGCAATCAGTGTATTTTCATCATAAAAAATTTCAATATTATCAAAAAAGAGTTTTTGAATTTCACTAATGGCTTTTTTAGGAATAATCAGTGAAAAATCATGTTCAGTTGGTTGTTCAATTTTCATAATGGCTAAACGCTTTGTATCGGTTGCAACTAAACTGATGCTATTGTCTTTAATATCAATGAGAGAACCATTGAGTTCAAACTTTGGATTATTGCTGTCAATGGCAGGTGCTATTTTTTTAATAGATCGAACAAGGATATTGCTATCGATGTCGAATTTAGGCTTAGAATCGATTTCAGGAAAAGGAGGAAAATCACTAGGGCTTAGCATTGGAAGTTTAAATTTGGAGCTATTCTGTTTGATATAGAGGTAATCATTGATTGTTTCTAAAACAACTTCATCATCTTTTAAACCTTTTATAATATCCAGAAGTTTTTTGCCATTAGCTGTTGCATTACCGGCAACACTAATTTTTATTTCAGGAGTATGGTAACTAAGACCGATTTCGTAATCAGTTGCTTTTAGTGTAAATTGAGTTTCTTCAGTCATAAGTAAAACATGTGATGTGATTTGACTTAAATCTTTTTTTTCTAAATAGGGTTGTATGTTAAGCAACATGTTTTCTAAAATACTTTTTTTGATCGAAACTTTCATAGACTCTCCTTTTATTATTTAATTTAAAATAGCTGAAGTAGTAGATTGGGATGAATTTGTGAAAACATCCACATTATACCTCAAAATAGGGATTATTCACGTGAAAGATTTGGTGTGAGTTTTTCACATCTCGTCACGTCTACCATCAAAACTTTTTATATCTGCTTTGTTAAAATTTTATTTTTAAGATCTTCAACTTTGAGTTTGAAGGACTCATTCGTTTCAATTAGTTCATTAATTTTTTTAATATTGTGTGAAACCGCAGTATGATCTTTCATTCCAAAATAGGTTGCTAAGGACGGCATAGAATTTGGTGTGAGTGTTCGTGCCAAGTAAATTCCGATACGTCTAGCTTCTACTATATTTTTGCTGCGTTTTGTTGATTTAATTTCACTAGGTTTAATATTGAGATCTTTAGCAATAATTTGAATAATATCTTCAAGGCTAATATTTTCACGACGCTCTTTGATTTGTTCTCTCATTACATTTTTTGCAAAATCAAGGGTAATTTCTTGACGCATAAGCGATGCATAGGCATTGAGGTTAATAATAGCGCTTTCAATTTCACGGATGTTATCGCCCATATTGGCAGCAATGTAATTGACAATATCACTGTTAAGATTAATGCCATCGAGTTCACATTTCTTTTTGATAATGGCAATTTTGGTCTCTAATTCTGGTAAACCAATATCGGCAATCAAACCCCATTCAAAACGGCTTTTTAAACGATCTTCAAGTCCATTAATCATTTTAGGTGGTTTATCGGATGTTAAAACAATCTGTTTACCTGCAGAGTGAAGTTCATTGAACGTATGAAAAAACTCTTCTTGCGTTTGAATTTTATTGGATAAAAATTGTGTATCATCAATCAGTAAAACATCGCAATTACGGTATTTTTCGCGAAATCTGTCCATGGATTGGTTTCGAAGATTGTAAGTAAAGTCATTCATAAATTGCTCAATGGTTGCGTAAATGACAATTTTACCTTTTGCTTGGGCATAATTACCAACGGCATGAATAAGGTGTGTTTTACCAAGCCCCGTAGGTCCATAAATAAAAACAGGATTGTACATAACACCTGGTTTTTCAGCAATGGATTTAGCAGCTGTGTAGGCATATTGGTTTGAGCTTCCTACCACAAAACTATCAAAGGTATAAGACGGATTTAAAATAGTGTTTTTAGTGTTTTTAATAGCATCGATGATTTCAATAGGGGTTGTTTTCACTTTTGTCGTTTTAAGATGTTCTTTAAGGACAATTTTGATTTCAGGTTTTTTACCTGTTTTGAGTTCAAAGAGATGGGCAATTTTATCGGCGTATTTAGTTCTCACCCAATTAGCAATCAAAATATTAGGAGCAAGAAAGACCATTTGATCTGAATTAGAGGCCTTTTCATGGAATTTTAGCTGTTTAATATAGCGATCATATTCTAAAGAAGCGATTTCTCCTTTTAAAAGTTCTATGACAGTATCTGCTAACAAAAACGCTCCTTAAAAAAGTCTTCACCCTGTGAATATCATGTGAATAAGTTTGATTTATTTTATCTAAACTATTATTAGTTATATGTTAAAGCGGGTATGGGTATAATGTGAAAAAAGTTATTCACCCTGTGAACAAAGCTGTGAATAAAGGACAAAA